>NZ_JAPYKS010000011.1:0-204850 GCF_037179605.1 Mesorhizobium salmacidum (SeqCode)
ATGTTGTCATGCGGAATGAGTTCGTAGGAGCCTTCCTCGAACAGCTTCAGCACCTGGTCGTCCGACATTGGTTTCACCGCCGGCGCGGCGGCTGGTGCGCCAGCCGGAGCCTTGGCGGCGGCCGCTGCCTTGGCACCACCGCCGGCGATCGCGGCATCCACGTCTGCTTTCACCACCCGGCCATGCGGGCCGGTGCCGGTCACGGTCGACACGTCGACCCCCGCCTCCTTGGCGATGCGGCGTGCGAGCGGCGATGCAAAGGTGCGGTCGCCAGCCGCATGACCATTGGCAGTGGCTGGAACTGCCGCGGCAGGCTCGGGCTTCGACGCCCCGGTCTTTGGTGTCTCGGCCTTTGATGCCTCGGGCTGCGGCGCTTCAGCCTTGGCGGCTTCAGCCTTCGGCGCTTCGGCCTTCGCCGGTGCGGCATCGCCACCACTTTTGGCAGCGCCCGCATCCTCGCCTTCGGCGGCAAGCACGGCGATCAGCGCGTTAACCTTGACGCCTTCGGTTCCGGCCGGCACGACGAGCTTGGCAACCGTACCCTCATCGACGGCTTCGACCTCCATCGTCGCCTTGTCGGTCTCGATCTCGGCGATGACATCGCCCGGCGAAACCTTGTCGCCTTCCTTGACCAGCCATTTTGACAGATTGCCTTCTTCCATCGTGGGCGACAGGGCCGGCATGGTGATGTTGATAGGCATCGCTCACTCCTGGATGAATTTGAAAAGGCCGCGCATGACGGTCAGCGTGGCGACAATGAACACGGGTGGCAAGACACCGAAATGGTAGCTGCCCTTGCCCATCTCGAGCACCATCATGCTGCCGGTCTGGTCGACCTTTGCGGAAGCAGTTGCCACAATGGCAAGAACCAGCGACGCGGCGCCGCTGAGCATCAACAAAACCGCATCGAACTTCCCGGTCATCGATCGCACGAAAAATGCGACCACGACAGTGGGACCAATGATGGCTGCCAACGTCCAGAAAGACAGCATCCGCATTGCTCCCTAGCGATATGTGACTGCCTTAACCGCCTCGATGACCTCTCCGACATTCGGCAATGCCAGCTTTTCGAGGTTGGCCGCATAGGGCATCGGCACGTCCTTGCCGGCAATGGTGATGACCGGCGCGTCGAGGAAATCGAAGGCGCGTTGCGAGACCTGGTTGGCGATATGGTCGCCGACCGAATTCTGCGGGTAGCCTTCTTCGACCACGACCAGCCGGTTGGTCTTCTTGACCGAGGCGATGATGGTGTCGAAATCGAGCGGACGGATGGTCCTGAGGTCGATGATCTCGGCATCGATGCCCATGCCGCGCAGCTCGGCTTCAGCCTTGACCGCATAGGTCATGCCGATGCCGAAGGAGACGATGGTAACATCCTTGCCTGCCTTGTGGATGCGCGCCTTGCCGATCGGCAGCACGAAGTCATCCAGCTTCGGCACGTCGAAAGACTGGCCGTAGAGGATCTCGTTCTCCAGGAAGATAATCGGGTTCGGATCGCGGATCGCCGCCTTGAGCAAGCCCTTGGCGTCGGCCGCCGTATATGGCATCACGACCTTCAAGCCCGGAATGTGGCTGTACCAGGCGGCATAGCACTGCGAGTGCTGTGCTGCGACACGGGCGGCGGCGCCGTTCGGCCCACGGAACACGATTGGAGCGCCCATCTGGCCGCCCGACATATAGAGCGTCTTGGCGGCCGAATTGATGATCTGGTCGATCGCCTGCATGGCGAAGTTGAAGGTCATGAACTCGACGATCGGCTTCAGGCCCGCCATCGCCGCACCGACGCCAACGCCGGCAAAACCATGTTCGGTGATCGGCGTGTCGACGACGCGACGCGGACCGAATTCCTGCAACAGGCCTTGCGTGATCTTGTAAGCGCCCTGGTATTCCGCGACTTCCTCGCCCATCACGAAGACATCGCCGTCGCGGCGCATTTCCTCGGCCATGGCATCGCGCAACGCCTCGCGCACCGTGGTCGACACCATCTCGGTGCCGGCAGGAATATCCGGATCGGCGGCGATTTCCGTTTTCGGTGCGGCCGCGACAGGTGCGGCGGCTGGCTTTGCCACCTCCGCCTTGTCCTCGGCCGGCGCTTCCGCCATTGCCGGTGCTTCCGCCTTGGCGGAAGCCGCGGACTTGCCGACATCGGCCGCGCTCTCGCCGTCCTGCAGCAGAACGGCGATCGGCGTGTTGACCTTGACGCCTTCGGTGCCGGCGGCGATCAGGATCTTGCCCAACGTGCCTTCATCGACGGCTTCGACTTCCATCGTCGCCTTGTCGGTTTCGATTTCGGCGAGCACGTCACCGGCGACGACCTTGTCGCCTTCGTTCTTCAACCATTTGGAAAGATTGCCCTCTTCCATGGTCGGCGAGAGCGCGGGCATGAGAATTTCGATCGGCATGTCCTGGCCCTCCCTTACAATACGATATCGGTCCAGAGCTCGGACGGATCCGGCTCGGCGTCGTGCTGGGCAAATTCGGCGGCGTCGGCGACGATGTCGCGAACCTCCTTGTCGACGGTCTTGAGTTCATCCTCGGTTGCCCATTTCTTCTCGATCAGGCGCGCCTTGACCTGCTCGATCGGATCATGGTCGGAGCGCATCTTCTGGACTTCTTCCTTGGAGCGGTATTTGGCCGGGTCGGACATCGAGTGACCGCGATAGCGGTAGGTCTGCATTTCGAGAATGATGGGTCCGTTGCCGGCACGGCACCACTCGGTAGCCAAATCGCCGGCCGCCTTCACCGCACGCACATCCATGCCGTCGACCTGGATGCCCGGAATCTTGAACGACGCGCCGCGATGCGAAAAATTGGTTTCCGCCGACGAGCGCGAAACCGAGGTGCCCATGGCGTAGCGGTTGTTCTCGATGATGTAGATCACCGGCAACTTCCACAGCGAGGCCATGTTGAAGCTCTCATAGACCTGACCTTGGTTGGCGGCGCCGTCGCCGAAATAGGTCAGCGAGACATTGTTGTTGTCGCGGTAGCGGTTGGCGAACGCCAGGCCGGTGCCGAGCGACACCTGCGCGCCGACAATGCCGTGACCGCCATAGAAATGCTTTTCCTTGGAGAACATGTGCATGGAGCCGCCCTTGCCCCTGGACAGGCCGCCGCGGCGTCCGGTCAGCTCGGCCATCACGCCCCGCGGCGACAGCTCCATCGCCAGCATGTGGCCGTGGTCGCGATAGGCTGTGATCATCTGGTCGCCGTCGATCAGCGCCATCTTCATGCCGGTGACCACGGCTTCCTGGCCGATATAGAGATGGCAGAAGCCGCCAATGAAGCCCATGCCGTAGAGCTGGCCGGCCTTTTCCTCGAAGCGGCGAATGAGCAGCATGTGCCGGTAGGCGGCAAGCTCTTCGTCCTTGGTGAAGTCAGCAGGCTTGGGTACCGACAGACCGGATTTGCCGTCGGATTTCGATTTGGCAGGCGCTTTTCTGGCTGCGTTGGCCATGCATCACTCCCTGTTGGCGTCTCTTTGCGGACACTGGAGCAAGGTCAACCTGCTCCGGGGAGATCGCCCTCCCCTTCGATTTATGGGAGGCTAACACGTAGAAAGGCGTTCCGCCATGTCGAAATTGCATAGCTGGCATGCGCCTAAGCGGTTAAAATCATTGAAGATATTGCTGATTAACCGAAAATTGGTTACTTCGCCGAAACCGGCAGCATGATGGTGATCTCATCAGGTTGGGATAGATTGAGCGCTTTGCGCGCCTGCTCGTCGAGCATGTCCTTCTCCAGCGTGCCATCATGCATGAGCTTGACACGCCGTTCGAGCTCCGTCCTGCGCGCCTTGATCGTAACGAGCTGACCCTGCAGCGCGACCGTCTCGGCCTCCAGCTTGTATTTGGAATTGATGCCGAATTCACCATGATAGGCATGAAAGCCGAAATAGGCCAGGAACGCCACGCAGAGCGAAGGAATGATCAGCCGGCCGGTGTTTCTCTGCTTGTGCTGACGCGTCCACATGACCGATTCCCCGTGGCCGCGAACTCAGACGGCTCGAAACCTTTTTCGCCTGATTGTGCTTAACGGACGGTTACGGGAGGCCGCCCGGTCGGCCTGAAATGAAAAAGGGCGGGATGTCCCGCCCTCTCCATATCGACAATGTGCGGCCGGATCAGCTCTTGATCACCGACTTGCCGGCGTAACGCGCCTGCTTGCCGAGTTCTTCCTCGATGCGGATCAACTGGTTGTATTTGGCCATGCGGTCGGAGCGCGACAGCGAGCCAGTCTTGATCTGTCCGCAATTGGTGGCGACGGCAAGATCGGCGATGGTCGAATCCTCGGTCTCGCCCGAACGGTGCGACATGACGGCCGTGTAGGCTGCCTTGTGCGCGGTCTCGACCGCGTCGAGTGTCTCGGTCAGCGAGCCGATCTGGTTGACCTTGACCAGTATCGAGTTGGCGACACCCATGCGGATGCCATCGCGCAGGCGCGCCGTGTTGGTGACGAAGAGATCGTCGCCGACAAGCTGCGTCTTCTTGCCGATCAGGTCGGTCAGGTATTTCCAGCCTTCCCAGTCATCCTCGGCGAGGCCGTCCTCGATCGAGATGATCGGGTAATCGGCGGCGAGCTTGGCGAGGTACTTGGCCTGCGCCTTGGGGTCGCGCGTCTTCTTCTCGCCCTCATAGACATAGTTGCCGTCCTTGAAGAACTCGGTCGCGGCGCAATCGAGGCCGAGCGCGATCTCTTCGCCCGGCTTGAATCCGGCCTTCTCGATCGATTCCATGATGAAGTCGAGCGCCACCGGCGCGCTCTTCAGGTTCGGCGCGAAGCCGCCCTCGTCACCGACATTGGTGTTGTGGCCGGCATCTTTCAGCTTCTTGCGCAGTGTGTGGAAGATTTCCGAACCCCAGCGCACGCCTTCGCGCAGCGTCGGCGCGCCGACTGGCAGGATCATGAATTCCTGGAAGTCGATCGGATTGTCGGCATGCGCGCCGCCATTGATGATGTTCATCATCGGCACCGGCAGGACATGCGCCTTGGTGCCGCCGACATAGCGATAGAGCGGCAGGCCGGCGGCATCGGCCGCGGCTTTCGCGACGGCCAGCGAAACGCCCAGAATGGCGTTGGCGCCGAGCCGGCTCTTGTTGGGCGTGCCGTCAAGCTCGATCATCGTCTGATCGATATGGATCTGGTTTTCGGCTTCCATGCCGCCGATCGCCTCGAACAGTTCGCCGTTGACCGCCTCGACGGCCTTCAGCACGCCCTTGCCGAGATAGCGGGCGCCGCCGTCGCGAAGTTCGACGGCTTCGTGGGCGCCGGTCGAGGCGCCCGACGGCACAGCGGCGCGGCCCATCGAACCGTCTTCGAGAACGACATCGACCTCGACGGTCGGATTTCCACGGCTGTCCAGGATTTCACGCCCGACAATATCGATGATGGCGGTCATTGCGATGTCCTCGATTAATCTGGAGAAAGGGGTCGCGCCCGTCTTAGCCAAAGCGACGCAAAAGGCAATCGGGCCCTGGCCGAATATTGCCGTTCGCTCGATTCACGAAGCGCAAGTTTCTGTCATCATAAGTCATGCCACCACACGCGCATTCCAGGTTATGGATGTTGTCGCGCGGGGCGAAACAGGAGGAGTTTCGCCATGTCTGAGTTGAGCGGTATCGTCAGTCTGTTCCTGATCGCCGCGGCGTTCCTGACGTCATGCGACAATCAGCAGTCACCGCCAAAAGCCTTTGCGCCTTTGGCGGCTTCGCACATCAGCGAGTAGCGTTGCCTTGAATCGAAAAGGGGGCCGTCGAAACGACCCCCTTTTTCGATTGTGGCTTCAATGCCAATAGGGCCTGACTTTGTAATACTGATAGGACTCGTCGCGCGCGCTCTCGCCATCCGCGCCGGCCAGTTCGTTGATCGAATGGGCAGGCGCTGCCTTCAGCTGTTCCTTGGTGAAGGGTACGACATAGCCGCCTCTTGCCTCATCATAGTCGAGGCTTGCCCAAGGAATGGCGTGGTACTTCTCGCTAATGCCGAGAAAGCCACCGAAACCGATCACCGCGAACATGATGCCATTCGACGTCTTGTCGAGCATGACATCCTCGATGCTGCCGATGCTGTCGCCTTGGGTGTTGTAGACGGTAGTGCCGATGACTCGCGAAGCGGCAATGGCTTCGGTGTGGCCTGTCTGGGTTGTCATTATCGTACTCCTCGTTGTCGTTGATCTCTGCCTGACAATGAGGGGCGCGGGCGAAAGTTCCCGACTTTTTGATGGCTGCCTGATCACTCAGCGAGGATGAAAGTCACCTTCATGTTGACGCGATAGGCCGTGATCTTGCCGTCCTCGACAACGATCTTCTGGTCCTGGATCCAGGCGCCCTCGACGTTCTTCAGGGTCTTCGAGGCGCGCGCAATTCCCTGCTCGATGGCGTCCTGAAAGCTCTTGCTGGACGACGAGGTGATTTCGGTGACGCGGGCGACAGATATTGGCTTCCTCCTGCCAAAACGCTCATTTGCAGGACAAAGCGTATAACCGGGGCTTGTTCGCTACAAGGCGGTGGCTTTTCAGCCCTTTGCGATCCTGTCGAAGGCCATCAGCCTTTCCAGCAGTGCCGGCATGTCTTTCAGCGGCACCATGTTGGGACCATCGGAAGAGGTCGAATTGTCGGGGTCCTGATGGGTCTCGATAAAGACGCCCGCAACGCCGACGGCAACGGCCGCGCGGGCCAGCGTCTCGACAAAGCGGCGCTCCCCGCCAGACGACCCGCCCTGCCCGCCCGGCTGCTGCACCGAATGGGTGGCGTCGAAGATCACCGGGGCGCCGATCTCGGCCATGACAGGCAGAGCGCGCATATCCGACACCAGGGTGTTGTAGCCGAAAGAAGCGCCACGCTCGGTGGTCAGCACATTGGCATTGCCGGAACCGGTGATCTTGGCGACCACGTTCTTCATGTCCCAAGGCGCGAGGAATTGCCCCTTCTTGACATTGATGACCTTGCCCGTCCTTGCGGCGGCGACCAGCATATCGGTCTGGCGCGACAGGAAAGCCGGTATCTGCAGCACATCGACATGCGGAGCAACAATCGCGCACTGCTCCTCGGTGTGGACATCGGTCAGCACGGGAAGCGAGAATTCCTTGCGCAATTCGTCGAAGACGGGAAGCGCGGCGTCCATGCCGGCACCACGCGTTGCCGACAGCGAGGTTCGGTTGGCCTTGTCATAGCTCGTCTTGTAGACGAGGCCGATGCCGAGCCTGCCGGTCAGTTCCTTCAGCGCACCGCCCATATCGAAGGCATGCTGGCGCGATTCGAACTGGCACGGGCCGGCGATCAGCGCCAGGGGCCCCGCATTGTCGAAGACGACATTGCCGACGGTTACCGACGAATTGGGCGCCAGGGGGTTGCTCATTGGATCTCCCGAAAGATGAAAGCCGCGCCCTGCCCGGGTGCCGGCCGCACGATGATGTCATTGCCCGACATATCGTGTTCGATGGCATTGGCCGCAAGCAGGCTTGCGGCGGCGTCAATGTCGCGGATCGAAAAAACCACGGCGGCGAAGCGCAATTCTGATGGCGCCCCGGCCGGCATTCCAAAGCGCGCCGTGAAAGAGGCGGCGTCCAGGACGGTCAAGATCGCGTTCGGCAGATGAAAAGCGCCGCCTTGCATATCGGCGGACGGGTCGTTGACCGCCACTGAAATCAGCCGGTGCTGCTCGGCTGGGGCGCCGCCGCTGATTGCAATCACCTCGACAATTCCGTCGACGCCGTTGGGGTGAGCCTGCAATGCTGCGCGGTCCACTTTCGGCGCATTGATGCGCTGGCAGGTAAAAAGAAATGCGTCCGTTTGGCCGTGAGCCGCAGCAAAGGCGAGCTTGAACGAGGCCGTATCGCTTTTGCCCGCCGCGTCGGTGAAGGTTCGCGAGAAGCTCAGCGTGTCTCCCGCCGACAGGCCGGCTTTGACATAGCGTTCATGGTCGCCATCGGCATTGTCCGTGCCAAGAACCACCGCGGAAAATCCCTCGTTGCCATGGCTTTCGCGATAAAGGCGGTCGCGCGCAACGAAGACATTGCCCTCGGCAGCCGCCTCTGTCGCAGCCTGTTCACTGCCAATCGCAAGCGGCTCCAGATAGGTGCCGTCGGCAAGGAAAACGCAGCAGTTTTCCGTGCCAAAGGGATGGATGCCGGTCGGAGCGACGACGAAGCCAAGCGCGTCGAGCCGGGCGCGCGCGGCATCGAGGCTCTGTGTCGGCAAAACCAGATGATCGAGCGGATGAATGCCTGATGAGGTCATGGAAGCGCGATGTGCATCATTCGGAAGATCGGTTCAAGACCTTGATCGCCGGCGGCGGCACGTCGCGCTGGACGAATTGCGGGCCTGGCGGAAGGCCATCAACCTTCCCGGCGGCCTTCACGTGCTGCCCGGTTATTTCATGGGGCGCCGCGAACGGCACCTTCTGGAGCAAGCGCCGGATCAGCTTCCGGCCACGACATCAGCGGAATAGCGCAGTTCGCGCATTGGTTTGACGTTGCTGGTGGTCTGCGCATAGAGCGGGTGCGCCTTGTAGGCGGCCAGCGCCGCGTCATCGGCGAATTCCGCGTAGACGACAACATCAACTTCATCCGACAGCGGGTCGACCTTGGTGTTCAACGTGACCTCGAAAAGGCTGGAATGAGGAATATCGCCGAGCGCCAGCAGCCCGGTGCGAACTGCTTCCACATCTTCCTTGCGCCGTGCGCTGAAGAAAACGATATGCCGGATCAATCCCGCCTCCTCGATCTGAATGTCGGGGTCTTTTGTGACGGCGGTCCCTTCGCGTCAACCGGTCATGGCGCCACACGTCCTTGCGACGCGCCTCGATCGGTGCTGGACCTCAGCTGCCAATTTGAAGGGGATGTCTAGGTCTTGCCGGTGACGTAGCGCACCGCATGGGAAACCTCCCTGACCGTGACGTCGAGATACCGGCCCTGATTGTAGAGGCCGTCCCAGATCAGGAAGAACGCGATGGCGGCAATGACAATTACATAACGCATGGCTAAAGCTATCGCACTAGCGCTGCTGCTGCCATAGGCGTTTTTGATTGGGCTGCAGCGACCTTACGCAAGGCGTCAGATGCCGGGCGCCGCGTGGCACGGTCCAGCTTTCGGCATGCCTCTTGAAGTTCCCCCTCATGACGTGGAAGATTGTGGCAGGCATTCACTGGAAGCGCTGAAGCTCTGGCTAAGGGGCGCGCTTTCGTTCGAGCCCGCCTGTCGCCGGATCCGCAAGCTACCGGTCGAGGCAAGGGCGTTCGAACCCGGCGGATAATCCAAGGGAACCGTAGCTCGGCAATTGCGCCGACGCCACGGAGATCCAGGGGCATGGAATGGGACACGGGGAACATCACGGCGCAGTGCCGAGCGAAGCGGTCAGGCTCGATGAATTCAATTTCGCCGAGATCGTCACGGGCCTGCCGGCCAAGGCGCGCATGGTGCTGTCGGCGGCCATGAGCCTGCCGCGCGGATCGCTGAAGGTCAGGATGCCGGACGGCCGCGCCGTTCTCGTCGGCGGCAAGGCGCCGGGTCCCGACGCCGAACTCGTGCTCAAGAACTGGCGTCTGCCAGGCCGCGCCTTTTCCGGCGGCACGATCGGCGTTGCCGAATCCTATATGGACGGCGATTGGGAAAGCCCTGACGTCACCAGCTTCCTCGAACTGTTCGTGGTCAACTCGGCGATCGGCGAACGCGTCGCGGGCGGCGCCAGCTGGCTCATCAACACGGTCCAGCGCATCCGCCACTGGTTCAACGAGAACACCCGCACGGGGTCGAAGCGCAATATCTCGGCGCATTACGATCTCGGCAACGCCTTCTACAAGGAATGGCTCGACCCGAGCATGACTTATTCCTCGGCGCTTTATGCCAATGGCGCCAACGATCTCGAGAGCGCCCAAGCCGCCAAATACCGGGAGCTGGCCAGGGATACGGGCATAAGTGGTAAGGATCATGTGCTGGAGATCGGCTGCGGCTGGGGCGGCTTTGCCGAATTCGCGGCGCGCGAAATCGGCTGCCGGGTTACCGGATTGACCATCAGCCGCGAGCAGCACGATTTCGCCAAGGCGCGCATCGCCAAGGCCGGGCTTGCCGACAAGGTCGACATCAAGCTGCAAGATTACCGCGATGAAACCGGCACTTACGATCGCATCGCCTCGATTGAGATGTTCGAGGCTGTCGGCGAGAAATACTGGCCGGTATTCTTCTCCAAGATGAAGGCTTGCCTGAAGCCCGACGGCACCGCGGGGCTGCAGATCATCACCATCAACGAAGCCGCCTACGACACCTACCGCGCCAGGCCGGATTTCATCCAGCGCTACGTCTTCCCGGGCGGCATGCTGCCGACGCCGTCCATCTTGAAGTCGCTTGGCGCGACGCACGGACTTGCCCATCTACGCGAACGCGTTTTCCCCGAGGACTATGCCCGCACGCTTGCCGAATGGCGCCAGCGTTTCCGGGGATCGTGGGAAAAGATCGTGCCGCTCGGCTTCGACGATCGTTTCAAGAAGCTCTGGGAATTCTACCTGCATTATTGCGAGGCCGGTTTCCGCACCAGCTATATCGACGTGCGCCAGGTGGTCTACAAGGCGTAGGGCTGGCCAGGCTGACAGCGGCTTTTCCTCGGATGCGCTGGATCTTGTCATGCCGGTGATCAAGGGCGATCCGCGCCGCCCACCCCTCCAAAGAGCTGACTGGAGGCCTTGGGGATGCGGCCAGGACTGACCGCATCCGGCTTTGACGGCCTTATCAGAGAAGAATTCGATATCTGGCACCAGCTTCGCCCTCGCCGGCAGGCTCGATCCTCAGCGACTTCACATCGGCAATGAAGTCCTTTGCCTTGACGCCTGTCTCGAAGACGACGCTGGCTCCCGGCAACGGCGCGAACGACCAGTTGCCATCCGCCGTCGGGTTGATGGTGCCTTGGCTGATGACGTAGCGCACGATGACGTCGCGGTTGGTGTCAGGCGCCTCGTAGATGATCTTCGAGGCATTGATGTCGGGAAAGTTGCCACCGCCGCCGGCACGATAGTTGTTGGTCGCAACGATGAATTTCGCTGCTGGATCAATAGGCTTGCCGTCGAACTTCAGGTCGACAATGCGATTGGAACCGGCATTGGCGACGCCGCCCTTCGAATCGTATTTCGGCGGCTGCGACAGGTCTATCCTGTAGCTGACGCCATCGATGACATCGAAATTGTAGGAGGGGAATTCAGGGTCGATCAGCGGCTGGTCAGCCTTCCCTGCCTGGATCTTTTTGAAGATGCCGGCCGACATCTCCAGCCATTCCTTCACCTGCGCACCCGTGATCTCAACCGCGCGAACCGTGTTCGGATAGAGATAGAGGTCGGCGACGTTCTTGATTGCGATGTCGCCCACCGGCACGTCGGTGTAGTAGTCGGCGCCGCTGCGCCCGCCAGCCTTGAAGGGCGCCGCCGCCGACAACATCGGCACGTCCTTCCACTGGGTGCTCTTCAGGATATCTTTGAGATACCAGCTTTGCGCCTGGTTGACGATTTGCACCGACGGATCATCGGCCACCAGCGCGAAATAGGAATAGAGCGGAGCCGAGGTCTTGCCGACAGGGCGGCGCACATAGGCGAGCGTCGCCTCGTGGTCCTGCTCGAGAGCGGCAATGATGCGCTTGTCGTCCGGGACGATCGGCTTGTTCTTGTTGTCGACACGCTCGAAGATCGGCCGCGCCTCCGATGTCGCCGAGACCACTTTCCACTTCGACCCGTCGCGTTCCAGCATCAGGTCGATCAGGCCCATATGCGAGCCCCAGAAACCGCCCATGACGGCGGGTTTGCCTTGCAGCGTCCCCTTCTGTGCGTCAACGCCCTCAAGCGCCTGGAAATCCTTCTTGCCGGGGAAGACCAGGTGCTGGTGGCCGGTGAAGACCGCGTCGATGCCTTCGACGCCGGCGACGAAGAACGAGGCGTTCTCCATCATGTCACCCTGTTTGACGTCGATGCCGGAATGCGAGAGCGCGATGACGATATCGGCCCCCTCCTCCTTCATCTGCGGCACCCAGGCCTTCGCCGCCTCGACGATGTCGCGCGTCTTGACGTTGCCTTCGAGATTCTTGAGATCCCAGACCATGATCTGCGGCGGCACGAAGCCGATGATGCCGATCCTGATCGGTTGCTCCGCGCCTGAACCGTCCTTGATCTTCCGGTCCAGGATTATGTAGGGCTTGAGGTAGAGCTTGTCGTCGCGCGGGTTGGCGGCAAGCTCGGTCCCCCGGATCAGATTGGCGCAGACGAACGGGAAATTGGCGCCGGCCAGGACCTTGTCCAGAAAGGACAGGCCGTAGTTGAATTCGTGGTTGCCAAGTGTCGAACACTCATAGCCGAGCAGGTTCATGCCTTTCATGATCGGATGGAGATCGCCCTCCTTCAGGCCCTTCTCATAGGCGATGTAGTCGCCCATCGGATTGCCCTGCAAGAGGTCGCCATTGTCGATCAGCATCGAATTGGCGGCTTCCTTGCGCACGGCGTCGATCAGGGACGCCGTGCGCGACAGGCCCATCGTGTCATTGGCTTTGTCGGCGTAGTAATCATAGGGCAGCACGTTCACATGGATATCGGTGGTTTCCATGATTCTCAGATGCGCCTGGTTGGCCTGCGCACGGGCGGAGAAGGGATGAAGCATGATCAGCGCCCCTGTGGCAGCGGCCCCCGCAAGGAGACCACGGCGAGAGACGGGGTGGAGCAGTTGCGACATGTTTTCTCCTTACTTCGACGACCTGACAAGCCCTGCCCCGAAGCGAACTTCGCGCTGAAACCGGCTCAAGTCCACTCAAGAAGTCGCGCGCATCGGCACGCCAATCCATCAGCTACAGATGACGGCCGGATGAAAAGCGCGGTGAAGAAAGTCAGCTCTTGTCGTCGTCGCCCTGGGTGATCAGCCGGGCGCTGCGCTGGCCTGTGACGTAGATCCATAGCCAGCTCAGCGAAACCGCAAGCCGGTTGCGGAAACCGATCAGGAAATAGATATGGGCGATGCCCCAGAGCCACCAGGCGAGCCAGCCGGTCAGCTTGATCCAGCCGAAATCGATCGCGGCCGCGCGCTTGCCGATCGTCGCCAGATCACCGGCATGCTTGTAATGGAAAGGCCGCGGGCTCGTGTCGCCGGCAAGCCTGGCCTTGACGGTCGCGGCAACATGCCGTCCCTCCTGCTTGGCGGAAGGTGCCACGCCGGGCACCGGCCGTCCGTCGGGCCGCAGCACAAGTGCTGCGTCGCCGATGACAAAAATTTCCGGGCTGCCGGGCACACTGAGATCAGGCTCGACCAATACCCTGCCGGCTCGGTCCGCCTTCGCTCCCAGCCATTCGGCGGCGGGCGAAGCGGCAACGCCGGCTGCCCACAGGATCGTGCGGGCCGGCAGAACCGTGTCGCCAAAAACCACGCCTTCGGCATCGCAGCGCGTGACGGCCCGGCCAAGCTCGACCACAACACCAAGCCGTTCCAGCGCCTTCCCGGCATAGTTGGAGAGCGTCGGCGCGAAATTGGCCAGAATGCGGTCGCCGGCCTCGATCAGCACCACGCGCGTCTGGCGCGTATCGATGTTGCGGAATTCGCCGCGCAGCGTGTCATGCGCCAGTTCGGCAATGGTTCCGGCAAGTTCGACGCCGGTCGGCCCGCCGCCGACGATGGCAATGGTCAGCAGCGCCTGGCGCCTGGCGGGGTCGGGTTCCCGCTCCGCCTGCTCGAAGGCCAGAAGAATGCGGCGCCGAATGGTGGTGGCGTCCTCCAATGTCTTCAGGCCCGGTGCGAAAGGCTCCCATTCGTCATGGCCGAAATAGGCGTGGCGCGCGCCGGTGGCGAGCACCAGCGTGTCGTAGGCGACGGTGCTGCCATCGTCGAGCAAAACACGTTTGCCGGCCCGGTCGACTCCCGTGACATTGGCCAGCAGCGTGGTCACATCCTTGCGCTTGCGCAGGAGATGGCGGATCGGCCAGGCAACCTCCGAGGTCGCCAGCGCCGTGGTTGCCACCTGATAGAGCAGCGGCTGGAACAGATGATGGTTGCGCTTGTCGATCATGGTGATGCGCACTGGCACACGGGCCAGCGCGCGGGTGAATTCAAGGCCACCGAACCCGGCGCCGACGACGACGACATGGTGTCTGGCATCGCTCATTTCATTCACCCTTGATGGGCAAGATTGCCTGCCTAGATGCAGGTATTTTTTTGCAATGCAACAATGGCAGGAGAGTGCCCGAGACTCGTCGTGCCATGTCGTGAATGCACATGTTGTATCGTATCGCGAGGTATAGCGTCATCGAACGCGAGATGAGGTGAAGCATGGCTAAAGATCATGACGAACAAGGGCCGGCACAGTATGCCTCGCCGCCCTGCTTCATGCATGAGCTCGATCCAGCGTTCCAGCCACCGCTCAGCGACTGGACCGACGTCAGGCGCTGGCGCAAGGCAGAGCGTGAACGCCTGATCGCGGCGCGCCTTGCCGTTTCGGCCGATGCGCGAACGGCAATGTCGCAACGCATCGCGGAAGGCCTCGACGCCGTGATCGGTGGCATAGCAGGCCGGATGGTCAGCCTCTACTGGCCGTTTCGCGGCGAGCCGGATTTGCGGCCATGGATGGCGTCGATCAACGCGCACGGCGGCCGCACCGCGTTGCCCATCGTCGTCGAAAAGGGTCAGCCGTTGATCTTTCGCGCCTACAAACCGGGCGACCGGCTGGAGAAAGGTGTGTGGAACATCCCGATCCCGGCCGAAGGCGATCCGGTGCTGCCGGACATCGTCATCTCGCCCATTGTCGGCATTGATCCGGCAAGCTATCGGCTGGGCTATGGCGGCGGCTTCTTCGACCGCACGCTGGCCGCCATGTCGTTCAAGCCACTGGTCATCGGCGTCGGCTACGAATTGCAGCGCATCGCCACCATCTATCCGCAGTGGCACGACATCCCGATGGACCGGATCGTGACGGAGGCTGCCACGGCGTAAGTTAGAGCCCGTTTCGAAGCTTGTTCATGTGAGTCATATGGAGGTGTTTCGAGAACCGGAGCGCAGCGGACATTTGGGTCCATGAGCACCGGAAGCGCAGAAAAACGCCTTCAGATGGCCATAGGAACGAGGTTTCGGTCGGGCTCTAAGCCATTTCCGGCTTCAACCCCATGGCCGTTCGGTCGACGATTTCACGCAAGGCGAAGGACGAATTGATCTTCGTTACGTGCGGCATCGCCGACAACCATTCCTTGTGGATGCGCTCGTAGTCGACGAGATCCTTCGCCGCGATCCTCAGGATATAATCGTACTCGCCCGACATCAGGTGGCACGACAGTACGTTCGGACAGCGTTTGATCGCCGCTTCGAAGTCCGACAGCGTCTTCTCGAACTGGCCGGAGAGCGATATGTGGACGATCGCCGTCATCTGGTGGCCAAGGGCTGCATTGGACAGCCGGGCGTGATAACCGCGAATGGTTCCGGATTTTTCCAGATTGTCGAGCCGGCGCGAACAGGCCGACTGCGACAGGCCGACCTTCTCGGCAAGGGCCGCGTTCGGCATCCGGCCATCCTTCTGCAATGTCTCCAGAATGGCGATATCAATCCTGTCGAGCGGCATTCTTCGTGATTCCTGCGAATATCGGTACATTTTTCGCAACGATTATCGAAGGACGCGCGCTGCTGCAAGCGCATTCGCAAACACCTGCGCGCCGATTCGTGGTTCACTGCCTCCATACAGGGAGTGAGCCCAAAAGGGCCCTGATCAGGAGAAGAAAAATGCGCGTCGGCTGCCCCAAGGAAATCAAGAACCACGAATACCGTGTCGGCCTCACGCCTGGCTCGGTCCGCGAATATGTCGCCCATGGCCATGAAGTTCTGGTCGAGGCCGGCGCGGGTGCCGGCATCGGCGCCGATGACAATGCCTATCGCGCCGCCGGCGCCACCATCGCCAAGACGGCCGCCGACGTGTTCGCCAAGTCGGACATGATCGTCAAGGTCAAGGAGCCGCAGCCCAATGAGTGGGTACAGCTGCGCGAAGGCCAGATCCTCTACACCTATCTCCACTTGGCCCCGGATCCGGAACAGACCAAGGGCCTGCTCGCTTCGGGCGTCACCGCGATTGCCTATGAAACCGTGACCGACGATCGTGGCGGGCTGCCGCTTCTGGCGCCGATGTCGGAAGTCGCTGGCCGCCTGTCGATCCAGGCCGGCGCCACGGCGCTGCAAAAGGCCAATGGCGGCCGCGGCGTGCTGCTCGGCGGCGTGCCCGGCGTGCTGCCCGGCAAGGTCACCGTGCTCGGCGGCGGCGTTGTTGGCCTCCACGCGGCCCGCATGGCCGCCGGCCTTGGCGCAGATGTCACCATCATCGACCGCTCGATCCCGCGTCTGCGCCAGCTCGACGACCTCTTCGCCGGCCGGGTCCACACCCGTTACTCGACCGTCGAGGCGCTCGAGGAAGAATGCTTCTCGGCCGACATCGTCGTCGGCGCCGTGCTCATCCCGGGCGCTGCCGCGCCGAAGCTCGTCACCCGCGAAATGCTGTCCGGCATGAAAAAGGGCTCGGTACTGGTCGATGTCGCCATCGACCAAGGCGGCTGCTTCGAGACCTCGCACGCGACCACCCATGCCGAACCCACCTACGAGGTCGACGGTGTCATCCACTACTGCGTCGCCAACATGCCTGGTGCGGTGCCGGTCACTTCGGCCCATGCGCTGAATAACGCAACGCTGCACTATGGCCTGCAGCTCGCCGACAAGGGCCTGAAGGCCCTGGTCGACGACCATCACCTGCGCAACGGCCTCAACGTCCACAAGGGCAAGATCACCAACCGCGCGGTCGCCGAAGCGCTCGGCTATGAACTGGTCGAGCCGAAGGCAGTGCTGGCGGCTTAATACACCCGAAGCTTCCTTCAGTCCCCGCCGGCTCAAACCGGCGGTTTTTTTCTTGAGCGATCGGTGCAGGCAACAAAAAAGCGGAGCCAAAGCCCCGCTTCCTCGATATCGAGATTTGCCGCCGGTTCATCCGCGGTCGGCCAATCGATCGACAACGGCTTTCTAGCGCGTCCATGCGACAGCAGTGCGACAGAAGCTTTCTATCGGCAATCGTTGCATCTCATGCGCGCTCGATACGGCACTGGTAGCAATTGTTGCGCGCCGAGCGGACATGCACATAGGCAATGTCTTCACGCTCGAACAAGGTCTCGGCTCGTGCGGCAATTGCTTGGGTCGGGATGACGCCACCGCTACCGTAGACGATACGATCATCGCTGCCATAGCCGCGCACGATATAGTCCGGGCTATCGAGAATCTCCGGCGGCAGCCCTGCCCCGGCGGCACGCTCGCACTCCTGGGCATGCAGGAAGATCGGCCCTGTTTCAGCGTAGGGCTGAGGGTTCGGAAATGGCCGGTAGGCGAGGATTAGGTAGACATCCCCGGCGGCGATATTCCTAAGGCAATGCCGGCAAGGCATGCCATCACCGTCGGAGATTTTCCGCTCGGGCGTCTGGCCATAGGCATCGGGGCCGCCGCGCTGCAGGGCCCTTACATCTTCGGTCGGCAGAGCTGTGAACTGGATGGTCATGGCAAGATCTCCGGTGCTATCGACCGGAAACTACCCGCTCGCGACAGGGCTTCCCACCCGATTCCCGCCAAGCATCCGGGAACCGATCCGATGTGAGGATCGGTCCCCGTCGACCTTCGATGGGATCACCGGCATCTTCAGACATAAGCCGGCTAATCAGTGCGACAAATCACTTGATGAAATCGTCGAAGCGGCGGTTCAGACTCCGGCTGGAGTTACGGCCGCATGACGCTGGCCGAGCGCTCGGCGAAAGGTAGGGGATGCACGACCTCTTTCTTCTGAGCGACCGGCTTGAAACCGAGCTTCTGGTAGAGCGGCAGCGCTGCGGGGTGGTCGAGCGTGCAGGTCTGCACCGTCACCCGTTTCGGCCCATACGACCACGCCGCCGCAATCGCCGAGCCAAGGAACCAGCGGCCGATGCCTTGCCCGGTGGCGTGTTCCATCATGCCGAAATAGGCGAGTTCGACTTCCTCGGGCAGATGCGGCTTGAGGTCGAAGAAGCCTGCCGGCGAACCGTCGAGATAGAGCACCCTGATGTCGCGATCCTCGCGGTGGATTCCGGCCGACAGCTCGTCGTCATTCAGCCTTAGAACATTCACCCAGTGCCATTTGCGCCCCACCCGGTCCATCAGGTAGCGATAGAAATGCAAGGGAATATCCCTGGTCTTCAGCAGTGCGACCTGACGGTTGTAGGGCACCGGTGGCGAGGCGGCCTGTGGGGCATGCATCTCCAGAAAAGTCACCGTGACTTCAATATCCTGCAGCACGCCGTTTTCCATCAATTCATTCCTTGCCGGTCGTCGCTGGGCCGGTCACGACCGGCGTATCGGACAGCCCGCCCCACTCGGTCCATGAGCCGTCATAAAGCCTGTTGTCGGTATGGCCAAGCGTCTCCAGAGCCAGCGTGACCACCGCGGCGGTGATGCCGGAGCCGCAGGATGTGACCACTGGTTTGGACAGGTCGATACCGGCGTCCTCTATCACCTTGCGCAAACGGTCTTTCGGCAGCAGCTTGCCGTTTTCGGAAAGCGCCGAATAAGGGATGTTGCGTGCGCCCGGCATATGGCCGGAACGGATGCCAGCGCGGGGCTCGGGCTCGGCGCCGGTAAAGCGGCCCGGTCCCCGGGCGTCGGCAATCTGGCTTGCTTTCGTTTCGACGATCCGGCGCATATCGGCCAAACCGACGACGCGACCAGCATCGAAATCAGCATGAAAGACGCTTGGCGCGATCTTGGTCGGCTCGGCCGTTACCGGCCGGCCGGATGCCTTCCATCTGTCGAAACCGCCGTCCAGAATATAGGTCTGGAAGACGCCCATGATGCGGAACATCCACCATGCCCGGGGCGCCGAGAAGAAACCCGGGCCATCATAAACGACGATGGTGTCATCGGCCGAAACGCCCATTGAGCCGACATACTGGGCGAAATGCTGCGGCGATGCCAGCGTATGCGGCGTGGCGGCGTCGGGATCCGAAACGGCATCCTGGTCCAGGAAACGGGCGCCTGGAATATGGGCAGCATCATACTCGGCGCGCGCGCCGCGTTTTTGCGCCGGCAGATACCAGGAGGCATCTATGATCGTTAGGCCCGGCTGGCCCAAGCGCTCCTGCAGCCAGTCGGCGTCGACGGTGAAAGGACTGTCTTCGGCCATTTTCTCTCCTACCGCCTTTAGACGGTGTCTGTCTGTTCAGTTCGCCGGCATGGGGCCGAAGCGGATGCGGAAGCGCCTGTTCTCCCGGCCTTTCTTCTCGATCTTGCCGATGTGGATCTCGCCGATTTCGCCGGTGCTCTTCACATGCGTGCCACCGCAGGGCTGGCTGTCCACCGAGGCGCTTTCGCCGATGCAGACGAGGCGGATATTGCCCGTGCCAACGGGCGGTCGGACATTCTTGGATTTCACCAGGCCGGAATTGGCGGCCAATTCCTCGTCGCTGATCAACCTGGTGAAGATGGGATGATCAGCCCTCACCAGGTCCATCATGCCGGCAGTCACATCTTCCTTGGTGAAGCTGGCGTCCGGAATGTCGAAATCGACACGGCTGTCGTCCTCGGAAACCGCCGCACCGGTGATCGGGAATGGACAGACGACGGTGAGAAGGTGGCAGGCAGCGTGCATGCGCATCAACAGATGCCGACGCTCCCACAAGATTGCCAGCTTCACCCGCTCGCCAACGGCCGGTGCCGCCTGCTCTGGCGCCGGCACATGGATGATCTCGTCCTTGGTTTCGCCTGTAATCGTGGCGGCGATCTCGATGCGGCTGCCGTCGGCACACTCCAACGTGCCGCTATCGCCCGGCTGGCCGCCAGAAGTGGCATAAAAGATCGTCCGGTCGAGGATGATGCCGCCGCGCTCATTGATGGCGACGACCGTGGCGTCAGCCGTCCTGAGATAGGCATCGTCGCGAAACAGCGCTTCTGTCTTGTGCGCCATCACGCGACCTTTTCGAACGGCACCGAGATCTTGCTCTGCAGTTCCATCCAGCCCGGCACAGGCAGCTTCTTCTCGCGCAGGAATTCCGGGTTGAACAGCTTCGACTGATAGCGCGTGCCGTAGTCGCAGAGGATCGTCACGATGGTGTGGCCCGGGCCCAATTCCCTGGCCAGCCGCATCGCGCCGGCAATGTTGATGCCGGTCGAGCCGCCGACGCACAGGCCTTCCTCCTGGATCAGGTCGAAGACGATCGGCAGCGCGTCCTCATCCTTGATCTGGTAGGAGAAGTCAGGCGTGAAGCCTTCGAGATTGGCGGTGATGCGCCCCTGCCCGATGCCTTCGGTGATCGAACTGCCCTCGGACTTTAATTCGCCGCTGGTGTAGAAACTGTAGAGGGCGGCGCCGAGAGGATCGGCGAGCGCAATCTTGACGTTCTTGCTCTTGGCCCTCAAACCGAGCCCTACACCGGCCAGCGTTCCGCCCGAACCCACCGCCGAGACGAAACCGTCGACCTTGCCGCCGGTCTGGGCCCAGATTTCCTCGGCCGTGGTACGGATATGACCATCGCGGTTGGCGACATTGTCGAACTGATTGGCCCAGATGGCGCCGTTCGGCTCAGTTCTCGCCATCTGCTCGGCCAGCCGCCCCGACAGCTTCACATAATTGTTGGGGTTCTTGTAAGGCACGGCGGGCACTTCGATCAGTTCGGCGCCGAGCAGCCTGATCGTGTCCTTCTTTTCCTGGCTCTGCGTATCCGGGATGACGATGACCGTGCGATAGCCGAGCGCCTTGGCGACGAGCGTCAACCCGATGCCGGTGTTGCCGGCCGTCCCCTCGACGATGACACCGCCCGGCTTCAACAGGCCACGTTGTTCGGCATCGCGGATGATGAACAGCCCGGCGCGATCCTTGACCGACTGGCCCGGATTCATGAACTCGGCCTTGCCCAGGATCTCGCAGCCGGTCTCTTCGGAAGCTTTATTGAGGCGGATCAGAGGCGTGTTGCCGATCGCGTCGATCACAGAACTGGGCATTCAGGATTCCTTGTGTACGTGCGCCGAAACCCTAGAAACCCAACGCTTCGGTTTCAAGGCAAGAATTCGTCTGGTCCAGTCGCATTTCCGGCGCTGCGGTGCATGGATGGCGCTGGGGACCATTTGCACCTGGCGTCGAGAAGCACCCTTTTCATTCGATTTCTCCACCGCTAGAGCAAGACACCAATAACTCGGCGGGGGCGCAAGCATGACACTCTATCGGGCCGATCCGAAACACGGCGTCGCATGGGTCACGGGCGGCAGCAGCGGCATCGGCCGCTCGCTGGCCAGGGATCTGGCGTCACAAGGGTATGCGGTGGCGGTGACAGCGCTGGACGACGATCCGATCGACACGCTCATCGTCGAGACCGCACAGATGCCGGGCAAGGTCGTGTCCTTTCCCTGCGACGTCACCGACGAGCCGCGCATGGCAAAGACGGTGGCGGCGATCGAGAAGGACCTCGGGCCGATCGTGCTCGCCATCTTCAATGCCGGACACTACATCGCGACACCTGGAGAGTCGCTCGTCGTCAAGGACTTCCGCCGCTCCTTCGAGGTCAACTATTTCGGCATCATCAATGGGCTGGTGCCTGTGGTCGAGTATATGCGGGTGCGCGCGCGTGGCCATGTCGTTCTGGTCGGCTCGGTGACCGCCTATTTCGGCTGGCCGACCACGGCGGCCTATGGTGGCACCAAGGCGGCGATCAACATCCTGGCCGAGTCGCTGAAATATGATTTCGACAAGATGAACATCCGCGTCCAGGTGGTAAACCCCGGTTTCGTCGACACGCCACTGACCGAAAAGAACATGCTGCCGATGCCGGGCCTGATGCCGGTTGGCCGTGCGACGCGCCGCATGGTGAAGGGAATCAAGTCCGGCGGCTTCGAAGTCACCTTCCCGTATAGAACGAGCTGGCCGCTGAAAATTCTTGGCATGCTGCCAAGGCCTTTATGCAGATGGGTGATCAACCTGACGACCAGCTGGAAGGCACGGCCGCTGTATTATGAGCGCAAACCGCCCAACAAGTAGATGCCCACAGGATTGGTGGCTTGGCTGCCTGAACGGCCGTTGCCTGTGCATGGCCAGCACCATAGCTTGAATGTTGTTGCGTGGAGTCTGCGATGGGGCGACGGATCGTGTTTGCTGTGCTGGGCCTGATCGCCGTCCTCGCACTGGCCTCCGTATTGGGTCCACGCGTACCCGTCGACACCACGATCCGTTTCGATCCTTCCGTCATCGGTGACGACCCACAGGCCTATGTGGCAAAGGTTGAAGCCGCCATGCCCGGTATTCGCGACGGGCTGGAGAAGGAGATCGTCTGGGCGAACCCGATGGTGCACGCCAAGACGCCGCTGTCGATCGTCTATATCCATGGCTTTTCCGCATCGAAGGGCGAGGTCCGGCCCTTGCCCGACGACGTTGCCGACCAGCTCGACGCCAACCTGTTCTACACCCGCCTCACCGGTCACGGGCAGGACGGCGCGGCGATGACGCAAGGCAGTGTCAATGCCTGGATCAACGACTATGAGGAGGCGCTCGCCATCGGCCGGGCGATCGGCGACAAGGTGATCGTCATCTCAACGTCGACCGGCGGCTCGCTGGCGGCCTGGGCGGCGACGCGGGCCGGTGCATCCGAGGGCGTGGCGGCCATTGCATTCATCTCGCCCAATTTCGGCGTGAAGGCATCCGGCGCCGAGGTCCTGACCATGCCATGGGGAAAGCAGATCGCCGAACTCGTCGCCGGCAGGGAACGCAGCTTCGCGCCGCGCAACGCGCTGCATGAGAAATTCTGGACCACCAGATATCCGATCGCAGCGACAATGCCGATGCAGGCCCTGACGGAGCTAGCCTATGGCGCGCCCGTGGAGAAGGCGACCATCCCGGCTTTGTTCGTCTTCTCGGATTTGGACAGAGTGGTGCGGGCCGACCGTACCCGCGAAATCGCCGCGCGCTGGGGTGGCCCGCATGAGCTGGTCCCCATCGAAAGCAGTGGCGATCCCGACAATCATGTCATCGCCGGCGACGCGCTGTCGCCATCCACCACGGCTTTCCTGGCGCAACGGATTGCTGTCTGGGTCGAGGCGGTGGCGAAGTAAGGTTCGGAGACGAAAAGGGCTGATGAAGCATTGCTTCATCAGCCCTTTTCTTTGTTGGTCAGTCACCAGCCAACCACCAAGGGTTGGCCAACTGCATAAGGCGTATTAAGCAGCTCGCGCCGCCGGACGCTTGCCGCCGAAGCGGCGCTTGTTGTTGCCCTTGAAGGGCTTGGCGCCTTCGGGCTTGCGTTCGCCGGCAAAGGCTGGCTTGTCGCCGAAACGCTTGTTGCCGAAGCCGTTGTTCTGCTTCTTCTCGCCGCCCGGTCGCCGGCCGTCGCGACGCCCATTGCGGTCGCTGCGATCATTGGCGGGTTCGAAGCGCTCGTTCTTTTCCGCCGGATTGCGTGCCGGATCGGGGCTGCCGAGATGGTCGGCAACAACAGGCAGCTTGGTGCGGATGATCCGCTCGACCTGGCGCAGCTTGCTGTTCTCCGAAGGATCGCAAAGCGTGATCGCGATGCCATCCATCCCGTTGCGACCGGTGCGGCCGATGCGGTGGACGTAGCTTTCAGCCTCGTCCGGCAGGTCGAAATTCACGACATGGCTGATGCCGGGCACGTCGATGCCGCGCGCGGCGATGTCGGTCGCGACCAGGATGCGCACCGAACCGTCGCGGAAATCATTCAGCGCCTTCTGACGGGCATTCTGCGACTTGTTGCCGTGGATAACGGCGGCCTTGAAGCCGTCGCGCTCGAGGTCCTTGGTCACCCGGTCCGCACCATGTTTGGTACGCGAAAAGATGATGACGGACTTCATCGCCTCATCGGCGAGCATCGTCGACAACACCTGGCGCTTCTGCTTGGTGCGGGCGAAGACGACGCCCTGGACGATTTCGGCGGCCGCGGTGCTTTGCGGCGAGACTTCGACACGGACAGGGTTCTTCAGGAGGCCCTTGGCGAGTTCAGCGATCTCGTCCGGCATGGTGGCCGAGAAGAGCGCCGTCTGGCGATCGGGCGCGGTCGCCTTGGCAATGCGCTTGACGTCGTTGATGAAGCCCATGTCGAGCATGCGATCGCCCTCGTCCAGCACCAGCCATTTGGTGTCGGAGAGGATGAGGTCGCCCTCGCGCACGAGGTCGGTCAAGCGACCGGGCGTGGCGATGAGGATATCGACGCCGGGAGCAACCTTCTTCACCTGGCTGAAGCGCGAGACGCCGCCCAGCACGAGCGCCGTCGAGACATGCGCGCCCTTGGCGAGGATCTTGATGGTGTCCTCGATCTGCACCGCGAGTTCGCGGGTCGGCGCCAGGATCAGCGCGCGGGTCGTCTTGGCGCGCCGCTTGGTGCCGAGCGCGATGATCTTCGATAGGATCGGCAGCGCAAAGGCCGCGGTTTTGCCGGAGCCGGTCTGCGCGATGCCGAAAATGTCACGGCCTTCCAGCTGCGGCGGGATGGCCTGCATCTGGATCGGCTTCGGTTCGGCGAAGCCGGCATTGTGGGTGGCCTTGAGCAGCGCACCCGTAATTCCCAGCGCCGCGAAACCGGAAAGTTCCGCTGTATCGTTGCCGGGCAAAGTGTTTTCGTTGGTCAAAATAATCTTCTTTCACGCGGCCTCTGGCCGCAAACGTCAATCGCGGCAGGGCGCAACCTGCCTTCGAAAATTTGATATGAAACGACAAGGCGGGCGGACGTGTGCGTCCACTCGGCTGCGCTGTCGTGCCCGCAGGCATCATGCCACGGGGCTTTTTCGCCACTTTGTGATGTACCGGAAAGAGGGGCCGATATACCGGAAAGAGGGAAAACAGACGCAACCAGTCTCATTTGTCGAGAAGGCCGAAATCTCCCGGCCCAAGCGCCTATGGGTTGCATATGGCTGAGTTCGCCCCGGAATGCAAGAGGCGCGATGTTGCGGTGCAGCAAAAACCAGCCAAAAGCCGACGCTTGCGCTCCTCGACGGGCATCATTACCACAAACGCAGCTTCCGTTTTCTGGGGACCGAGCGATGAAAGACGTGCTGAAGGAACTCGAGCGGCGGCGTGACATCGCCCGCATGGGTGGCGGCCAGGCCCGCATCGACGCCCAGCACAAGAAGGGCAAGCTCACAGCGCGCGAACGCATCGAGGTGTTCCTCGATGAGAGTTCTTTCGAGGAGTTCGACATGTATGTCGAGCACCGCTCGACCGACTTCGGCATGGAGAAGACCAAGATCGCCGGCGATGGCGTCGTCACGGGTTGGGGCACGGTCAACGGCCGTCCGGTCTATCTCTTCGCCAAGGATTTCACCGTGTTCGGCGGTTCGCTGTCGGAAGCCCATGCCGAAAAGGTCATCAAGGTGCAGGAGATGGCGCTGCGCAATCGCGCGCCGATCATCGGCCTCTACGATGCCGGAGGCGCGCGCATCCAGGAAGGCGTCGCCGCACTCGGCGGCTACGCCGAGATATTCCAGCGCAATGTGCTCGCTTCGGGTGTCATTCCGCAGATCTCCGTCATCATGGGCCCTTGTGCCGGCGGTGACGTCTATTCGCCCGCCATGACCGATTTCATCTTCATGGTGCGCGATACCTCCTACATGTTTGTCACCGGGCCGGATGTGGTGAAGACCGTGACCAACGAGACGGTGACCGCCGAGAGCCTCGGCGGCGCTTCCGTCCACACGACGAAATCCTCGATCGCCGACGGCGCCTATGACAATGACGTCGAAGCACTCTTGCAGATGCGCCGGCTGGTCGACCTGTTGCCAGCTTCCAACACGTCGGAGCTCCCCGAGATCGAATGCTACCAGTCGGTCAGCGACCATGACATGTCGCTCGACCGGCTGATCCCCGACAATGCCAACAAGCCTTACGACATCAAGGAGCTGATCCTGAAGGTCGCCGATGAGGGTGATTTCTTCGAGATCCAGCAGAGTTTTGCGAAGAACATCGTCACCGGTTTTGGCCGGGTCGAGGGCCGCACGGTCGGCTTTGTCGCCAACCAGCCAATGGTGCTGGCGGGCGTGCTCGATTCCGACGCCAGCCGCAAGGCGGCGCGCTTCGTACGTTTCTGCGACTGCTTTTCAATCCCCATCGTCACCTTCGTCGATGTTCCCGGTTTTCTGCCCGGCACGGCGCAGGAGTATGGCGGCCTGATCAAGCATGGCGCCAAGCTGCTTTTCGCCTATGCCGAGGCGACCGTGCCGAAGATCACCGTCATCACCCGCAAGGCCTATGGCGGCGCCTACGACGTCATGGCGTCGAAGCATCTGCGCGGCGACATGAACTATGCCTGGCCGACGGCGCAGATCGCCGTTATGGGGGCGAGAGGCGCGGTCGAGATCATCTACCGCAAGGACATCGGCGATGCCGAGAAAATCGCTGCCCATACAAAGGCTTACGAGGACCGCTTCCTGTCGCCGTTCGTAGCCGCCGAGCGCGGCTATGTCGACGAGGTGATCATGCCGCACTCGACCCGCCGCCGTATCGCCCGGGCGCTTCGCATGCTGCGCAACAAGGATATGCAGAACCCCTGGAAGAAGCACGACAACATTCCGCTGTGAGCTGGTGTACGGGCATCGCGGTTGATCAGCGCCCGCCTCCGGCAGCCACCAGTTCGCGCAGCACCGGCACCATTGCCAGCGGCAAATCCTCGGCGATCAGCCCCGGCCCGAACCGACTGCCGGTCTCGGCATGGATCCAGACCGCCGCGCAGGCCGCTTCGAAGGCCGGCATGCCTTGGGCAAGCAGTCCGGCCGTGATGCCGGACAACACATCGCCCGACCCTGCGGTGGCAAGCCAGGCCGCGCCATTGGAATTGATCGCTGCCCTGCCGTCCGGAGCGGCGATCACCGTATCGGCGCCCTTGTAGGCGATGACGGCATTGGCGCGCGCTGCCGCCGCGCGTGCCTTGTCAAGCTTCGATGAGGCATTGTCATCGGCGATGCCAGGAAACAGCCTGGCGAACTCCCCTTCATGCGGTGTCATCACCAGCGCGGGCGCGTCCGGCCCGCGGGCGGCTTCGAACAAGACATCCGGCGCCTCACGAAACGAAGTGATCGCGTCGGCGTCGAAGACCAGCCCGGCAATTCCAGTGGACGCGGCCGCTGGCTTGCCCGACGCGAGTAGCGCAAGCGCGAACGCCTGGGTTTTTTCACCGACGCCGAAGCCTGGCCCGAGAACAAAGGCCGATGGCCGGCGCTCCTCGACAAATGCCTTAATGTCGGCAGCGTCGTCGGCCCTGCGCAGCATGATCGAGGTCAGGTGCGCGGCATTGACCTGCATGGCGTTGCCCGGCGACAGGACCGTCACCGCCCCTGCCCCGCTTCGGGCAGCGCCAAGTGCAGAGAGCCGCGCCGCGCCGGTGGCATTGGGGCCACCGGAAAAGACGCCGACATGGCCGCGCTTGTATTTGTGCGCGTCGACGGCCGTCACCGGCAAATCGCGCAACCAAAGCGCTGGTCCGTTCTCGAACGTCCGGGGCTGGAGCGTTGCAATGATCTCCGCCCCGATGCCGATATCGGCAAGCACGATCTCGCCGCATCGCTCCCGGCCGGGCAGGAGCAGATGGCCGGGCTTCTTGCGCGCAAAGGTCACTGTGAGCTCGGCTGAAAACGACGTGCCGAGCACCTTGCCGCTGTCGCCGGAAATGCCGGAAGGCAGGTCGACCGCGACAACCGGCAGATGCAGGTCTGTGACCAGATCGACCGTCCTGGCGGCCTCGCCGGACAGCGGCTTGGACAGCCCTGCCCCGTAAAGCGCATCGACCACGATCGAGCCGGAACCGGCATCAAAGTCCGATAGCGGCCGGGGCTTGATTGGGCATTCGGCGGCGGCGAGTGCCGCATCGCTATGCGGCTTCGGCGGGGCAGACGCCCAGACCGTGGTGGCGACGCCACTGCCGGCAAGGATTAGGGCAACGACATAACCGTCGCCACCATTGTTGCCCGGGCCGCACAACACATGGACGTGCGCCGCCGCGGGATAGCGCCTGAGCACTTCGGCCGCGACGGCTTGCCCGGCACGTCGCATCAATCCAATGCCGCCGGTTGGACCTGCTGCAATTGTCAGCCGATCCGCCTCGCCCATCTCGGCGGAAGTAAGAAGTTCGTGGCTCATGGATTGCCGATCCGCATTCGATCAAGCATTGTCCAGTTTTCGGCTCGACGCAAACGGGGAGGAGCTGGCGCTGTCATGACCATGTCGATCGGCGCAAGGATCGCAGGCACCAAGCTGCGCACCAGATGAGCAATTTGCCCAGATATTGGGCAGACATGCACAGGAGTGCCGGATAGGCTACAGCCATTCATGCCGCTTCCAATGCAGCGCATGACGCGAATTTGCATCTGGGGGTGACATAGCTTTGAAATCGTATGACACCGCTTCTGTTCCCTCCGACTGGCACAGTTCGTGCTTGATTGAGGCGCAAGCGGGGGCTCACAACCCGTTTTTTTGGCAGTGGAGGCCACTTTTTACATGAAAAAGATCGAAGCGATCATCAAGCCATTCAAGCTGGACGAAGTGAAGGAAGCGCTTCAGGAGGCCGGACTGCAAGGCATCACCGTAACCGAGGCCAAGGGGTTCGGGCGCCAGAAGGGTCACACGGAACTCTACCGCGGCGCCGAATATGTCGTCGACTTCCTGCCCAAGGTGAAGATCGAGGTCGTGCTCGGCGACGATGCCGTGGAAGGCGCGATCGAGGCCATCCGCAAGGCGGCCCAGACCGGCCGCATCGGCGACGGCAAGATCTTCGTCTCCAACATCGAGGAAGTCGTGCGCATCCGCACCGGCGAAACCGGAATGGACGCGGTTTGATCCGAGCCGGCCATCCTCTAAGACCGGCCATCCTCTAAGAAACGTCATCCATCAAAAAACGTCAGCACACAGGGATACATGACATGACGACAGCCAAAGACATCATGAAGCAGATCAAGGACAACGACGTGAAATTCGTCGACCTGCGCTTCACCGACCCGAAGGGCAAGCTGCAGCACGTGACGATGGATGTTGTCGAGGTCGAGGAAGACATGTTTGCCGACGGTGTCATGTTCGACGGCTCCTCGATCGCCGGCTGGAAGGCCATCAATGAGTCCGATATGGTGCTGATGCCCGATCCGGACACGGTCCACATGGATCCGTTCTTCGCGCAGTCGACCATGGTCATCCTGTGCGACATCCTCGATCCGGTCTCGGGCGAATCCTACAACCGCGATCCGCGCGGCACGGCCAAGAAGGCCGAGGCCTACATGAAGTCGGAAGGCATCGGCGACACCATCTATGTCGGCCCGGAAGCCGAGTTCTTCGTGTTCGACGACGTCAAGTACAAGGCCGATCCCTATAACACCGGCTTCAAGCTGGATTCGACCGAACTGCCCTCGAACGACGACACCGATTACGAGACCGGCAATCTCGGTCACCGCCCGCGCATCAAGGGCGGCTATTTCCCGGTGCCGCCGATCGATTCGGCACAGGACATGCGCTCCGAAATGCTGACGGTGCTCGCCGAAATGGGCGTGCGCGTCGAAAAGCATCACCATGAGGTGGCCGCCGCCCAGCACGAACTCGGCATCAAGTTCGACACGCTGGTCCGCAACGCCGACAAGATGCTGATCTACAAGTACGTCGTGCACCAGGTCGCCAACGCCTATGGCAAGACGGCCACGTTCATGCCGAAGCCGATCTTCGGCGACAACGGCTCGGGCATGCACGTTCATCAGTCGATCTGGAAGGGCGGCAAGCCAACTTTCGCCGGCAATGAGTATGCCGGTCTTTCGGAGAGCTGCCTGTTCTACATCGGCGGCATCATCAAGCATGCCAAGGCGATCAATGCCTTCACCAACCCGCTGACCAACTCCTACAAGCGACTGGTGCCGGGCTACGAGGCGCCGGTGCTGCTCGCCTATTCGGCGCGCAACCGTTCGGCGTCCTGCCGCATCCCGTTCGGCAGTTCACCGAAAGCCAAGCGCGTCGAAGTCCGCTTCCCGGATCCGGGCGCGAACCCCTATCTCGCTTTCGCCGCCATGCTGATGGCCGGCCTCGACGGCATCAAGAACAAGATCCACCCGGGACAGCCGATGGACAAGGATCTCTACGACCTGCCGCCGAAGGAGCTGAAGAAGATCCCGACCGTCTGCGGTTCGCTGCGCGAAGCGCTCCAGAGCCTCGACAAGGATCGCGGCTTCCTGAAGGCCGGCGGCGTCTTCGACGACGACCAGATCGACAGCTATATCGAGCTCAAGATGGCCGAAGTGATGCGCTTCGAAATGACCCCGCATCCGGTCGAATACGACATGTACTATTCGGTCTAAGATTCCGTTCGGATAGTGTTTCGAAGCCCTTGAAGGATTTCCCCCTTCAAGGGCTTTTTTGCTGATCCAAGGAGGACGCATCTCAGCTCGGGCAGCCGGCCCTCTTGGCCGCCGCAGAAGACCTCGGATTGGGTGGCAAAAAACCCGTTCGAGCACGTTGGCGGATGGCCTTTCGGGACGCAATCGAACGCCAGGAGCGAGCGGCGCACTGCCTCAGGCTGCAATACCCGCTCGTCCGGCGCCCCGCCAATGCCGTCGTTCACGAAACCCCGCCCCGTTCGAACAGCATCGCTTTGGCGTAACCCCCAAGGCGACGAATACGCATGCCGCGGCGTGGCCTGTCAACGCCGCCTGCCGGAGGCACAAATCGCCGATTTCGATGCATGAACAGTGGCTTATATAAAGGATCGGTGGTGTACGGACGAGCTGAAACAGGCTGTTTTCCGGGCTTTTTCAATGAAACTCGGAAATGCACGAGACGAGTGGCGGCAAGGGGCGTCAACCAAAGCCTCTCGTTCGGCTAAAATTGCCCGTCCCTTTTCAACCTGACTTTTTTTGGGGGAATTCGCCGTTCCGGCAAAAAGGCCCGGGCGTTTCCGCCCGGGCCTTTTCCACAATGACCATCCCCGTGCAGCGCGGAGCTGACCACGCCGCAAAGAGAATCAGGCAGCGGCCGAAACCTCTGCGCTCGCCGGCACCGAAGCGATCGTCTTCAGGATCTGCGAGGCGATCTGGTAGGGGTCGCCCTGAGAATTCGGACGGCGGTCTTCCAGATAGCCCTTGTAGTCGTTCTTGACGAACGAATGCGGGACGCGGATCGAGGCGCCGCGATCGGCGATGCCATAGCTGAACCTGTTCCACGGCGCTGTCTCGTGCTTGCCGGTCAAACGTTTGTCGTTGTCCGGGCCGTAGACGGCGATGTGGTCCGTCAGGTTCTTGTCGAAGGCCGCCATCAGCGCTTCGAAATAGGCCTTGCCGCCGACTTCACGCATATAAGACGTCGAGAAATTGGCATGCATGCCCGAGCCGTTCCAGTCGGTGTCGCCGAGCGGCTTGCAGTGGTATTCGATGTCGATGCCGTACTTCTCGGTCAGGCGCTGCATCAGATAGCGGGCCATCCACATCTGGTCAGCGGCCTTCTTGGAGCCCTTGCCGAAAATCTGGAATTCCCATTGGCCCTTGGCCACTTCGGCATTGATGCCTTCGTGGTTGATGCCGGCCGCGAGGCAGAGATCAAGATGTTCCTCGACGATCTGGCGCGCAACGGAGCCGACATTCGAATAGCCGACGCCGGTGTAGTACGGGCCCTGCGGCGCCGGATAGCCGCTTTCGGGGAAGCCGAGCGGACGGCCATCCTTGTAGAAGAAATACTCCTGCTCGAAGCCGAACCAGGCGCCTTCGTCGTCGAGGATGGTGGCGCGCTTGTTGGATGCATGCGGCGTAACGCCGTCGGGCATCATGACTTCGCACATGACGAGCACGCCGTTGGTGCGGGCCGGATCGGGATAGACGGCGACCGGCTTCAGCACGCAATCGGAGCTATGCCCCTCGGCCTGCTGCGTCGAGGACCCGTCAAAACCCCACAGCGGCAGCTGATCGAGCGTCGGGAACTCGGCGAATTCCTTGATCTGCGTCTTGCCGCGAAGATTGGGGACCGGGGTGTATCCATCGAGCCAGATATACTCGAGCTTGTATTTGGTCATTCTAGAGCCTCTCGTTGCTTGGACACCGCAAGCAGGCGATGTCGATGCATGGCCGAAACAGGCCGGCCTGCCGATGGTTAAAAAGCAATTCGTATGCCACTCGGCCTCCGACGGGTGCGGCAAAATGGTCATGCCAAGGCTTTGATTTTGCTGAGCCGTCTCAGCAATGCGTCAAGATCGGCCAAACGGCAATACTGCTTAAATCATAGGCAAATCATGATCTTTTCCTGAGCATATTGCCTAAATGAATCGCAGAACCTATTTTGATGAGAACTGAATCGGCAAGCTTCTGAAAAAGCAGGGAGACCGGCAATGCAAGTCACGCAATCGCGTCCGTCGGCAAAAATCCTGATGTTCCCGCTGGCACCGCGCAAGTCTGCCTTAAATTTAGGCGCCAAGGCCAAATTCGCGGCAGAGCTTGCCGCGCTTCGCGGCGAGCACGCCGATTCCGATGGCTGGTATCACGAGGCCGCCGTCGAGGAAGAAAACCCGCAACGGAAGAGCTGAAGCCCTCCACGTCGATCTCACATGAAAAAGCCCGGCGCGATCGCTCGCGCCGGGCTTTTCGTTCGTATCGGCCGATCGGCTACTCCTTGGCGTGCAGGTCGGTACCGAGCGTATCCTTGACGAAGATCATGCCGATGATCAGCGTCATTGCCGCGATTACCACCGGATACCAGAGGCCATAGTAGATATCGCCCTTGTAGGCGCTGAGCGCGAACACCGTCGCCGGCAGCAGGCCGCCGAACCAGCCATTGCCGATGTGGTAGGGCAATGACATGCCAGTGTAGCGAATGCGAGTCGGGAACATCTCGACAAGGATCGCCGCGATCGGCCCGTAGACCATGGTCACGAACAGCACCAGGATGAACAGGATACCGATTGTCATCGGCCAATTCACCGCCGCCGGATCGGCGAACATGGCGAAGGCGCCGCCGCCCGGTATGTTGTAGACGGTGACCTCGGGTGCGCCCGCTGCCTCCTCGGTAGTCAAGAGCTTGTCCTTGACCGCCTGATCAATCGGCACAGTCGCCTTCTCACCGGCACGGATCGCGGCGGCGTCCAGCTTCAGTTCCGGGTTGGCGGCAACAAACGCATCGAGTTTCTGGTCCGCAACCTTGATCGCCGCACGCTTCAGCGGATAACCGCCGTCCCGCAGGGACATGTTGACAGCCTTGGCGAAGGCCGCGTCCTTGGCCTTGGCCTGATCGCCGGCGGCGACCGCGTCGTAGGACGCCACCGTCTCTGTACCAATCTTGACTGACGCGGCCGTCCCGGGCGCGGCCGTAGACACCACATCGTACGGAACTGAGTTCTTGGTCAGGAACGAAGTCGCGATGTCGCAGGACGTCGTGAATTTCGCGGTTCCGACCGGATTGAACTGGAACCTGCAGTCGCCGGGTGCCGCCGTCACAGTTGCCCGAGTGCTCTGCTGTGCCTTGGCGAGCGCCGGATTGGCGGCCCAGGTCAATGCCTTGAACAGCGGGAAGGTGCAGACTATGGCAAGCGCCAGGCCAGCCATGATGATCGGCTTGCGGCCGATCTTGTCGGAGAGCCAGCCGAACACGACGAAGAAGATCGAGCCGAGCGCCAGCGCGACGGCGATCATGATGTTGACCGACTGCGCGTCGACCTTCAGCACGTTTTGCAGGAAGAACAGCGCGTAGAACTGGCCATTGTACCAGACGACGGCCTGACCGGCGGTGAGGCCGAGCAGCGCCAGGAGAGCGATCTTCGCGTTTTTCCACTGACCAAAGGCTTCCGAGAGCGGCGCCTTGGAGCCCTTGCCCTCGTCCTTCATCTTCTGGAAGGTCGGGGACTCCGAGAGAGACAACCGGATCCAGATCGAAATGGCGAGCAGCAGGAAAGAGACGATGAAAGGAATGCGCCAACCCCAGGCGGCGTAGCTCTCCTTGCTCAGCGATCCCTGCACAATCAGGATGACGATCAGCGACAGGAACAGGCCGAGCGTCGCTGTCGTCTGGATCCAAGAGGTGTAAAAGCCGCGGCGGTCATCGGGCGCGTGCTCGGCGACATAGGTCGCCGCACCACCATATTCGCCGCCCAGCGCCAAACCCTGCAGCATGCGCAGGACAATCAGGATCACCGGAGCAGCGATGCCCAGGGTTGCATAGCCGGGCAACAGGCCGACCAGGAAGGTCGACAGGCCCATGATCGTCATGGTGACCAGGAATGTGTATTTGCGGCCGACGAGGTCGCCGATGCGACCGAACAGCAGCGCGCCGAACGGGCGCACCAGGAAACCTGCGGCAAAGGCCAGCAGCGCGAAGATGTTGCGCGTTGCCTCGGGAATCGTCGGACTGAAAAAGGTCGAGCCAATGAAAGCCGCCAGCGAGCCGTAGAGATAGAAATCATACCATTCGAAAACGGTGCCGAGCGAGGAAGCGAAGATGACTTTCTTCTCCTCCCGCGTCATGCCCCGGCTCCTTCCGCCGGCGGTCGATGCCATTGCCATTGAGTTATCCTCCCGTGAGACCCAGTCCTAGATGCTGTGCGCCAACGTCCGCGTTCTCCTCCGAACGCGGACTCAAAAGCGCAGCCAGCACATGAAAAATGGCAGAAAGCACCGGGGAAAGGCACCGCGACGATGGGATTATGACTTTCGTATTAGGTGCAATGCGAAGGCGGAGCAAAGCGCTCATGCCCGCAGCGCTTCGAGCAAGCTGACAGCGGCCATCATGTCTCGTTTGCGGGCGGCACGACGCCCGACTGCTTCGGCGTCCTGTCCCCAATGCGCGATCTGCCAGTCCTCGTCGACATGGCCGGCGGCCCAGGCCTCCTCGCCGTCGAGCTCGCCGAAATCGACCGCCAACGCCAGCAATGCCGAGCCGGTCAGCGATGTCATGACATGAATGGCGGCCAGGCGCAGCGGCTCGGTGCGCTGCGCCAGGTGGCTGCCCAGCACGGCAATGGTTTCGCGCGGCTGCTCGACATGGATGATACCCTCGGCAAGGTTGAAGCGAACCCCAAGCGCGGCGCGTGCCCAGTCGATGACGGGATCCCACTGTTCGTTCTGCCGCTCGACCAGCCCTTGCGGGGCATCGGCGCGGTAACAGAGCAGATCCGACGAGGCAAAACGCAGAATGTCTTCCAGCACCGCCTGCGGATCGCTGGCCACGCCATCGATGGCGGTGTTGACCAGCCGCATCACCGGCATTGTCACCGGATTGATCGTCTCGCCCTGTTCCGCGAACTCGCCGGCAACCAGCGCCGCGGCCGCTTCAGTCGGCAGCACCAGCAGCGCCTTGCCGGGCGTGCGCACCGGCCTGCCGTCGAGTTGCACGGCAAAACCAGCTTCCACCGGCACGACCGAGACCTCCTTGTAGAAGCGCTTGGGCAGCGGCGTCTTCATCTGGATCTGGGCGCGACGTACCGGATCCGGATCGGAAAGATACTTGCCCGCTTCAAGGTCGTTGAGGATGTCACGCATGAAGTCTCTTTCTCACACCGGTGTCAGCTTGCGTGCCGGCCGGTTGACGATGATCAGCCCCGCCGCAATCAAGCCAAGTGCCAGAAAAATGCGAATGGTCAGCGGCTCGTTCAAGATGATCGCACCGCATAAAACACCGAAGACCGGCGACAGGAAGGTGAAGCTCGACAGGCCGGAGGCCGGATAGCGGCGCAGCAGCCAGAACCACAGCACGTATGTAAAGGCGACGATATAGATTGCCTGGAAAAGCAGCGCCAATGTCGGCAGCAAGGCTGGATCGCGAACGGGTGGGCCCGCGAGAGGCAATACCAACACGCCAACGATCGCCGCGCCGGCGAGTTGATAGAGCAGCAGCTTCTCCGCGCTTGCCTCGACCAGTTTCGATCGTTTGATGAGGATGTTGGTCAGGGCCCAGAAAAACCCGGAACCAAGGCTCAGGAGATCGCCGAACAGCATGTCTCCGCTACCGCCGAGCTTGTCGGAAAAAACGGTGGCGAGACCCGCGAAAGCCAACAGCAGGCCAAGAAACTTGCGCGTGGTGATCTGTTCGCCGAGCAGAAAGTGGCCGCCGATCAGCATCCAGAACGGCATTGAGTTGACCAGCAGCGTGTTGCGGGCAACGGTGGTGTGCTCCAGCCCGACATAGAGGCAAAGGAACTCGACGCCGAAAAGCACGCCGACCGCGATGCCGGCCAGCAATGTCCCATCCCTGGTGAACAGCGCAATGCCGCGCCAGCGGCACCAGAGGAAGACGCAGAAGCCGCCGATGACCGAGCGTGCGATTGACAGGAAGACGGGGTCGTAGCCGGCGTAGGAGATCTTGGCGGCGACGTAGTTCAGGCCCCAGGAGAAGGTCAGCCCGACCATGATGGCGGCGGCGGCCATATCGACCGTATCGCGCCGATCGAGCGCGTCGGTGGCGCCGCTCACGGTCAATCCTCCGCGCTGGCGTCGTCGAAGCCGATCAGGTTCCAGCTCTGGCGCATGTGCGGCGGCATCGGCGCGGTGACGTCGATGACGCCCTTGTCCGGGTGCGGGATAATGATGCGGCGCGCGTGCAGGTGCAGGCGGTTTTGAATGCCGCCGGGAAAATCCCAGTTGGTGTCGGCTTCGAAGTATTTCGGGTCGCCGATGATCGGGCAGCCGATATAGGCGGCATGGACGCGGAGCTGGTGGGTGCGGCCCGTATAGGGCTCCATCTCCAGCCAGGTCATGGTCTGCGCCGCCTGCTCGATGATGCGGTAGTAGGACACGGCATGGTCGGCGCCCTTTTCACCATGCGCGGCCACGCGCACGCGGTCGCCATCCTCTGTCGGCTCCTTGATCAGCCAGGTCGAGATCTTGTCCTCGCGCTTGGGCGGCACGCCTTTGACCAACGCCCAGTAGGTCTTCTTGGTTTCTCGCGCCCGGAACGCCTCGGAGAGCTTCATGGCGGCAAGCCTGGTACGGGCGACAACCAGTACGCCCGACGTATCGCGGTCGAGCCGATGCACCAGCCGCGGCTTCTCGCCCTTCTGGCTGCGCCAGGCTTCCAGCATGTCGTCGACATTGCGCGTGACGCCGGAGCCGCCCTGAACCGCGAGGCCCGCCGGCTTGTTGAAGACGAAGACTTTCGGGTCCTCATGGAGCAGCATCTTGGCGAGCACATCCGCGTCGCCCTGGTTGCGGATCGAGTGGCCCGTGAGCGCGCTCTCGCCCTTCTTGTCCACCTCGAGCGGCGGCACACGCACCATCTGGCCCGGCTCGACGCGGGTGTCGGCCTTGACCCGGCCGCCATCGACGCGGATCTGGCCGGAGCGCAGCAGCTTCTGCAGATGGCCGAAGCCAAGTCCCGGGAAATGCGTCTTGAACCAGCGATCGAGCCGCATGCCCGCCTCGCCGGCCTCCACCGTGATCTGTTCAACGCCTGCCATAGTTCCAATCGCCGTTTCGCCGGATGCAACCGTATTCGCCGCGTCCGCAACCTTACACGCTAGAGACACTGGACCCGTCGTCCGGATCCATTGCAGGTCACTCGTTCTCGGTTCCATATTGCAGAACCTGAACTTTCTCCAGTGTGATCAGGCCGCTTGTCATGATTGTTTCAAGCGCGGGCAGGAAAGCAGCTATCTTTTCCTCGCCGTCGACGATCTCGATCACTAGCGGGAGATCCTCCGACAGACGGAGGATTTTCGTGGTGTGGAGTCGGCTGGAATGGCCGAACCCCATCGCGCCGCGCAGGACGGTCGCACCGGCAATCTGCATTTCGCGGGCCTTGAGCACGATTGCTTCATACAGCGGGTGGCCATCCGCCCTGTCGTTCTCGCCGATGAATATGCGCAGCAATTGCGCCTGCCTTGGTATCTTCATTGCCCGGATCCTCTCAGTCGGTTGAGGCGCATTGCAAAGATGTGGCCAAGCCAGACGGCGGCAAGCCACGCTATCACGGAGATAGCGATGTTGAGCCCCGCCGCCACAAACCTTCCATTCTGCACCAGGGTGAGGGTTTCAAGGCTGAACGCCGAAAAGGTCGTCAGGCCTCCGCAGAAGCCGACCATGAAGAACTGGCGCTGCAGCGGGCTGGCAAAGACGCGGCCGTCGGGGCCTGTCAGCGTCGCGTAGAAACCGATGAGGAAGGAGCCGACAATATTCACGAGGAGCGTGCCGAAGGGAAATCCATTGCCCCACAGCGCGGTACTCGCCAATGAGGCAAGCGCCCGCAACACGCCGCCGATCATGCTGCCGGCAGCCACGGTCGCATAGGTACGAACCGTTTCACTCGTTTTGCGCCAGCCAATACGGCGCGCGGCTAACCTTGCCGCAGCGAGATCCGACCCGCCGGAGCCGAGCTTCTGCCGACCGCTCACAGCGTCCCGCCACCGATCAAAAGACTTGCCGCGGCAAAGCCCAGCGCCACGCCGCCAAGGCTCAGAAAGACCGAAAGCACCATATTGCCACCGGCGCGTAGCCATTCGCCCTCGCGCGCCAGCGCCAGCGTCTGCAGGCTGAAGGACGAAACCGTGGTATAGCAGCCGAGGCAGCCGGTAACGGCAAAGGCCCAAATAGCAGGCATCGCATCGCGCGCCACCGCATGCGCGATGACGCCGATCGCAAAGGCTCCCGAGACGTTGACGACCATCGTCCCCCAGGGAAAAGTCTCGCCGACCCGGCGGGCGACGAAGCCGGACAGGAAAAAGCGGGCCATTCCGCCGAGCGTGCCGCCGAGACAAACAAGCAATAGATACATCGCGATCCCTCTTGCCGGTCACTAGGAAGTCGTCAGGCAGTTCCAGCCTTCTTGGTCTTGGTCGAACCGATCATCTTCCAGTTCTTGTAGAACATCGAATTGATGCGCTCGACGCTCACCGAGACGATGGCGAGCATGCCGGCGATCAGGCGAGGCACCGGGGACGGCCTGATAATATCCATGAACACGCAGTAGCGGCGGCCGTCATATTCGTTGACCGAGCGATGCAGCAGCGTGTCGTCGAAAATGAACTGCGGATTGTCGTACCAGTAGTTCTTGACGTTGCCGCATTCGACGAAAATCTCAGCTTTCACCGGGATCAGATTGTAGAGGATGCGCAGGCTGAGCCGCAGCGGCCCGAAATGCCAGGAGGTCGATTCGCGCTTGCTGAAGACGGAAACGGCGATCGTCTTGATGTATTTGAAATCCTTGTTGAATTCCTCGACATTGTCTATCCTGTGCTTGCCGTACCACTGGTAGACATACATGCCGCGCCGGCCGGCGCCGAAATTGGCGTCGATATCGGCGATGATCTCATCCTTGCGCGCCTTGAACACATTAAGGACCTCGTTGACCTCACGCTGATAGTCGGCGGGAAACTGCTCCAGCTTCCACACGCCCGGATTTCTGTAGCACAGAAGATCGACCAGCAGGTTGAAGGGTGAGAGCAACCAGGTGAAAAGCCCGTTGCCAAGGAAGTAGCCGCTGAACAGCGCCAGATCCTTCCTGTCGTTGCGCAGCACATCGATCAGACCACAGACGATGAAGATCGTCGTCAGGATCGGTATGAAATAGAAGCCAAGGGCAAGAATCGGGATGGCAATAGCGAATTTGCGAAGCGATTTGCGAAGGGTTTTTGTCATTTTTCCACGCGCGATGCGCGATCCTGTTGCGAATGAGGTGCCCAAATCATGGCAACGGCCACCGCCCGACCGTGCGCCTTGATAAGGTTTTTTGGGTCACCGCACAACGGCCATGGTATCCGGCCGGGCTGGCTGCCTGGTGGAGCCTGCCGGGCTGTCAATGCACCGCCGGCAAGCCAAGCTCGTCCCATTTGTCCCTGGCCACGGGATCGCCGACCAGGAACTCAAAGCCAATGACGCTTTCGCCGTCCTGTGCGAGCTGACATTTGAACTTCAGACTGTACCAGTTTTTGCGGCTGCGAAAAGCCGCACCATCAGCGGCGATCGTCGTGCCGGTGATCTTTTCCTCGGCGGTTGCGTAGGGCACCACCCGCTCCGGCTGGAAACCCGCATGCCATTGGCGGATCTGATCCATGGCCTCCAGATTGCAAAGCTGTACCATCCCCTCGTCGGATGCTAAGACCTTGAGATCGGCGCGCGCCTGCCTGCTGCGCGGATCGGCCAGGGTCTTGGCCGACAGCATCCGCGTCGGGCGAATCATGGCAGGCGCGGCGGGCGGTTGAGTTTTGGGCGGGTTCGAAGCAGGCGGTGGCTCTGCCGCCCTCGCCTCCGGCACCGCCGCAGCGGCGGAGGCCGGCGGCGGTCTCGCCGATGCCTCGAACTGTTCAGGCGCCAGGATGTCGACCGACACCCGCTCTTCCTCCAGCCGGTTCGGCCGCTTCGGCAACGGCATCAATGCCAGTGTCGCGGCGAACAGTGTATGGAGGACGACCGAAGTTGAAATGCCCCAGGGCGAAGCCTCGTCCCGAAGCGTGACGACCACCGGGCGACGCAAACCGGCTATTCCCGCTCTTTGCGCAGCTTTGCCCAGTAGTCGAGCCGCTTTCTAATATCGCGCTCGAAACCACGCTCGGGCGGATCGTAAAAGGTCTGTCGACCCATCTTTTCGGGAAAATAGTCCTGGCCTGAAAAGGCGTCCGGCTCATCATGGTCGTAACGGTAGCCGGCGCCGTAGTCCTCCTCTTTCATCAGCTTGGTCGGTGCGTTGAGGATATGCTTGGGCGGCAGCAGTGAGCCATGTTCCTTCGCGGCCCGCGTGGCTGCCTTGAAGGCCGTATAGACGGCGTTGGATTTGGGCGCGGTGGCGAGATAAACGGTGGCCTCGGCGAAAGCGAGTTCGCCCTCCGGAGAACCGAGATAGTCATAGGCATCCTTGGCGGCATTGGCGATGACCAGTGCCTGCGGATCGGCAAGCCCGATGTCTTCCATCGCCATGCGCACCAGCCGGCGGCCGAGATAGAGCGGATCCTCGCCGGCATCGAACATGCGCGCGAGATAGTAGAGTGCGGCATCCGGATCCGAGCCGCGCACCGACTTGTGCAGCGCCGAGATCAGGTTGTAATGGCCATCCTGGCCCTTGTCGTAGATCGGCGCACGGCGCTGGACGATGCGCTGCAGCCCTTCGGGATCGAATATCTCGCCAGGCTTGGCGGCACGCCAGACTTCCTCGGCCAGCGTCAGCGATGCGCGCCCGTCGCCATCGCTCATGCGGATGAGCATCGCCCGCGCCTCGTCATCGAGCGGCAGTGCCCTGCCCTCTGTCTCCTCCGCCCGCGTCATCAGCTTGGCGATACTGTCTTCGCCGAGCGAATGGAAGACCATGACCCGCGCGCGCGATAACAAGGCCGCGTTGAGTTCGAAGGACGGGTTTTCGGTTGTGGCGCCGACCAGGACGACCGTCCCATCCTCCATGACGGGGAGAAAAGAATCCTGCTGGGCACGGTTGAAGCGGTGGATCTCGTCAACGAAAAGCAGGGTTTGGCGGCCGTTGGCGCGGCGCAACTTGGCCGCCTCGAACACTTTCTTCAGATCGGCGACGCCGGAAAAGACGGCCGATATCTGCTCGAAGGCAAGGCTGGTCTCGCCGGCGAGCAGCCTCGCCACCGTGGTCTTGCCGGTGCCGGGCGGCCCCCAGAAGATCATCGAGCCCAGCGAACCGGAGCCGATCAGCCGGGTCAGCGCGCCATCGGGGCCCGTCAAATGCTCCTGGCCGACGACCTCGCCAAGGTTCTTCGGACGCAACCTGTCGGCCAGCGGCCGCCCGGGCGGCACCTTATCCGGTTCGTCGACGCTGAACAGATCGGCCATGCACTTCCTCAGAGCAATTCCGGGAAAAGCGTGAAGCCTTTTCCGTCCGGAATTGCGTCAAAACAAGGAGATAGAGCGGATCGGCGTTTCGGCAAAACGCCGATCTGCTTTAAGTTTGGAGCGCGATCCCATCAGGGGTCGAACTCAGTAACGCAACACCTGGCGCAGTATCTGCCCACCGCGCTCGACGGTAAAGCGCCACCAGCGCGTATCCTGCTGGGCTACCTGCGCCAACATTGCGGCGGTGTCGATGCTGGTGCCGTTGACCTCGCGCACGATGTCGCCCGGCTGGAAACCGAAATCGGCGGCCGGCGAATCACGGTTGATGTCGATCACGGTCACGCCCTTGAGATCGGTGCGCAGGCCGAGCTTCTGGGCAAGCCGCGGCGACAGTTCCGAGACCTTGGCGCCCGAGAACGGGCTGCGGCCATGCAGCGTCACTTCCGAGGCTTTTGCACCCTCCGGCGCGCGCTCCAGCGCGATGTCCATCGCCGCCTGCTGGCCCTTGGTCAGGATCGCGAAATTCGCCTTGGTGCCGATCGACAGCGTCGCCATGCGATAGTCCAGCGCCTCGATGCTCTCGACCGGCTTGCCGTTGATCTGCAGCACGACATCGCCCGGCTTCAGCCCTGCCTTGCCGGCGGGACCCGTCGCGTCGACCGAGGAGACCAGCGCCCCGATTGGCTTTTCCATGCCGAGCGATTCGGCGATCTGCGGCGTCACCGCTTCGAATTCGGCGCCGATATAGGGCCGTTCGAAGAAATCGAGGCCGGCCTTGGCGGCATCGGCGAAAGCCCGCACCATATTGGCGGGGATGGCAAACCCGATACCGATCGAGCCGCCGCTGCGGCTGTAGATGGCGGTGTTGATGCCGACAAGCTGGCCGCCCATATTGATCAGCGCACCGCCGGAATTGCCCGGATTGATGGCGGCATCGGTCTGGATGAAATAGCCGGAGTCCGAAACGCCGATATGGCTGCGCGCAAGGGCGGAAACGATACCGCTGGTGGTGGTCTGGCCGACGCCGAAGGGATTGCCGATGGCCAGCACCAGGTCGCCGACCTCGAGCGCGTCGGAATCGCCGATGGCGATGACCGGAAACGGCTTGTCGGACTCGATCTTGAGCACGGCCAGATCGAGCGTTTCGTCCTTGAGCATCACCTTGCTGGTGAATTCGCGGCCGTCGGCGGTCGCCACCTTGACCTCGTCGGCGTCCTTGATGACATGGAAGTTGGTGACGATGACACCGCTCGGATCGACCAGCACGCCCGAGCCCAGCGAAGACTGCGCACGCGGCTGGGCGCGGCCGAAAAACTCCTCGAAGAAGGGATCGCCTTCGAAAGGCGAGGTCACCTTGGCCGTCTGCGAGGCATAGACATTGACCACCGCCGGCGCCGTCTGCTTGACCAGCGGCGCGAAGGAAAGCTGGACCTCCTCGCGGCCGAACGGCACGCGCTTGTCCGGGCCGGAAGTGGCATTCTCGCCTTCGACGCCATGCAACAAGTCGGTCAGTACATCGGAGAGCCCCGGATCGGCTGGCTTGGCGGCGTCCTCGGCCAGCGCCTGCCGGACTGCCGGTGCGGCTGCGAACACCATGAAGGCGCAGAGCAGAACAAGGGACAGTTTTTTGGCGCGCATTGCGAATCCTCCAAGCGAGTTCGGGCGCATTGTCCCGACGAATGTGCAAAATGAAAGGCTAAGCCGCTGAAATCCGATTATTTTCGCGGCAATCAATATTTTTGGGTACGCCTTTGCGCGCGGAATATGAAAAAGGGGCCCGCAGGCCCCTTTAAATCAATCTGGAAAGACGAAACCTTATGCGGCTGCGGCTTCGTCCGTGCCTTCGGCTTCGATGCGGGCGCGGTCGCCGGCGCCCTTGGCCGAGGTGTCGCGGTCGACGAACTCGATGACCGCCATCGCGGCATTGTCGCCGTGACGGAAGCCGGCCTTCATGATACGCAAATAGCCGCCGTTGCGGGTGGCGTAGCGCGGGGCGATGGTATCGAACAGGCGCTTGACGACGCCTTCATTGCCGATCTGCGCGATCACCTGGCGGCGGGCGTGCAGGTCGCCGCGCTTGCCGAGCGTCACCAGCTTCTCGACGATGGGACGCAGGTCCTTCGCCTTCGGCAAGGTGGTGACGATCTGCTCGTGCTCGAGCAGCGATACCGCCAGGTTGGCGAACATCGACTTGCGGTGGCTTATGCTGCGGGCGAAGCGGCGGCCTTTGAAACCGTGGCGCATGGCTCTTTTCCTTCTTCAGTTGTTCAAGAGGCCACGGCCTCTGATGGTTTTCCGCACGACCGTCGGATCGAGCGGCTCACGCCGCCGATCCTTGGAGTTCATGCTCAATATTGGTCTTCGTAACGCTTTGCGAGGTCTTCGATGTTTTCCGGCGGCCAGTCCGGCACTTCCATACCGAGGTGCAGGCCCATCGCCGCCAGAACTTCCTTGATCTCGTTCAGCGACTTGCGGCCGAAGTTCGGGGTGCGCAGCATCTCGGCTTCGGTCTTCTGGATGAGATCGCCGATGTAGACGATATTGTCGTTCTTCAGGCAATTGGCCGAACGCACCGAAAGCTCGAGTTCGTCGACCTTCTTGAGCAGCGCCGGATTGAAGGCGAGCTCGGTGACGGCTTCCGCGGCGACTTCCTTCTGCGGCTCGTCGAAGTTGACGAACAGGCCAAGCTGGTCCTGCAGGATGCGGGCGGCGAAAGCCACCGCATCCTCGCCCGAGATCGAACCGTCGGTCTCGATGGTCATGGTCAGCTTGTCATAGTCGAGAACCTGGCCCTCGCGGGTGTTCTCGACCTTGTAGGAGACCTTCTTGACCGGCGAATACAAGCTATCGACCGGGATCAGGCCGATCGGCGCGTCTTCGGCGCGGTTGCGCTCCGCAGGCACATAGCCCTTGCCCGTGTCGACGGTGAATTCCATGCGGATTTCAGCGCCTTCGTCCAGCGTGCAGATGACGTGGTCGGGGTTGAGTATCTCGACATCGCCAACCGTCTGGATGTCGCCGGCCAGAACCGCGCCCGGGCCCTGCTTGCGCACGACCATGCGCTTGGGGCCATCGCCTTCCATGCGGATGGCGATTTCCTTGATATTCAAGACGATGTCGGTCACGTCCTCGCGCACGCCGGCGATGGACGAGAATTCATGCAGAACACCGTCGATCTGCACGGCGGTGACAGCCGCACCGCGCAGCGAAGACAGGAGCACGCGGCGCAGCGCGTTGCCGAGCGTCAGGCCAAAGCCGCGCTCGAGCGGCTCGGCGACCAGCGTGGTCAGCGTCTTCTTCTTCGACGAGAACTCGATCTTGTTCGGCTTGATCAGTTCCTGCCAATTTTTCTGGATCATGATGCTTTCCTTCCGTTGACCCGCCACCATCCAATCGTGGCGGGCGACCTGGAATACCGCGGAGGAGCGCCCTGGGCGCTCACGCGGCGTTCGATAAATTGCTTAGACGCGGCGCTTCTTGCGCGGGCGGCAGCCATTGTGCGGGATCGGCGTCACATCACGGATCGAGGTGATGGTGAAGCCGGCCGCCTGCAGGGCCCGCAGCGCCGATTCACGACCGGAGCCCGGTCCGCAGACCTCGACTTCGAGCATGCGCATGCCGTGTTCCTGGGCCTTCTTGGCAACGTCCTCGGCAGCCATCTGGGCGGCGAACGGGGTCGACTTGCGCGAACCCTTGAAGCCCTGGGCACCAGCCGACGACCAGGCGATCGAATTGCCCTGCGCGTCGGTGATGGTGATCATCGTGTTGTTGAAGGTCGAATTGACGTGGGCAACGCCCGACGAGATGTTCTTGCGTTCGCGGCGGCGAACACGTGCGGCTTCCTTGGCCATGGTAGTCCTTTCAGTTGATCTCTACACCGCCGTAATGCCAGCGGCTCCACCTGGAAAAGTGAATAGTGAATTGGTGAGTAGTGACGAGGTGCAGGCGTTAACGCCGGTTCTCACTACTCACTAACAGCTACTCACTCCCAATTACTTCTTCTTGCCGGCGATCGACTTGGCCGGGCCCTTGCGGGTACGTGCATTGGTGTGCGTGCGCTGACCGCGAACCGGCAGCGAGCGGCGGTGACGCAGGCCGCGGTAGCAGCCGAGATCCATCAGACGCTTGATGTTCATCGACACTTCGCGGCGCAGGTCGCCTTCGACCTGGTAATCGCGGTCGATGGTCTCGCGGATCTGCAGCACTTCCGCGTCGGTCAGCTGGTTGACGCGGCGCTCGGCCGGGATGCCGACCTTGTCGACGATTTCCTGGGCGAACTTCTTGCCAATGCCGTGAATGTACTGAAGCGCGATGACGACGCGCTTGTTGGTCGGAATGTTGACGCCGGCTATACGAGCCATGTTCTTCTCTTCTCCATATGGGCCGGTCAACCCTCAAAAAGGCAGATCCGGCGCTATCCACATTGCCCCGCGTCCGGTGGAGGCCGGCCCTTGCGGGAGTTTCCAGTTCAAAGCGACTGCCTTGCCCTTGCGGACAAGCAAAGTGCGCACCTGATAGGAAGACGGGCCGCCATACCGCAGCGAGCCGCCTCCGTCAAGCTTAATCTTTAAATTCCCTTACCGCGCCTTCGCGGCCGCCACGACCACGGCTTCGATCTCTGCGGTCACCGCGTCGATACTGGCCATGCCGTCCACGGTCTTGAGCTTGCCCTTGGCGTAATAGTAGCCGGTCAGCGGAGCGGTTTTCTTGTAGTACTCCCGCAGGCGCTCTTCGAACACAGCGGGATTGTCGTCCTTGCGCACGGGCTGGCCAGCCGCCTTGGCATCATCGGCGCGCTTGACGATCCGACCGACCAGGGCCCTGTCGTCGACGACAAGTTCGATGACCGTATCGAGACCAATGCCGCGCTCCAAGAGCATCGATTCAACCGCATCGGCCTGCACCAGCGTACGCGGATAACCATCGAGGATGAAACCTCTGGCGCAGTCGGCCTGATCGATACGCTCAGCGACGATGGCGTTGACGATGGTGTCCGAGACCAGCTCGCCGGCATCCATCACCGCCTTGGCGCGCTTGCCGACCTCGGTACCCGCCTGGACGGCGGCACGCAGCATGTCACCCGTCGAGAGCTGGGGTATGCCGTGTTTTTCTACCAGTCTTTGTGCTTGTGTCCCCTTGCCCGCCCCCGGCGGCCCAAGCAAAATCAACCTCATCTGGCTTTCTTCCCCCCGCGCAGCTTCGACTTCTTGATCAGCCCTTCATACTGGTGCGCGATCAGGTGACCCTGAATCTGCGCAACCGTGTCGAGCGTGACACTGACCACGATCAGAAGCGATGTGCCACCAAGGTAGAATGGTACGCCAGTCGCCGAGATCAGGAACTCCGGCAGCAGGCACACCAGCACCAGGTAGATGGCGCCGACGACGGTGATGCGGGTGAGAACGTAATCGATGTAGTCGGCGGTGCGCTCGCCCGGGCGGTAGCCCGGGATGAAGCCCGAATGCTTCTTGAGCTGGTCGGCGGTGTCCTTCGGATTGAAGACAATCGCAGTGTAGAAGAAGGCGAAGAACACGATCATCGCCGCGTAGAATGCCATGTAGAGCGGCTGGCCGTGGCCGAGCGAGGCCAGGATGGTGCTCGCCCAGGCCGGCATGTTGGTCGTCTGCGAGAAGCCGGCGACGGTGGCCGGCAGCAGGAGCAGCGACGACGCGAAGATCGGCGGGATGACGCCCGACGTGTTGAGCTTGAGCGGCAGGTGCGAGGTATCGCCCTGGAACATGCGGTTGCCGACCTGGCGCTTCGGATACTGGATCAGCAGGCGGCGCTGCGCGCGCTCGAAGAAGACGATGAGCGCGATGACGACAATGGCGAGCACGATGATCGCCAGGATCAGGCCGGTCGACAGCGCGCCGGTGCGGCCAAGTTCCAGCGTGCCGGAAATGGCACGCGGCAGGCCGGCGACGATGCCGGAGAAGATGATCAGTGAAATGCCGTTGCCGATGCCGCGCGCGGTGATCTGTTCGCCAAGCCACATCAGGAACATGGTGCCGCCGACCAGCGTAACGACGGTCGAGAGACGGAAGAACATGCCGGGATCATTGACGATGCCGTTACCGTTCTCCAGCCCGACCGAAATACCATAGGCCTGCACCAGCGCCAGGAGCACGGTGCCGTAGCGCGTGTATTGGTTGATGACCTTGCGGCCCTGCTCGCCTTCCTTCTTAAGCCCTTCCAGCGAGGGAATGACCGAGGTCATCAGCTGCATGATGATGGAGGCGGAGATATAGGGCATGATGCCGAGCGCGAAGATCGCCATGCGCTGCACGGCACCGCCGGCGAACATGTTGAACATGCCGAGCACGCCCTTGCTCTGCGAGGAGAAAGCCTGGGCGAAGGCGTCGGGATTGATGCCCGGAAGCGGGATGTAGGTGCCGAGGCGATAGACAAGCAACGCGCCGATTGTGAACCAGATGCGCTTCTTCAGGTCCTCCGCCTTGGCGAAGGCCGAGAAATTCAGATTCGAGGCTAGTTGTTCAGCAGCCGAAGCCATGCCTGATTCTCCGCTTGGTAACGCTTGATGGCCCGTGGGGTCAGGCGGTGCGTTTCACCGAAGCTCACGAGATAAGCTCCGGGCTGTAAACATGCAAGCGGCCGCGTTGACGCGGCCGCTAAATTGAGCAGATCAAAGCGCGATCGAAAGCAAAAACGAATGCCACTCTTGCCGACCGCGCTTCAAATTGCCGTTACTCGGCAGCTGTCTTTTCCGGCAGCTTGACCGAACCACCGGCCTTTTCGATCTTCTCGATCGCGGCCTTGGAGGCGCCGGCGACGTCGAAGGCAAGCTTGGCCTTGAGCTCGCCGTCGGACAGCACGCGCACGCCATCCTTGACGCGACGGATGACGCCAGCGGCGACAAGCGTTTCGGCCGTCACGGTTGCCTTGACGTCAAGCTTCTTGGCATCGACGGCTTCCTGGATACGGGCCAGCGACACGACAACGAAGCTCTTGGCGAAGATGTTGTTGAAGCCACGCTTCGGCAGGCGCCGGTAGAGCGGCATCTGGCCACCCTCGAAGCCGTTGACGGCAACGCCGGAGCGCGCCTTCTGGCCCTTGACGCCGCGACCGGCGGTCTTGCCGGAACCTGAGCCGATGCCACGGCCGAGACGCTTCTTGGAGTGCGTCGCGCCGTCCTTGTCACGCAGATCGTTGAGTTTCATCTTGCTTCTCCTGCGCTTTGGCTCAGCCCTCGTCCACGACGCGGACGAGATGCTGGACGGCAGCGATCATGCCGCGCACGGAGGGCGTATCCTCCAGCGTGCGCTGCTTGTGCATCTTGTTGAGGCCGAGGCCGACCAGCGTCGCGCGCTGTTCCTTCGGACGGCGGATCGGCGAGCCGATCTGCTCAACGGTGATGGTCTTGGTTGCTTTCTTGGCCATGGTCAAAATCCCTGGTCAGGTCGACTATTCTTCAGCCGCAACGGCGGTGCCGCGGCGGGCCTGAAGGGTCGAATACTTGATGCCGCGCGCCGCAGCCACATCCTTGGGATGCATCTGGCTCTTCAGCGCGTCGAAGGTGGCGCGAACCATGTTGTAGGGGTTCGACGAACCCATCGACTTGGCGACCACGTCGTGCATGCCGAGCGTCTCGAAGACGGCGCGCATCGGGCCGCCAGCGATGATGCCGGTACCCTGCTTGGCGGCGCGCAGCAGCACGCGGCCCGCACCCCAGCGTCCCTCGACGTCATGATGCAGCGTGCGGCCCGAGCGCAGCGGCACGAAGATCATGTCGCGCTTGGCGGATTCGGTTGCCTTGCGGATGGCTTCCGGCACTTCGCGCGCCTTGCCGTGACCAAAGCCGACACGGCCCTTCTGGTCGCCGACGACGACGAGTGCGGCGAAGCCGAAGCGGCGGCCACCCTTGACGACCTTGGCGACGCGATTGATGTGGACGAGCTTGTCCACCATGCCGTCATCGCGCTCTTCACGCTCGCGGCCGCGGCCGCCTTCCCTACGTTCCTGTGCCATATCCTGTTCCTTGTTCTTTTCCGGAAGCACGGGTTGCTGATTGCTGATGCCGCTTTTGGGTCATCAGCGGTGAACTTCTCCTTTGCATGATCTTGTCCGAAAAGTCTGCAACTTTTCGGGATCATGCATTAGAAGCTGAGACCGCCTTCGCGGGCAGCCTCGGCCAGCGCCTTGACGCGGCCGTGATAGATGTACGGGCCACGGTCGAAGACGACTTCCTTGATGCCGGCCTTGGTGGCGCGCTCGGCGATCAGCTTGCCGATCGCGGCGGCGGCGGCGGTGTCGGCGCCGGTCTTGAGCGAACCCTTGAGGTCCTTCTCGAGCGTCGAGGCGGCAGCGATAGTGTGCCCCTTGGCGTCGTCGATCACCTGGACGTAGATGTTCTTCGATGTGCGGTGCACAGAAAGGCGCGGACGCTCGCCGGCGACTTTCTTGATCTGGCGGCGGACGCGTTGCGCACGGCGCTGGATGGCTTCCTTGGTACCCATGATGTCTTCCTTGCCTTCAAAAAACGGGGGCCGCCATATGCGGCAGGCGAAGCGCCTCCCGCGACCGCTCCCCGCGGCGTTACATTTCCGTGGCCTGGCCCTGTCCGAAAAGTCTGCAACTTTTCAGGGCCAAGCAGACTACTTCTTCTTGCCTTCCTTGCGGACGATCTTCTCGCCGGCGTAACGGACACCCTTGCCCTTGTAAGGCTCGGGACCGCGGTATTCGCGGATCTCCGCGGCAACCTGGCCGACCTGCTGCTTGTCGATGCCGGCCACGGTGATTTCGGTCGGCTTCGGCACGGTGATCGTGATGCCGGCCGGCGTCTCGTAGACGACATCATGGCTGAAGCCAAGAGCCAGCTGCAGGTTCTTACCCTGCAAGGCAGCGCGATAGCCGACGCCGGTGATCTCGAGCTTCTTCTCGAAGCCGTCCTTGACACCCTGCAGGATGTTGACGATCTGCGTGCGCGACATGCCCCACTTGGAGCGAGCTGTCTTGGTCTGGTCGCGCGGCTGGACAGCGATCTCGCTGCCTTCCATCTTGACCAGCACTTCGTCGTTCACCACGAACTTAAGCTCGCCCTTGGGGCCCTTCGCCGTCACGGTCTGGCCGTTGACGGTCGCGGTCACGCCCTGCGGCAGCGAAACGGGTTTCTTTCCAATACGAGACATTTTGTTGTCCTCGTCACTTCTCTTGTTTCAGGTCTCTGTCTTCGGAACGATCCGAAGACCGGATTCCAATTTGCGGTGAGCTGCCAGATCAGAAGATCTGGCAGAGGATCTCGCCGCCGACGTTCTGCTCGCGTGCTTCGTGGTCGGCCATCACGCCCTTCGGCGTCGAAAGGATGGCGATGCCGAGGCCGTTGGCGACGTGCGGGATCGACTTGGCCGAAACGTAAACGCGGCGGCCGGGCTTCGAAACGCGGGCGATTTCGCGCACGACCGGAGCACCGTCGAAATACTTCAGCTCGATTTCGATCTCGGACTTGCCGTTGTCGAAGTCGGTCTGGCTGTAATCGCGGATATAGCCTTCAGCCTTCAGCACGTCGAGGACGCGGGTGCGCAGACGCGAGGCCGGCGTCGAGACACTCGACTTCTTGCGGCCATAGGCGTTGCGGATGCGGGTCAGCATATCGCCGAGAGGATCGCTCAATGACATGTTATGTCCTCCTTACCAGCTCGACTTGACCAGGCCCGGGATCTGGCCGTTATTGCCGAGATCCCGAAGCGCGATGCGCGATACTTTGAGCTTGCGATAGTAGGCACGCGGACGGCCGGTGACTTCGCAGCGGTTGCGGATGCGGATCTTGGCCGAGTTGCGCGGCAGGGCAGCAAGCTTCAGCTGAGCGCGGAAGCGCTCTTCCATCGGCTTGGACTGATCCATGATGATCGCCTTCAGCGCGGCGCGCTTGGGACCGTACTGGTCGGCAAGCTTGCGGCGCCTGTTGTTCTTCTCGACTGAGCTGGTCTTTGCCATTTCAGATTTTTCCTTTTCTCGCTGCCGTTACTGGCGGAAGGGGAAGTTGAAAGCCTTGAGCAAAGCCCTGGCTTCGTCGTCCGTCTTCGCAGTCGTACAAACGATGACGTCCATGCCCCAGATCTGATCAACCTTGTCGTAGTTGATCTCCGGGAACACGATGTGTTCCTTGATGCCCATGGCGTAGTTGCCACGGCCATCGAAGCTCTTCGGATTCAATCCGCGGAAGTCGCGGACGCGCGGCAGCGCGATGTTCACGAGGCGATCGAGGAACTCGTACATGCGTTCCTTGCGCAGCGTGACCTTGGCGCCGATCGGCATCTTCTCGCGAACCTTGAAGCCCGCGATCGAATTGCGGGCGCGGGTCACGACGGCCTTCTGGCCGGCGATCATCGCCAGGTCCTCGGCCGCGACCGAAGGCTTCTTCGAATCGGCGGTCGCTTCGCCCACACCCATGTTCAGCACGATCTTGTCGATGCGCGGAACCTGCATCTCGTTGTCGTAGCCGAATTGCTCCTGCAGCGCCTTGCGGATGGTCTCGTTGTAGACCTGCTTGAGGCGCGGCGTGTTGTTGGCAGTCGCCTGCTTGGTTTGAGCCTTAGCCATTGATGACTTCTCCCGAGCGCTTGGCGACGCGCACCTTCTTGCCGTCCTTCTGGAAGATGAAACCGACGCGGGTCGGCTTGCCATCCTTCGGGTCGGCCAGCGCGATGTTCGACAGCTGGATCGGCGCTTCCTTGGTGATGATCCCGCCCTCTTGGGACTGGGACTGCTTCTGGTGACGACGGATCATGTTGACGCCGCGCACCAGCGCGGTGTCATCCTTCGGCTGAACCGAGAGGACTTCGCCCGAACGGCCCTTGTCCTTGCCGGCCAGCACGACGACCTTGTCGCCTTTTCTAATCTTTTGCATTGGTCCGGCTCCTTACAGCACTTCAGGCGCGAGCGAGATGATCTTCATGTGGTTCTTGGCGCGGAGTTCGCGCGGAACCGGTCCGAAGATACGCGTGCCGATCGGCTCTTTCTTGTTGTCGACGAGAACGGCCGCGTTCTTGTCGAAACGGATCACGCTGCCGTCCGGGCGGCGGATGTCCTTGGCCGTGCGAACCACGACCGCCTTCATCACATCGCCCTTCTTAACGCGGCCGCGCGGAATGGCTTCCTTGATCGACACCACGATGATGTCGCCCACGGAAGCGTATTTCCGCTTCGAGCCGCCCAGCACCTTGATGCACATGACACGACGCGCGCCGGAATTATCCGCCACGTCGAGGTTTGTTTGCATCTGAATCATGACTGGCCGCCTTCTTCTTTTCTAACGGGACGGGCTCGAAGCCCCTCCCCGGTCTGTCCAAAATTCGTTGTTTACGCCCGGAGGTCAGGCTTGGTCCGAGGACACGACGATCCAGCGCTTGTCCTTGGAAATCGGCTTCGATTCCTGGATGAACACCTGATCGCCGACCTTGTGGGCGTTGTTCTCGTCGTGCGCCTTGTACTTCTTGGTCATGCGCACGGTCTTCTTCATCACGGGATGCGTGAAGCGCCGTTCGACCTTGACGACAACCGTCTTCTCGTTCTTGTCGCTGACGACGGTGCCCTGCAGAATGCGCTTTGGCATGGTTTTCGTCCTTAAGCCTTCTTGGCCGCGGACTTTTCCGCAGCGATGGTCTTGATACGCGCAATGTCCTTGCGAACCTGCCTCACGCGCGCGGTCTTCTCGAGCTGGCCGGTGGCCTTCTGGAAGCGCAGGTTGAACTGCTCCTTCTTCAGGCTGGCCAGGTCGTCGGTCAGCTGGTCCTGGGTCTTGGTCCGGATGTCTTCGGCTTTCATGATCAGCCCGTCCTTATTCTGCGATGCGCTGTACGAAGCGCGTCCTGACCGAGAGCTTGGCCGCGCCGAGACGCAGCGCCTCACGGGCGGTTTCTTCATTGACGCCGTCGATCTCGAACATGATGCGGCCCGGCTTGACGCGCGCCGCCCAATAGTCGACCGCGCCCTTGCCCTTGCCCATGCGGACTTCGGTCGGCTTCGACGTGACCGGCACATCCGGGAAAATACGGATCCACACGCGGCCGGCGCGCTTCATTTCGCGAGTGATCGCGCGGCGGGCCGCCTCGATCTCACGCGCGGTGACGCGGTTCGGCTCAAGCGCCTTCAGCCCGAAACCACCGAAATCCAGGTTGGTGCCGCCCTTTGCGGTACCATGGATACGGCCCTTGAACTGCTTGCGGAACTTTGTGCGCTTTGGCTGCAGCATCGTTCTAACTCCAAATTCCTAAATGTCTCAGGCGTTTTCGCGACGACGACCGCGTTCGCGATCACCACCACCGCCATGCGCAGCATCACCCTCGGTCGCACGACGCTCCGAAGCCATCGGATCGTGCTCGAGGATCTCGCCCTTGAATACCCAGACCTTGACGCCGCAAATGCCGTAGGCCGTGTTCGCCTCGGCCGTGCCGTAGTCGACATCGGCGCGCAGCGTATGCAGCGGCACGCGACCTTCACGGTACCATTCCATGCGCGCGATCTCGGCGCCGCCAAGGCGGCCGGCGCAGTTGATGCGGATGCCTTCGGCACCGAGGCGCATGGCCGACTGCACGGCACGCTTCATGGCGCGGCGGAACGCGATGCGACGCTCGAGTTGCTGGGCGATCGACTGGGCGACCAGGGTCGCGTCGATTTCCGGCTTGCGCACTTCGACGATGTTGAGGTGCGTCTCGGACTTCGTCATTTCCATCAGCTTCTTGCGAAGCTTCTCGATGTCGGCGCCCTTCTTGCCGATGATCAGACCCGGGCGCGCGGCATGGATGGTGACGCGGCATTTCTTGTGCGGACGCTCGATCACGACCTTCGAGATCGCGGCCTGCTTGAGTTCCTTCTCAAGATACTTGCGGATCTTGATGTCCTCATGCAGCAGCTTGCCGTACTCGCCGGTGTTCGCGAACCAGCGCGAATCCCAGGTGCGGTTGATTCCGAGGCGAAGACCGATCGGATTGACTTTCTGGCCCATTATGCGGCCTCCCCTTTTTCTTCGACTTCACGAAGGACGATCGTGAGGTGCGAGAACGGCTTCTCGATACGGCTGGCGCGACCACGGCCACGAGCGTGGAACCGCTTCATGACGATTGACTTGCCGACATAGGCTTCCGCCACGATCAGCGCATCGACGTCGAGGTCGTGGTTGTTTTCCGCGTTGGCGATTGCCGATTCCAGCGTCTTCTTGACCGTGCCGGAAATCCGCTTGGCCGAGAATTCGAGATCGGAAAGCGCTGTCGCGACCTTCTTGCCGCGGATCAGCGCGGCAACCAGGTTCAGCTTCTGCGGGCTGATACGGATCGTGCGCAACACGGCGCGCGCTTCGTTGTCAGCAAGCCTGCGCGGAGCTTTGGCCTTGCCCATGATTATTTCCTCTTCGCCTTCTTATCCGCGCCGTGACCGTAATAGGTCCGCGTCGGAGCGAATTCACCGAACTTGTGACCGACCATGTCCTCGTTCACCGAGACGGGAACGTGCTTCTGGCCGTTGTAGACACCGAAGGTGAAGCCGACGAACTGCGGCAGGATGGTGGAGCGACGGCTCCACATCTTGATCACCTCATTGCGACCACCTTCACGAACCTTGTCCACCTTCTTGAGAAGGTAGCCGTCGATGAAGGGGCCTTTCCAAATAGAACGAGTCACTTGGCGTTACCTCTTCTTAGCTCTTGCGCTGATGGCGCGAGCGCAGGATGAACTTGTCGGTCGCCTTGTTGGACCGCGTCTTCTTGCCTTTGGTCGGCTTGCCCCACGGGCTGACCGGATGGCGGCCACCGGAGGTGCGGCCTTCGCCGCCGCCGTGCGGATGGTCGACCGGGTTCATGGTCACGCCGCGATTGTGCGGACGCTTGCCACGCCAAACCGTGCGGCCGGCCTTGCCATCGTTGATGTTGCCGTGGTCCGGATTGGACACGGCACCGACGGTGGCCATGCAGGAGCCGTGAACGACACGCTGCTCGCCCGAGTTGAGGCGCAGGATCGCCATACCCTGGTCGCGGCCGACCAGCTGGCCGTAACCACCTGCCGAACGGGCGACCTGGGCGCCCTTGCCCGGCTTCAGCTCGATGTTGTGGACGATGGTGCCGACCGGCATCGAGGCCAGCGGCATCGCATTGCCCGGCTTCACGTCGACCGCTTCGCCTGCCACGATCTTGTCGCCGGGAGCCAGACGCTGCGGAGCGATGATGTAGGACAGCTCACCATCATCATACTTGATCAGCGCGATGAAGGCGGTGCGGTTCGGATCATATTCGATGCGCTCGACCGTGCCGACAACGTCGAACTTGCGACGCTTGAAGTCGATGATGCGGTACGAACGCTTGTGACCGCCGCCGATGAAGCGGGCCGTGATGCGGCCGTGATTGTTGCGGCCGCCCGATTTGGTCAGGCCTTCGGTCAGGCCCTTGACGGGCTTGCCCTTGTAGAGGCCCGAGCGGTCGACGATGACCAGCTGGCGGGTGCTCGGCGTTATCGGGTTGAATTTCTTAAGTGCCATTGTCCTGTCCTCGCGGCCTTGCTCAGAGACCCGTCGCGACGTCGATCGACTGGCCGTCGGCCAGCGTCACGATCGCCTTCTTGACGTCGCTCTGGCGGCCGATCGTGCCGCGGAAGCGCTTGATCTTGCCCTTGCGGACAAGCGTGTTCACGGCCATCACCTTGACGCCGAACAGCGCTTCGACGGCGGCCTTGATTTCCGGCTTCGACGCCTTCTTGGCGACGTTGAAGACGACCTGGTTCTGCTCGGAGGCCATGGTCGACTTTTCGGTGATCGCCGGCGAGACGATCACGTCGTAGTGACGAAGGTCGGTCATTTAAAGCGCTCCTCGAGAGCCTCGACGGCGGCCTTCGAAAGGACCAGCGTGCCGCGGCGCAGAATGTCGTAGACGTTGATGCCCTGGATGGGCAGCACGTCGATGTTGGGGATGTTGGTGGCTGCCAGCTTGAAGTTCTTGTCAAGCTCGGCACCGCCAATCACCAGGGCGTTGGTCAGGCCCAGCGTCGCGAAATTCGCGATCAGCGCCTTCGTCTTGGCCTCGGTCAGCTTCAGCTCGTCGATGATGATGATCGACGCGCTCTTGGCCTTGGCCGAGAGAGCATGCTTGAGGCCAAGCGCACGAACCTTCTTGGGCAGTTCATGCTCGTGGCTGCGAACGACCGGGCCGTGGGCCTTGCCGCCGCCGCGGAACTGCGGAGCGCGTGCCGAGTGGTGACGGGCGCGGCCCGTACCCTTCTGCTTGTACATCTTGGCGCCGGTGCGCGCGATTTCGGCGCGGCCCTTTGCCTTGTGCGTGCCCTGCTGCTTCTTGGCAAGCTGCCAGCGCACGACGCGCTGCAGGATGTCTTCGCGCGGATCAAGGCCGAAAATTCCGTCGGAAAGTTCCACCTTGCCGGCGTCTTTACCGCCGAGCGTTGTGATCTTGAGATCCATTATTCCGCTCCCTCTGTGGCCGGAGCCTCGTTCTTCGCAGCTGCCGCAACAGCGCGGATCGCGGCGGGCTTCGGCGCATTGGCCGGCAGCGCCACCTTGGCCGCGTCGCGGACCAGGATCCAGGCGCCCTTCGATCCGGGAACCGCACCGCGGATCAGGATCAGGCCGCGGTCGGCGTCGGTCGAGACGATCTCGACATTCTGCGTGGTGACGCGGGTGTCGCCCATGTGGCCAGCCATATGCTTGCCCTTGAACACCTTGCCCGGGTCCTGGCGCTGGCCAGTCGAACCGTGAGTACGGTGCGAGACCGAGTTACCGTGCGTCGCACGGCCACCACCCATGTGGTGGCGCTTGATGACGCCCTGGAAACCCTTGCCGATCGTCGTGCCCGTCACATCGACCTTCTGGCCGGCGACAAAGTGCTCGACGGTGATCTCGGCGCCAACATCGATCATGTTGTCGGCGGAGACGCGGAACTCGGCAACCTTCGCCTTCGGCTCGACGGAAGCGGTCGCGAAATGGCCGCGCATCGCCTTCGACGTGTTCTTCACCTTGGCGAGGCCAACGCCGAGCTGAACGGCGGTGTAGCCATTCTTCTCCTGCGTGCGCTGTGCCACGACCTGGCAGTTCTCCATCTGGAGAACGGTGACGGGAACATGTTCCCCGGCATCATTATAGATGCGGGTCATTCCCACCTTCTTTGCAATCACACCTGAACGCATCGGTTCAATTCCTTTAGAGTTCCGGGCCAGGGACACCGCCCCCTACCGCGCTCTCATTCCCTTAGAGCTTGATCTCGACGTCGACGCCGGCGGCCAGATCGAGCTTCATCAAAGCATCGACGGTCTGCGGGGTCGGATCGACGATGTCGAGCAGACGCTTGTGCGTGCGCATCTCGAACTGCTCGCGGCTCTTCTTGTCGACGTGAGGCGACCGGTTGACCGTGAACTTTTCGATCCGCGTCGGCAGCGGAATGGGGCCGCGGACGTTTGCACCAGTGCGCTTGGCCGTCGACACGATTTCCTTCGTCGAGGCGTCGAGCACGCGGTGGTCAAACGCCTTCAGGCGGATGCGGATATTCTGTCCGTTCATGCGTCACTTCCTTGTTCTGGCGCGGCGCGGGCAACTGCGGCGCCCGCGACAGATCGGTTTAAGTCCAAATTACTCTTTGATGGTGACGACGATGCCGGCACCGACGGTGCGGCCGCCTTCACGGATGGCGAAGCGCAGCTTCTCTTCCATGGCGATCGGCACGATCAGCTCGACATCGACCGTGATGTTGTCGCCGGGCATCACCATCTCGGTGCCTTCCGGCAGCGATACGATGCCGGTCACGTCGGTCGTGCGGAAGTAGAACTGCGGACGGTAGTTGGTGAAGAACGGCGTGTGACGGCCACCTTCGTCCTTGGTCAGGATGTAGGCTTCGGCCACGAACTTCTTGTGCGGCTTCACCGTGCCGGGCTTGGCCAGAACCTGGCCGCGCTCGACACCTTCACGGTCGACGCCGCGCAGCAGCGCGCCGATGTTGTCGCCGGCCTGGCCCTGATCGAGCAGCTTGCGGAACATCTCGACGCCTGTGCAGGTCGTCTTGGTCGTCGGACGGATGCCGATGATTTCCAGCTCCTCGCCGACCTTGACCACGCCGCGCTCGACGCGGCCGGTCACCACCGTGCCACGGCCCGAGATCGAGAACACGTCCTCGATCGGCATCAGGAACGGCTTGTCGAGCGGACGAACCGGCGTCGGGATGTAGGCGTCGACCTGAGCCATCAGCTCGCGGATCGCGTCCTCGCCGATCGTCTTGTTCGAATCCTCAAGCGCTGCCAGCGCCGAACCCTTGACGATCGGAATGTCGTCGCCGGGGAATTCGTTCTTCGACAAAAGCTCGCGAACCTCGAGCTCGACCAGTTCGAGCAGCTCGGCGTCGTCGACCTGGTCGACCTTGTTCAGGAACACCACGATCGACGGCACGCCGACCTGACGGGCAAGCAGGATGTGCTCGCGGGTCTGCGGCATCGGGCCGTCGGCGGCCGACACGACCAGGATCGCGCCGTCCATCTGCGCGGCACCGGTGATCATGTTCTTCACATAGTCGGCGTGGCCGGGGCAGTCGACATGCGCGTAGTGGCGGTTGGCCGTCTCGTATTCGACGTGAGCCGTCGAGATCGTGATGCCGCGCGCCTTCTCTTCCGGCGCCGCGTCGATCTGGTCATAGCGCTTGTATTCGCCAAAATACTTGGTGATCGCAGCCGTCAGCGACGTTTTGCCATGGTCGACGTGACCAATCGTGCCGATGTTCACATGAGGCTTAGTGCGCTCGAATTTACCTTTTGCCATGTGATGTCTCCATTTCCTGCTCGCCCATGCGGGCTTTGAATTGCGTTACCGCGGCAGCTCTTTCGAGTTACGCGTATTTCTTCTGGACTTCCTGAGCGACCGCGGTCGGGACCGGCTCATAGTGATCGAACTGCATCGTGTAGGCCGCGCGGCCCTGGCTCATCGAGCGCAGGTTGTCGACGTACTTGAACATGTTGGCGAGCGGCACCATCGCGTTGATGACGACGGCCACGCCGCGCGCTTCCTGGCCCTGGATCTGGCCGCGACGGCCGTTCAGGTCACCGATGACGCTGCCGACGTAATCTTCCGGCGTCACCACCTCGACCTTCATGATCGGCTCGAGCAACTGCACGCCAAGCTTGGGAGCAGCTTCACGGAAGCAAGCACGGGACGCGATTTCGAAGGCAAGAACCGAGGAGTCGACATCGTGGTAGGCGCCGTCGATGAGCGTTGCCCTGACGCCGATCATCGGGAAGCCGGCGAACGGACCAGCGCCCATGACGCTCTGGATGCCCTTTTCAACGCCCGGAATGTATTCCTTCGGCACCGCGCCGCCAACGATCTTGGACTCGAATACGAAGTCCTCGCTCTCGGAATTCGGCTCGAACACAACCTTGACGCGCGCGAACTGGCCGGTACCGCCGGTCTGCTTCTTGTGCGTGTAGTCCTGCTCGTGCTTGCGGGTGATCGTCTCGCGATAAGCCACCTGCGGTGCGCCGACATTGGCTTCGACCTTAAACTCGCGACGCATGCGGTCGACGATGATGTCGAGGTGCAGTTCGCCCATGCCGGAGATGATGGTCTGGCCGCTTTCCTCGTCGGTCTTGACGCGGAAGGACGGGTCCTCGGCAGCCAGGCGGTGAAGGGCGAGGCCCATCTTTTCCTGGTCGTTCTTGGTCTTCGGCTCGATGGCGATCTGGATAACCGGATCGGGGAATTCCATGCGCTCGAGGATTACCGGGTGCAGCGGATCGCACAGCGTGTCGCCGGTGGTGGTGTCCTTGAGGCCGGCCAGGGCGACGATATCGCCGGCAAAAGCCTCTTCGACATCGGCGCGCGAATTCGCATGCATCTGCAGCATGCGGCCGATGCGCTCCTTCTTGCCCTTCACGGTGTTGTCGACAGAGACGCCCTTGGTGAGCTTGCCCGAATAGATGCGGGCAAAGGTCAGCGAACCGACGAACGGGTCGTTCATGATCTTGAAGGCGAGCATCGACAGCGGCTCGTTGTCGTCCGCATGACGCTCGATCTCGGCGTCGGTCTTGGCATCGACACCCTTGATGGCCGGAACGTCGGCCGGCGACGGCAGGTATTCGACAACAGCGTCGAGCAGCGGCTGCACACCCTTGTTCTTGAAGGCCGAGCCGCAGAACATCGGGTAGAACTTGACCGCGATCGTGCCCTTGCGGATTAGCGAACGGATCTCGTCATTCGACGGCATCTTGCCTTCGAGGTAGTTCTCGAGCGCCGTCTCGTCCATTTCGACGGCGGCTTCGATCATCTTCTCGCGATATTCCTCGGCACGCGCCTTGAGGTCGGCCGGGATCTCGACGACGTCCCAGGCAGCGCCCAGGGTTTCGTCGCGCCAGACGAGCGCGTTCATCTCAACGAGGTCGACGACGCCCTTGAATTCGGTCTCGGCGCCGATCGGCAGCTGCATGACGACAGCCTGCGCACCGAGGCGCGAGCCGATCATCTCGACCGAGCGGTAGAAGTCCGCGCCGATCTTGTCCATCTTGTTGCAGAAGATCATGCGCGGCACGCGGTACTTATCGGCCTGACGCCAGACGGTTTCCGTCTGCGGCTCGACACCGGCATTGGCATCGAGCAACGCAATGGCGCCGTCGAGCACACGCAGCGAACGCTCGACCTCGATGGTGAAGTCGACGTGTCCAGGGGTGTCGATGATGTTGAAGCGGTGCATCTTGCCGTCACGAGCCTTCCAGAAGGTCGTGGTCGCAGCGGACGTGATGGTGATGCCGCGCTCCTGCTCCTGCTCCATCCAGTCCATGGTGGCAGCGCCGTCGTGCACTTCGCCAATCTTGTGCGACTTGCCCGTGTAATAGAGGACGCGCTCGGTAGTCGTCGTCTTGCCGGCGTCAATATGCGCCATGATACCGAAATTGCGGTAGTCTTCGATTTTGTATTCGCGGGCCATCGTAGCTGCCTCTCAGTCCTGTTCGCGCTTTACCAGCGGTAGTGTGCGAAAGCGCGGTTGGCTTCAGCCATCTTGTGGGTGTCTTCACGCTTCTTCACGGCAGTGCCGCGGTTGTTGGCCGCGTCCATCAGCTCGCCGGAGAGGCGGTCGACCATGGTGGTCTCGTTGCGGTTGCGGGCCGCGGCAATCAGCCAGCGGATCGCCAGCGCCTGGCGGCGCTCGGGGCGCACATCGACCGGAACCTGGTAGGTGGCGCCGCCGACGCGACGCGAACGCACTTCCACATGCGGCGCGACATTGTCGAGCGCCTGGTGGAAGACGGTGACCGGCTCCTGCTTGGTCTTCGACTGGACCTGGTCCAGCGCGCCGTAGACGATGGTCTCGGCGACCGACTTCTTGCCGTCATACATGACGGCGTTCATGAACTTGGTGACGATCAGATCGCCGAACTTGGGATCCGGGTTGATCTCACGCTTTTCTGCACTGTGACGACGCGACATGGCTTTTGTCTCTCAATCTCGTAGCCTTGCGCCGGAAAGCGACAAGGCCGGAAAATCCTACTTCGGACGCCCCTTACTTCGGACGCTTGGCGCCGTACTTCGAACGGCGCTGCTTGCGGTTCTTCACGCCCTGCGTGTCGAGCACGCCGCGGATGATGTGATAGCGCACGCCCGGAAGATCCTTGACGCGGCCGCCGCGGATCATGACCACGGAGTGCTCCTGAAGGTTGTGACCTTCGCCGGGGATGTAACCGATCACTTCAAAACCATTGGTCAGGCGGATCTTGGCCACCTTGCGCAGCGCCGAGTTCGGCTTCTTCGGCGTCGTCGTATAGACGCGCGTGCAGACGCCCCGCTTCTGCGGGTTCTGCTGCATGGCCGGGACCTTGTTGCGCTTCACCGGCGCAATGCGCGGCTTGCGGATCAGCTGGTTGACGGTAGGCATTAAACCCTCTTGTCTCTCAATTCCGTGTCTCGTGCCGGTCAAGGCTCGCTCAAAGCGTCATTTCCATACGCAAATTCGGGCCACAAACCGCGCCTTGCGGTCTTGCCCGAACAAATCGCAGAGGAAGCGGAAACCGCTTCGTGCACGCCGGAGATGTCTTTTCGCTCGTAAAACGAACCCTGTTTGAGGCAAACTCCAAAGCGTGTCGCTTCGGAAGCAAGAGCCTCACATCGGTTCTGACTGGGCGGCTTCTACTCGTAAGCCCGCGAACCGTCAAGCCCGCAGTGGCAAATATTGCATTGAAGGCGGGGCTTGGCAGCCATGCGAAAACCGCAAGTAATTTTCTTTCGCCGTTTTGCAAGGGCGAGGAAGAAAGTGCCCGGCCTTTGGCTGTTGCGGGGCCTTGCTTCATGCGAAAAAGGCCGCATGAACACTGACAATCCCTCGCCGCGGAGGAATCGGCCCGTGAACGACAATGAAGAACGCCCGGTCACCATCATCACCGGCCGGGTGTGGAAGAAGAAAGGCGGCAAGCCGGAAGGCGTGCATGTCATGCTGGTGGCGCCCGATGACGATTCGGCGGTGCGCCTCGCGCTCGAATCGCTCGCGGCGGAAGGCTATGCCGAAGCCGAACTCGACCAGATCGGCGACATGGAGGGCGAGCCCGACGATGAGCCGCATCTTTCGGCCTTTCAGGGCGCGCTCGAAGGCGAAGTGTCGATCGTGACCTTCGACGTTCCGATCTGATCGCAAGCGTGATGCCCCTCACCTGCCCTGCGGCGCAGTGCCGATTCGTTGAGACGAGGCCTGGCCGGTGCTTGCCCGTCATGTCCGATCTGCTAAGAGACGCGCAGTCGTCCAAACCCGGCGGAGCCTCATGTCCTCATCCATCTCGCCCATAAGAATCGGCATAGTCGGCGTCGGCAAGATCGTCCGCGACCAACACCTTCCGGCACTGGCCAAGGATCGGGACTACCAGCTGATCGCGGCGGCCAGCCGGCACGGCAAGGTCGACGGCATCGCGAATTTCCCTGATATTGAGACGATGCTTGGCGCGGTTCCCGAACTCGACGCCGTGTCGCTGTGCATGCCGCCCCAGTTCCGCTATGACGCCGCGCGCAAGGCGCTCGAGGCCGGAAAGCACGTCTTCCTGGAAAAGCCCCCGGGTGCCACGGTCAGCGAAGTCGAGGACCTGAAGGCGTTCGCGACGAAACAAGGCGTCTCTTTGTTCGCCAGCTGGCACTCGCGATACGCGCCGGCGGTGGAGGCCGCACGGACATTCCTGGCTTCGACGAAAATCAAATCGGCGGCGATCGTCTGGAAGGAAGATGTACGGCGCTGGCATCCGAATCAGGACTGGATCTGGCAGCCTGGCGGCTTCGGTGTCTTCGATCCCGGCATCAACGCGCTGTCGATCGCAACCTACATCCTGCCGGCCATGTACATCACTTCGGCCGTGCTCGATTTTCCGGAGAACCGTGATGCACCGATCGCGGCCCAGGTCGCCTTCCGCGCGGCGAACGGATCTGATGTGACGATGGATCTCGACTGGTTGCAGACCGGACCGCAGAGCTGGGACATCCTGGCCGACACGGATGCTGGACAGATGGTGCTCTCGGGTGGCGGCTCGAAGCTCGCGGTCGACGGCAGTGTCGTACACCAGGAGCCGGAAGCGGAATATCCGATGCTCTACCGGCGTTTTGCCGAGATCGTGCACGCCGGCGTATCGGACGTGGACCTGGCGCCGCTCCAGCACGTGGCCGACGCGTTCATGCTGGGCAAGCGCAATGTAGTGGAAGCGTTTTTCGACTGAGCTGATCGTGGCACCCCGAACGTCGCGCGGTCACATGACCGCGCGACGATATCCGGTGGATCAGTCCTTGGCCCGGCAGCCGGCACGCTTGACCATACCGGCGACGATCAGTGGCGTCGCCGGCGTCCGCGACCAACTGGTCTGACGGGGCGCACCCGCTTCAAGCGCGGCGCGACCCCGTGTCCAGAGTGAAAGATTTCCGGCAGGAGACGGTGCGCGAGCCGTCATCGCCGATCATGTCGACGATCGCGCCAGCGGTTTCACCGACCCCTGCGACGTAAGCGACGAGCGTTTGCCGGGCGATCGGGCTGGTGTCGGCCTTTTCGATCATTTCCATCACCTGCCCCACCGATATGTGGCCCGTTTCAGTCGACGGACCTCTTGCCAGTCGTATGGTTTTGGCGACGCAGCCTCAGCCGTCAATTCAGTCGACGATCGCGATGGCAAAGCCGTCATAGCCCTTGGCGCCCACCGTCTGGATGGCGGTGCCGTCCAGCGGTCTGTCGCCGCCGATGAAGGAAAACGCCGCGCGTGCGCCTTCGACATTAGCGTCGCGACCATCCTCATCCAGCACGGCGCCGTCACGGATGACGTTGTCACAGATGATGACCGTTCCAGGGCGCGACAGCCGCAAGGCCCAGGACAGATAGTTCGGATTGTTCGGCTTGTCGGCATCGATGAAGATGAGATCGAACGGACCGGCGTTCTCGCCACCCAGTGCTGCAAGCGACTGGAGCGCCGGGCCGACGCGCAATTCCACGCGGTCCGCGACATCGGCCCGCTTGAAATTCGAACGCGCGACGCTGGCATGGTGCGGATCGAGTTCGAGCGTCACGACCTTGCCGTCGGCGGGCAATCCCCGCGCCATCCAGATGGTCGAATAGCCGCCCAGCGTGCCGATCTCGAGCACCTTTTTCGCGCCGCTGATGCGCACCAGCAGCGAGAGCAGCTTTCCTTGCGCCGCCGAGACGTCGATCGTCGGCAGGCCATTGTCGCGGTTGGCCGCCAGAACCGCGTCGAGAACGGGATCCGCCTCGAAGAGCGAGGAGACGATGTAGTTATCGACAGCCGTCCAGATCTTCGTGCTCAACTGTTTTCCTCCGATTATAGAAGTGCAAAAGCCGCCAGGTTGCCCCAACGGCTTCTGTTGCCTGAGATTTTTGCCGCCTCGCTTACTGCGCGGCGGTTGTCATGTCCGCCAGCATCGGCTCGGCGACTTCCACACCGGAGGCCTTGCGGCGCTCGTCGATGATGAGTTCGTCGCGCGAGGTGGCGATGCGCCGGATCTGGCTCATCGTGCCGCCGGTACCGGCCGGGATCAGCCGGCCGACGATGACGTTTTCCTTCAAGCCCTGCAGCATGTCGGTCTTGCCGGCAACCGCGGCTTCCGTCAGCACCCTGGTCGTCTCCTGGAAGGAGGCGGCCGAGATGAAGGACGGCGTCTGCAGCGATGCCTTGGTGATGCCGAGCAGCACCGGCTGGCCCTCGGCCGGCTTCTTGCCGTCCTCGACCAGACGCTCGTTGACCTCTTCCAGTTCGATCACGTCGACATGATCGCCCGGGATGTAGGTCGAGTCGCCCTGCACCGTGATCTCGACCTTCTGCAGCATCTGGCGAACGATCACCTCGATGTGCTTGTCGTTGATCGACACACCCTGCAGGCGGTAGACTTCCTGGATCTCGTTGACGAGGTAGGAAGCAAGTGCCTCCACGCCCTTGATCGCCAGGATGTCGTGCGGCGCCGGATTGCCGTCGAGGATGTAGTCGCCCTTCTCGATGACGTCGCCGTCCTGGAGATGGAACGGCTTGCCCTTCGGAATCAGGTACTCGACCGGCTCAAGCGTCGAGTCGTGCGGCTCGATGATGATGCGGCGCTTGTTCTTGTAGTCACGGCCGAAGCGGATCGTGCCATCGATCTCGGCGATGATGGCGTGATCCTTCGGACGACGTGCCTCGAACAGTTCGGCGACACGCGGCAGACCGCCGGTGATGTCCTTGGTCTTGGCACTTTCCATCGGGATACGCGCCAGGACGTCGCCGGGGCGAACCTGGGAACCCGGCTCGACCGAGAGAATGGCCTCGACCGAGAGCAGGAAGCGGGCATCGCCACCCTTCGACAGCTTGCCGACCTTGCCCTTGGAGTCCAGGATGGCAATCGCAGGCTTGAGGTCGTTGCCGCGCGGCGTCGACCGCCAGTCGATGACCTCACGCTTGGTGATGCCGGTCGACTCGTCGGCCGTTTCCTGAACGGAAATGCCGTCGACCAGATCCTCATACGACACCTTGCCCTCGATTTCAGTAAGGACAGGACGGGTATAGGGATCCCACTCGGCGATACGCTGACCGCGCTTCACCTTGTCGCCATCGTCCACGAAGATGCGTGAACCATAGGTGACACGGTGCGTCGCGCGCTCCTTGCCAGCTTCGTCGAGGATCAGCACCGCCATGTTGCGGCCCATGACCATCTGCTGGCCGTCCGAGTTGCGCACCACGTTGCGGTTGCGGATCTCGACCTTGCCCTCATAGGAGGCTTCAAGGAACGAGCTGTCCACCACCTGCGCGGTACCGCCCATGTGGAAGGTGCGCATGGTGAGCTGCGTGCCCGGCTCGCCGATCGACTGCGCCGCGATGACGCCGACGGCTTCGCCCTGGTTGACCGGGGTGCCGCGGGCCAGATCGCGTCCGTAGCAGACCGCGCAGACGCCGATCCTGACTTCACAGGTCAGGGCCGAGCGGATGCGGACCGACTGCACGCCGGCCTTTTCGATCTGCTCGACGTCACGCTCGTCCATGAGCGTTCCGGCCTTGACCAGAACCTCGCCCGACACCGGATGGGTGATATCGTCGAGCGATGTACGGCCCAGCACGCGCTGGCCGACCGAAGCGACAACCTGACCGGCATCGACGATCGGCTGCATGGTGAGGCCCTTGTCGGTGCCGCAATCCACGGAGTTGACGATGCAGTCCTGCGCCACGTCGACCAGACGACGGGTGAGGTAACCCGAGTTCGCCGTCTTCAAGGCGGTGTCGGCCAGACCCTTGCGGGCGCCGTGGGTCGAGTTGAAGTACTCGAGCACGGTCAGGCCTTCCTTGAAGTTCGAGATGATCGGCGTCTCGATGATTTCACCCGACGGCTTGGCCATCAGGCCGCGCATGCCGGCAAGCTGGCGCATCTGGGTGGGCGAGCCACGCGCCCCGGAGTGCGACATCATGTAGATCGAGTTCATCGGCTTCTGACGGCCATTGTCTTCGAACTCGACCGCCTTGATGCGGGCCATCATTTCGTCGGCGACCTTTTCCGAGCACTTGGCCCAGGCGTCGACGACCTTGTTGTACTTTTCGCCCTGCGTGATCAGGCCGTCATTGTACTGCTGCTCGTACTCCTTGGCCAAGGCCTCGGTGTCCGACACCAGCTTGATCTTGGTGTCCGGGATCAGCATGTCGTCCTTGCCGAACGAGATGCCGGCACGGCACGCATGAGCAAAGCCGAGCGCCATGATGCGATCGCAGAAAATGACCGTCTCCTTCTGACCGCAATGGCGGTAGACGGTGTCGATCATCTTGGAGATGTTCTTCTTGGTCATCTCCTGGTTGGCGGTCTCGTAAGGCACATTGACGTTCTTCGGCAAAAGCTCGCCGATGATCATGCGGCCAGGCGTGGTGTCATGGATCTTCGACACGACCTTGCCTTCTGCGTCGACCGTGCGGAAGCGGCCCTTGATCTTGGCGTGCAAGGTCACGGCCTTGGTCTCGAGCGCGTGCTGGAGTTCGCCCATATCGGCAAACACCATGCCCTCGCCCGGCTCGTTCTGGTTGACGATCGAGAGGTAGTAGAGACCCAGAACCATGTCCTGCGACGGCACGATGATCGGCGCGCCGGAGGCCGGGTGCAGGATGTTGTTGGTCGACATCATCAGCACGCGGGCTTCCAACTGCGCTTCAAGCGACAGCGGCACGTGAACGGCCATCTGGTCGCCGTCGAAGTCGGCGTTGAAGGCCGTGCAGACCAGCGGGTGAAGCTGGATCGCCTTGCCTTCGATCAGGATCGGCTCGAACGCCTGGATGCCGAGGCGGTGCAGCGTCGGCGCGCGGTTCAAGAGAACCGGATGCTCGCGGATGACCTCGTCGAGGATATCCCAGACTTCCGGACGCTCCTTCTCGACCAGCTTCTTCGCCTGCTTGACGGTCGAAGAGTAACCCTTGGCGTCGAGACGGGCGTAGATGAACGGCTTGAACAGTTCGAGCGCCATCTTCTTCGGGAGGCCGCACTGATGCAGCTTGAGCTCCGGACCGGTGACGATGACCGAACGGCCGGAATAGTCGACGCGCTTGCCGAGCAGGTTCTGACGGAACCGGCCCTGCTTGCCCTTGAGCATGTCGGACAGCGACTTCAGCGGACGCTTGTTGGCGCCGGTGATGACGCGGCCGCGACGGCCGTTGTCGAACAGCGCATCGACGGCTTCCTGCAGCATGCGCTTTTCATTGCGCACGATGATGCCCGGCGCCCGCAGCTCGATCAGCCGCTTCAGGCGGTTGTTGCGGTTGATGACGCGGCGATAGAGATCGTTCAGGTCGGAGGTCGCGAAGCGTCCACCATCCAGGGGAACCAGCGGGCGCAGGTCCGGCGGGATCACCGGAACGACCTTCATGATCATCCATTCCGGACGGTTGCCGGATTCCATGAAGTTCTCGACGACCTTGAGCCGCTTCAGATACTTCTTCTGCTTCAGCTCGGACGTGGTCGAAGCCAATTCCGAACGCAGGTCGCCGGCGATCTTCTCCAGATCCATGCCGGCCAGAAGATCATGAATGGCCTCGGCGCCGATCATGGCGGTGAACGAATCCTCGCCATACTCGTCGACGGCGATCATGTACTCTTCCTCGCTGAGCAGCTGGTGCTCCTTCAGCGCGGTGAGGCCAGGCTCGGTGACGATGTAGTTCTCGAAGTAGAGGACGCGCTCGATGTCCTTCAGCGTCATGTCGAGCAGCGTGCCGATGCGCGAGGGCAGCGACTTCAGGAACCAGATATGGGCGACGGGTGCCGCCAGCTCGATATGGCCCATGCGCTCGCGGCGAACGCGCGACAGCGTGACTTCGACGCCGCACTTCTCGCAGATGACGCCCTTGTACTTCATGCGCTTGTACTTGCCGCACAGGCATTCGTAGTCCTTGATCGGGCCAAAAATGCGCGCGCAGAACAGACCGTCACGCTCCGGCTTGAAGGTGCGGTAGTTGATGGTCTCCGGCTTCTTGATCTCGCCGAACGACCAGGACAGAATCTTCTCAGGGCTGGCAAGCGAAATCCGGATGGAATCGAACACCTGCGCAGGCGCCTGCGGATTGAAGAGATTCATGACCTCTTGGTTCATGCCGTTCTCCTTTTCGGGGTCCTCGAAAACCCCTTGCATCTAACGCGGGCCGAATGCCCGCTGAGTGGTCGGCCCACCGGCCGTCGAATTTCGTGGACGCGCCGCGGCATTCCGCGACGCGCCATAGCCGTTACTCGGCTGCGTCCGGCAGTCGAACCGGAGCTTCGTCGAGCTTGGTGTTCTCCAGCTCGACATTGAGGCCAAGCGACCGCATTTCCTTGACGAGCACGTTGAAGCTCTCGGGAATGCCTGCCTCGAACGTGTCGTCGCCACGCACGATCGCCTCGTAGACCTTGGTGCGGCCGGCGACGTCGTCCGACTTCACCGTCAGCATTTCCTGCAGAGTGTAGGCGGCGCCGTAGGCCTCCAGCGCCCAGACCTCCATTTCGCCGAAGCGCTGGCCACCGAACTGCGCCTTGCCGCCCAGCGGCTGCTGGGTGACGAGCGAGTACGGGCCGATCGAACGCGCGTGGATCTTGTCGTCCACCAGGTGGTGAAGCTTGAGCATGTAGATATAGCCCATCGTCACCTTGCGATCGAACGGCTCGCCGGTGCGGCCGTCATAGAGCTGCGACTGACCGCTGGTGTGCAGGCCCGCCTGCTCCAGCATGATGTTGATGTCAGCCTCATGCGCGCCGTCGAACACCGGGGTCGCGATGGAGACGCCGCGGCGCATTTGCTCGCTGAGGCGAACGATGCTCTCGTCGTCATACTCGCGGACCGGCTCGTTGCGGTCATTGGCCGGCATGAAGCTTTCCAACGTCTTGCGCAGCGGCTTGATATCGCCGGCAGCCTTATACGTGTCGATCAGCTCGCCGATCTTCCTGCCCATGCCGGCACAAGCCCAGCCCAGATGCGTTTCCAGGATCTGGCCGACATTCATGCGGCTCGGCACACCCAGCGGGTTGAGCACGATATCGGCATGCGTGCCGTCCTCGAGGAAAGGCATGTCCTCGACCGGAACGATGCGCGACACGACACCCTTGTTGCCGTGACGGCCGGCCATCTTGTCGCCGGGCTGCATCTTGCGCTTCACCGCCACGAAGACCTTGACCATCTTCATGACGCCTGGAGGCATTTCGTCGCCGCGCTGCACCTTCTCGACCTTGTCCATGAAGCGCTGCTCAAGCGCCTTCTTGGAATCGTCGTACTGGCCACGCAGGGCTTCCAGTTCGCTCTGGAGCTTTTCGTTCTCCACCGCGAACTGCCACCACTGCGAACGCGGATACTCGTCGAGCGTGTCCTTGGACAGCGTAGAGCCCTTCTTGAAGCCCTTCGGTCCAGCGATCGCTTCCTTGCCGACGAGAACGTCGGAAAGACGCGCATAGACGTTGCGATCCAGGATCGCCTGCTCGTCGTCACGGTCCTTGGCGAGGCGTTCGATCTCCTCGCGCTCGATCGCCATGGCGCGCTCGTCCTTCTCCACGCCGTGGCGGTTGAACACGCGCACCTCGACGACGGTGCCGAAAGTGCCCGGAGGCATGCGCATCGAAGTGTCGCGCACGTCGGAAGCCTTTTCACCGAAGATGGCGCGCAGAAGCTTCTCTTCCGGTGTCATCGGGCTTTCACCCTTCGGCGTGATCTTGCCGACCAGGATATCGCCAGGCTGAACTTCCGCACCGATGTAGACGATGCCGGCTTCGTCGAGGTTCTTCAGCGCTTCTTCCGAGACGTTGGGAATATCGCGCGTGATTTCCTCCGGACCGAGCTTGGTGTCGCGGGCCATGACCTCGAACTCCTCGATGTGGATCGAGGTGAAGACGTCGTCGGCCACGATACGCTCGGAGAGCAGGATCGAGTCCTCGTAGTTGTAGCCGTTCCACGGCATGAACGCGACCAGCACGTTGCGGCCGAGCGCCAGATCACCGAGCTCGGTCGACGGACCGTCGGCGATGATGTCGCCCTTGTTGACCCGGTCGCCCATACGCACCAGCGGACGCTGGTTGATGCAGGTGTTCTGGTTCGAACGCTGGAACTTCATCAGCCGGTAGATGTCGACGCCGGACTTGCCCGGGTCGAGATCCTCGGTGGCGCGGATAACGATACGCGTCGCGTCCACCTGGTCGACGATGCCGCCACGACGGGCGCCGATGGCGGCACCTGAGTCACGGGCGACGATCGGCTCCATGCCGGTGCCGACGAACGGCGCCTCGGCGCGCACCAGCGGCACGGCCTGACGCTGCATGTTCGAGCCCATCAGAGCGCGGTTGGCGTCGTCGTTCTCGAGGAACGGGATGAGCGCCGCGGCAACGGACACCATCTGCTTGGGCGACACGTCCATCAGGTCGACGTTTTCGCGCGGCGCCATCATCACTTCGCCGGCGCTGCGGCAAATGACGAACTCGTCGACGAAGCCGCCGTTCTTGTCGAGCTCGGCGTTGGCCTGCGCGACATGGTGCTTGGCCTCTTCCATCGCCGAGAGATAGACGACGTCATTGGTCAGCTTGCCGTCGACGATCTTGCGGTACGGGCTTTCGATGAAGCCGTACTTGTTGACGCGCGCGAAGGTCGCCAGCGAGTTGATCAGACCGATATTCGGGCCTTCCGGCGTCTCGATCGGGCAGATGCGGCCGTAATGCGTCGGGTGCACGTCGCGCACTTCGAAGCCGGCGCGCTCGCGGGTCAGGCCGCCCGGTCCAAGCGCCGACAGGCGGCGCTTGTGGGTGATCTCCGACAGCGGATTGGTCTGGTCCATGAACTGCGACAGCTGCGAGGAACCGAAGAACTCGCGCACGGCCGCCGCCGCCGGCTTGGCGTTGATCAGGTCCTGCGGCATGACCGTGTCGATCTCGATCGAGGACATGCGTTCCTTGATCGCGCGCTCCATGCGAAGCAGGCCGACGCGGTACTGGTTCTCCATCAGCTCGCCGACCGAACGCACGCGGCGGTTGCCGAGATTGTCGATGTCGTCGATCTCGCCCTTGCCGTCACGCAGTTCGACCAGCGTCCTGACCACGGCCAGGATGTCGTCCTTGCGCAGCACGCGCACAGTGTCCTCGGCCTTGAGCTCGAGACGCATGTTCATCTTGACACGGCCGACGGCAGACAGGTCGTAGCGCTCGCTGTCGAAGAACAGCGAGTTGAACATGGCTTCGGCGGTCTCGAGCGTCGGCGGCTCGCCCGGGCGCATGACACGGTAGATGTCGAACAGTGCGTCCTGGCGGCTCTCGTTCTTGTCGACGGCGAGCGTGTTGCGGATATAGGCGCCGACATTGACATGGTCGATGTCGAGGACCTGGATCTCCTGCTCTCCGGTGCCGAGCAGCACCTTGAGCGTCTTGTCGTCGATCTCGTCGCCGGCCTCGAGGAAAATCTCGCCGGTGGCGTAGTTGACGATGTCCTCGGCAAGGTAGTTGCCGAGCAGATCCTCGTCGGTCGCCTTGATCGCCTTGAGACCCTTCTCGCCGAGCTGACGTGCCTGGCGGGCGGTGATCTTCTTGCCCGCCTCGACGACGATCTCGCCGGTGTCGGCGTCGACCAGGTCGCCGACGGCCTTGAGGCCGCGGAAACGCTCGACGTTGAACGGAATGCGCCAATGGTCGCCGGCGCGCTTATAGGTGATCTTGTTATAGAACGTCGACAGGATCTCCTCGCCGTCCATGCCGAGCGCCATCAGCAGCGACGTCACGGGGATCTTGCGGCGGCGGTCGATGCGGGCGTGCACGACGTCCTTGGAATCGAACTCGATGTCGAGCCACGAGCCACGGTAGGGGATGACGCGGGCGGCAAACAGTAGCTTGCCCGACGAGTGCGACTTGCCCTTGTCATGGTCGAAGAAGACGCCCGGCGAGCGGTGCATCTGCGAGACGATGACGCGCTCGGTGCCGTTGACGATGAAGGTGCCGTTGAGCGTCATGAGCGGCATGTCGCCCATGTAGACATCCTGCTCCTTGATGTCCTTGATCGACTTGGCACCGGTATCCTCGTCGATATCGAACACGATCAGGCGCAGCGTCACCTTCAGCGGCGCGGCATAGGTCAGATCGCGCTGACGGCATTCGTCAACGTCGAATTTCGGTCCTTCGAACTCGTACTTCACGAACTCCAGCATGGAGGAGCCGGAAAAATCAGAGATCGGGAAGACCGACTTGAAAACAGCCTGCAGCCCTTCGTCGGGACGTCCGCCCTTGGGCTCGTCCACCATCAGGAACTGGTCATAGGACGCCTTCTGAACCTCGATGAGGTTCGGCATCTCCGCAACTTCCGGGATCTTTCCGAAGAATTTGCGTACGCGTCTGCGGCCATTGAAAGTCTGGGTCTGGGCCATCGTCGCTCCTTAGCTCTAAACTCGGGACGAACCTCGCCGCGGTTCGTCTTGCATACTGAGCCACCTGGCCGGCGGCTCTCTGTCTGTTCTCCGGCCGCCTTTCCAATTGCTTGGCGGCTACCGGCTAAAACGGGAGAAAACCCGTTTCCTGAAGGCCGGTTTCGGCCCTCAGGAAAGAGGTTTTCGTACATCTCGCGTCACGCAGCCTCCCCTGGTCACCCAAGGGAGTGGCGGACGGCGCGAGGCCGCCCGCCGCTTGATACGCTTACTTCAGCTCGACCTTGGCGCCGGCTGCTTCCAGCTGGGCCTTGAACTTGTCGGCGTCGGCCTTGGAAACGGCTTCCTTGACCGGCTTCGGAGCCGCTTCGACCAGGTCCTTGGCTTCCTTGAGGCCAAGACCGGTGATGGCGCGGACTTCCTTGATGACGTTGATCTTCTGAGCGCCGGCGTCGGTGAGGACGACGTCGAATTCCGTCTTTTCCTCGACGGGAGCAGCGGCAGCGGCAGCACCGCCGGCAGCGGCAACCGCGACCGGAGCAGCAGCCGAAACACCCCACTTTTCTTCCAGAAGCTTCGACAGCTCAGCCGCCTCGAGGACGGTCAGCTTCGAAAGGTCGTCTACGATCTTTGCGAGATCAGCCATTGTTGTATTCCTTCGTTAGGTTCGAACGTGTGTTTTTGATAGCGAGGAACGGCCTCATGCCGCCTCGTCCTTCCGGGCGTAAGCGCCGATGACGCGCGCGACCGAGGCCGCTGGCGCATTGACGATCTGGGCGATCCGGGTTGCCGGCGTGGCGATCATGCCAACCAGCCTGGCGCGCAGCTCATCGAGCGACGGAAGTGTGGCGAGTGCCTTCACACCGTCGGCGTTGAGCGAGGTGGTGCCCATTGCGCCGCCGAGAATGACGAGCTTGTCATTCCCCTTGGCGAAATCGGACGCGACCTTCGGCGCCGCAATCGGATCCTCCGAATAGGCGATCAGCGTCTGTCCCTTGAACAGGTCGATGATCGATGCGGAGTCCGTGCCCTGAAGAGCGATTTTGGCGAGACGGTTCTTCGCGACTTTAACGGTGCCACCGGCGGCGCGCATTTTCGACCGAAGGTCGTTCATTTGCGCGACGGTGATACCGGCATAGTGGGCCACGACGACTGAACCTGCGCCCGAAAACGCATCATTCAGGCCCGTGACGAGTTCGCGTTTTTCCGCTCTGTCCACTGCCTATCTCCAGTTGACCCCAGTCCCGTTAATGGGAACATTCCCATTTTCGAGGACAGGCGTCGGGTTGCCTTTTGCCGGCCGGGCCATCCAGTAACGGATCTCCCGAACGACGCTCGAGGATCCTGCCCCCTTTCGCCACATCGACGGCCAAGCCGGCGATGCGCAGACAAAAGGCAAACACGGTTCGAACCTTCCATTGGAGCTTGTTGCTCCGTTGTCCGGTTTTCACCCGTCTCATGCAGGCCCACATGAATTAAGGCCCTCCTCTTGAATCAAGGTTCGGGCCGCCCGCAATCTCGGACAGGATGTCCGGAAGCCTTCCGGCTTCCGGTACCGGGCCCAGGATCAATCCAAGGCCCGGAATTCAGTCACGGACCGGCCTTCGAGAGGCCGATCCAAATGGTCCAATCAGGACGCGGCGAGCGTCGAGACGTCGAGCTTGAGGCCCGGGCCCATCGTCGAGGTGACAGACACCTTCTTGACGTAGTTGCCCTTGGCGCCTGTCGGCTTTGCCTTGGTCACCGCATCGGCGAAGGCACGGATGTTCTCTTCCAGCGCCTTGACGTCGAACGAGACCTTGCCGACGCCGGCATGAACGATGCCGGCCTTTTCGACGCGGAACTCGACAGCGCCGCCCTTCGATGCCTTGACGGCCGCGGCGACGTCGGTGGTGACGGTGCCGACCTTCGGGTTCGGCATCATGCCGCGCGGGCCGAGCACCTTACCGAGACGGCCGACGAGCGGCATCATGTCCGGCGTGGCGATGCAGCGATCGAAATCGATCGTGCCCTTCTGGACGATGTCGACCAGATCCTCGGCACCGACGATGTCAGCACCGGCGGCCTTGGCCTCTTCAGCCTTGTCGCCACGGGCGAACACGGCAACACGGACCGAGCGGCCGGTGCCGTTCGGCAGGTTGACCACGCCGCGGACCATCTGGTCCGCGTGACGCGGGTCGACGCCGAGGTTCATGGCGACTTCGACGGTCTCGTCGAACTTGACCGAGGAGCGATCCTTGAGCAACTTCAGCGCATCACCGAGCGCGTAAGCCTTGTTGGGATCGATGCCTTCACGGGTCTTCGATACACGCTTTGCAATCTTTGCCATGATCTTAGCCCACCACTTCCAGACCCATCGAGCGGGCCGAGCCCTCGACCATACGCATGGCCGCTTCGACGTCGTTCGCGTTCAGATCCTTCATCTTGGCGGTCGCGATTTCGCGAACCTTGTCGCGCGAAACGGTGCCAGCCTTGACCTTGCCCGGCTCCTTCGAGCCTGACTTCAGGTTCGCGGCCTTCTTCAGGAAGTAGCTCACCGGCGGCGTCTTCATGACGAAGGTGAACGACTTGTCCTGGTAATAGGTGATGACGACCGGAACCGGCGATCCCTTTTCCATTTCCTGGGTCTGCGCGTTGAACGCCTTGCAGAACTCCATGATGTTGATGCCGCGCTGACCAAGCGCCGGGCCGATCGGGGGCGACGGCGTAGCCGATCCCGCGGAGACCTGGAGCTTGAGCTGGCCTGCAATTTTCTTAGCCATCTCTTTTCCTGCCTTTGTCTATGCCGGCCCCACGATCTGGGAAACACCGGCGGTTGCAGTCTGGTGGTGCGGTTCTTGCGGCCGGCTAAAGCCGCCTTCGCCTCCCACCGTTCTCAAGGCCGCGCGTTGCCGCACCGCCTCCCCTGATCGCCAGACCGGCATCAGGGATTTCGGATCAGCCCTTTTCGACCTGCCCGAATTCCAGATCGACAGGCACGGCGCGCCCGAAGATCGAAACTTCCACCTTGAGCCGCGCCCGCTCCTCGTCCACTTCCTGGACGAAACCGTTGAACGACGCGAAGGGACCATCCGAAACGCGGATCGCCTCGCCGATCTCGAAGGTGACCGAGGGCTTCGGCCGCTCGACGCCTTCCTGCACCTGGTTCAGGATGCGCTGCGCTTCCGCCTCGGTGATCGGCACCGGCTTGGAGTCGCCGAGGAAACCGGTGACCTTCGGCGTGTTCTTGACCAGCGAGAATACGGCGTCGGTCAAATTAGCCTTCAAGAGCACGTAGCCCGGGAAGAACTTGCGCTCGGCGTCGACCTTACGGCCGCGACGAACCTCGACGACCTTCTCGGTCGGCACCACGATCTGCTCGATATCGGCGGACAGACCCTTCTGCTTGGCCTTGTTCTCGATGTCCTCGGCGACCTTCTTCTCGAAGTTCGAATAGGCGTGGACGATGTACCAGCGCGTAGCCATTTTTACGACTTCTCCTAATCGCCGGACTTAGCGTCCAATGCCCAGAATCTGCTCGACCGCGAGGCCCATGAGCTGATCGGCGGTGAAGAAGAAGATCATCGCGATCACAGCGAAGGCCAGGACCATGATCGTCGAGATCATCGTCTCGCGGCGCGACGGCCAAGTCACCTTGGCTGTCTCCGCGCGCACCTGCTGGAGAAAGACGAAAGGATTTGTGGTTTTCGAAGCCATATGCCGCCTGTCTTCAAGACCCGTTGGCCGGGTCCCCTGGATGATCCCGCTGGCCGGGACGTGCCGCCTGAGCCCAATCTCGCGCCGAATCAGCGCAATCATTTCGCCCATGCAAATCAGACGCGTAAAGCCGGCTTCCCAGCTTCACGCGTCGCGTGTCTGTTTCGTCTACATAAAACCGATTCTTGATCCACGCAAGTGGCAAGTGTCCGCTTTATGACCAAACGCCGCCTCGGAACCATCCAGTCGTTCCGTTCCGGCTATGGCACCTTTATGCCCCAATGAGCCTAATATGGCAAGCGGGTCACCGATTTTCAAAGGCCGCCCCCAAAAATCGTTGTGATGCCATCTCTAGAAATGGCACGGGCAGCAGGGCTCGAACCTACGACCTGCGGTTTTGGAGACCGCCGCTCTACCAACTGAGCTATGCCCGTACACGTGCGCCTCGGCGCAGGCGCTTCCTAAAAGCTTCCGCACGCTCTGTAAAGAGCGGTTTGCAAGCAAACATGCCTAACCCTGCGCCAGAAATCGGGATAGTCGGCAACTCAGCCAGAAACCGCCCCGCCTACCCCCGCGGCACAAGATGTTCGAAGCCCGGTCCATCCCACTCGGGCCGGCGCACGACCTTAGCATCTGCGGCACCGGTCATCCACCTCCCCGGCAACCGGAAGCTATTTTTCGTCCGGCACCCGGTACGGCCCGCCGGGCACGCCCCAGCCCCAGGCCGGCATCGGTTCGGTCTCGGGATCGCAGGTCTCGCCGAGATTGGAATTCATCTTGGCCAGCCGCGATCCCCATTCGATGTAGCCCATGAAGGCAGAACGGAATTCGGGATCGTCCGGCAAACCAACCTCATCCGCTGCGTCGGCGAGAAGATTGATCCAGCGGCGGCGCTGCTCCTCGGTCAAATGCTTGCCCAGATGATGCATGACCATTTCCCGATGGCCGCCAAAGTTTTGGCTGTAGGCTTTCGGTCCGCCGAAGACCTCGCCGATGAAGGCGGCGACATGGGCGGGGTGATCCGGCGACATATGTTTGAACACCGGGCCAACGACCGGGTCTTGTGCCACCTTGTCATAGAAGGTTTGCGTCAGCCGGTTCAGCGCCTCGGCGCCGCCGGCCCATTCGTAGAGTGTCGGAACGTCCTGGCTCATTCTTGATCCTTCGCCGGCCCCGCGGCCGCGACGATAGCGGAAATCGGATATGGCTCAACCTGCCTCGATGGGCAGTTTCGACGTCGCCGTGCTCTACAGCCTGGCAGGTGCGTCGGCCTGTGCGTTGGCGGCTGGCAGGCCCCGGCAATTGTCGGGCTTGGCAACGGTCTTGCAAATCGTGGAGCCGGTCAACGCGTCGACCGATTGCGGTCCCGTTGTCAGTCCAACCCTGCGCATCATGTCCGGGTCAAGTTGCTCCTCGGCCGAGCGTCGCACGACCGCGGCGAACAGAGCGGGACCGATCGCCATCTCGTCGAAATACGCCTTGATCACCAGCTTCTGTCCCATCGGATAGAGGCTGAGCCGCGCCCGGGGGCCGACAAGCCGTCTGGCGCCGCCGGCAACCACGAGCGCACAGGCAGAATCGCACTCCGCCCCCGCATCGATGCTCAATCCGGCATAGGCTCCTTCGGTGGCAAGGCAATTCCACACGCCGGGGTCGCAGTCGACGAAATCTGTCCGGGCAACGGCTATGTCGAGCTTTCTTTCATGGATAAGTCGTCCCATTGCGAGAGCGCTGGACAGATCGCCTCCGCGTGAACTGATGACGATAGGCAGCCGCCAATTGCCAAGCGTGGCCAGCAACTGCCGCAGCTTCTGAGGCGTCTGGCCGGTGATCGGACCTTCCGCCGATATCCATTCCGGACAATCGGGGTTGCACAGCGGATTGCTGCCGCGAACCACGACAAAGCGCATGTCCCCGCCGGCCTTCGCGGCGTCCGGTTGAACCGGTACGGCAGTCATGGGCTTGAGGGCGGCCGATGGCGTCGTCTTGTTTGCAGGTCCAGCTATTTCCCGGCAGTTCGTGGCCGGCTGGCCAAGCCCGCAGAGGCTTGCCGTGGTCAACAGATCCACTGCGTCCCGGCTGGTGACCAGCTTCATCGTCAACATGGCGTCGAGCGGAATCTGACGAATCTCGCTGGCCGGCGTAGCCTTCATGATTTCCAGCACGCCGTCGCCTATCCCCATTTCCCTCAGGTACGCCGAAAGCGTCTTCTCGACGGCCCTGCTCATCTCGTAGGTTTTGTAGCTGCCTGCGTTTTTACGGCTGACCACCTTGGTGCTGATGATCTTCTTCTCGCCGTTCACGATCCGGTACGTGGTCCGGTAGAGCAGTTTCTCCCGGTGATATGTGGTGGTGATCTGGTGGACGCCGAGATAGCCGAAATCTCCGATCACGCGGCGGACACCGCCGGAAAACATCAGCGGACAGGCCGAATTGCACATGGCTCCGTCGTCATGGACTATCCCGAAATAGTCGGCGCTCTTGCCCTTGTTGTCCTTGCAGTTCTCAATTTCGGGCTGGCAACCGGAAAAAACCGTCACGCCGACGGCGACATCGAGCTTGTTCTTGCGGATCATCCGGCCAAGTGCCAGCGCCGCATCGACATTACCGCCGGGCGAATTGACGACCACCGGCAATTGCCTTCCCTTGAGCGCCTTGAGCGTGCGCTTGAGGAGCGCCGGCGTGCCGGCGGCGATGGTGCCGTCCGCCGATATCCACTCAGGACAGTTGGGTTCGCATCCCGGAGCGTTGCTGCGCACGACGACGAAGCGCATGGACGGGATGTCGGGAGGCCCATCCTCCGCTCGCGCTGTCAGAACAGGCAGCAGCATAACGACGACGAGGCAAACCAGTGCCCACAACCGCCATGCCTTCCCATCAAAACAGCGCCTTGGAACCACTGTTGGCAAAGCTCCCTCAGTGCAACCTATACTAGTTGCAGCCATGGCGCTTGCAACAGGTTTGAACCAACCCTGGCAATACTTGCGCTGCCAAGCGCAAGTAAACGAAAAAGGGCGGCCCGAAGACCGCCCTTTTCTTGTCGATCCGGCAGAGCCGGTCTCGATTATTCCTTGATGGTGACGACGATGCCGGCACCGACGGTGCGGCCGCCTTCACGGATGGCGAAGCGCAGCTTTTCTTCCATGGCGATCGGCACGATCAGCTCGACATCGACCGTGATGTTGTCGCCGGGCATCACCATCTCGGTGCCTTCCGGCAGCGACACGATGCCGGTCACGTCGGTCGTGCGGAAGTAGAACTGCGGACGGTAGTTGGTGAAGAACGGCGTGTGACGGCCACCTTCGTCCTTGGTCAGGATGTAGGCTTCGGCCACGAACTTCTTGTGCGGCTTCACCGTGCCGGGCTTGGCCAGAACCTGGCCGCGCTCGACACCTTCACGGTCGACGCCGCGCAGCAGCGCGCCGATGTTGTCGCCGGCCTGGCCCTGATCGAGCAGCTTGCGGAACATCTCGACGCCTGTGCAGGTCGTCTTGGTCGTCGGACGGATGCCGATGATTTCCAGCTCCTCGCCGACCTTGACCACGCCGCGCTCGACGCGGCCGGTCACCACCGTGCCACGGCCCGAGATCGAGAACACGTCCTCGATCGGCATCAGGAACGGCTTGTCGAGCGGACGAACCGGCGTCGGGATGTAGGCGTCGACCTGAGCCATCAGCTCGCGGATCGCGTCCTCGCCGATCGTCTTGTTCGAATCCTCAAGCGCTGCCAGCGCCGAACCCTTGACGATCGGAATGTCGTCGCCGGGGAATTCGTTCTTCGACAAAAGCTCGCGAACCTCGAGCTCGACCAGTTCGAGCAGCTCGGCGTCGTCGACCTGGTCGACCTTGTTCAGGAACACCACGATCGACGGCACGCCGACCTGACGGGCAAGCAGGATGTGCTCGCGGGTCTGCGGCATCGGGCCGTCGGCGGCCGACACGACCAGGATCGCGCCGTCCATCTGCGCGGCACCGGTGATCATGTTCTTCACATAGTCGGCGTGGCCGGGGCAGTCGACATGCGCGTAGTGGCGGTTGGCCGTCTCGTATTCGACGTGAGCCGTCGAGATCGTGATGCCGCGCGCCTTCTCTTCCGGCGCCGCGTCGATCTGGTCATAGCGCTTGTATTCGCCAAAATACTTGGTGATCGCAGCCGTCAGCGACGTCTTGCCATGGTCGACGTGACCAATCGTGCCGATGTTCACATGAGGCTTAGTGCGCTCGAATTTACCTTTTGCCATAGTCTCTTTCCTTGGACGGCCTGGACCTTCAGTTCAGTCGAATGCGGGGCGATTAGCGAGAAAGGCCAAAAAACACAAGCGTCTTTTGCCCGGGCGCCATCTCACTCGGCCAGAACCCATGATCCGATTGCGGGATATGGCGCTGATATAGGGTCCCGCCGTTGAAAAGGGAATGGGCGAAGGTCGGACGGAACAATCGGAGGATTCCGCAGGCCTGCGTATCTGTCGCTGTCGGATCTGCCGGCGGCCCATGGCCCATTGCGGCGGCGATCCGGGTCTGATTTCCTGCGCCGATGCATTTCATCCCGACTGCCATTCGCGGCCCGCTGTTCATGATCGTCTCGACCGGGTCATATCTGGTCAACGACACGATGATGAAGCTCGCCACTACGGGCTTGCCGTCCTACGAAGTGCTGTTCCTGCGTGGTGCCGCGGCAACGCTGTGGGGCCTTCCGCTGCTGTTTGCGCTCGGCTACGGCAAGCAGATCCCCCTGATCTTCGACAAGCGCGTGCTGCGCAGGAACCTGCTCGAACTGGCGGCGATCCTCTGTTACGTCGTCGCGCTCGCCAACATGCAGATCGCCGATTCCACCGCGCTGGGGCAGATCACGCCGCTGCTGATGCTGGTCGGATCCTCGATCCTGTTTGGCGAGCGCATCGGCGGCCAGCGCATGGCGCTGATCGGGCTGGGCTTCATCGGCGCGCTGATGGTGGCGCAACCGACCATGCAAGGCATTTCGGTCTACGCCTTGCTGGCCCTCGGCAACGCGACATTCGCCGCCGCCCGCGATCTGGCCGGCCGCAAGATCACCGCCGAAGTGCCAGGAATGATCGTGGCGATCTCGGCGGTCGTCGTGGTCCTGATCGGCGCCGGCGCCGCGCATCTGGTGTCCGAGCGCTGGGTAGCGCCGGAGGCGCACCACCTGCTGCTGATGGCGGGAGCCGGTTTCTTCCTGATCTTCGGCCACTTCTTCATCTTCATGGCCTATCGCGTCGGGCCGACCGGAGCGGTAGCGCCTTTCTACTACTGCTTCACGGTCTGGGCCGTCATTTCGGGCCTGCTGGTGTTCGGGCAATTCCCCAATGCACTGGCGGTCTGCGGCATCCTGCTGGTCGTCTGCAGTGGGTTGACCATCGTGTCGCTGGACCAGCGCAAGCGTAGGCTAGCCGTGGTCGCCTGATCCGCGGCGGCGCACCGGCATTGTAGGTTCCAACACCGTGAGTGCAGACAGCACCGACGGCGAACTATCGCAATTCAGGATTCGGCAGAGCTGGCAATCTGCCGATTACGTCTAAATGGTTCGTTTGCCCGCGAACTGATGGTAGGCCCACAACACCACGACGGCGCCCACGACCGCGACGATCAGGCTGTAGATGTTGAGGCCGGTGACGCCCGAAGCACCGAAGGCACTGAAGATCAGCCCCCCGACGATGGCACCGACAATGCCGAGCACGATATCCATGATCATGCCCTGACCGGTCTTGTTGACGATCTTGCTGCCGATGAAGCCGGCGATGACGCCGAGAATGATCCAGCTGATGATACCCATTTTTTCCTCTCCATTCCTCCGCCAACCGGACATTTTCATATGAATGTCAAAACCACAAGCCAGGTTGAAATTCCGCCCGATTGCGTCATTGTTGAAGATGGGCCGGGTTGAAGATGGGCCGGGCTTGGCCAGATGGAGGATCCACTATGGGACTTTTTGACAACGCCGTTCCCGGCGGCAACATCACCAAACCGCTGATGATCGCGCTCGGTGCCCTGCTGGTCGGAAAGATGCTGAGCGGCAGAAGTGCCGAACAGCCGGAGCAGCCTCAAGCTCCCGCGCCGGCCGATCCCACACCCGTCGGAACCGCGTCCGGTGACGGCGGCCTGCTCGGCGGACTGGGCGGCCTGCTCGACAAGCTCAAGAACGCCGGCCATGGCAATGTCGCCGACTCCTGGGTCGGCACAGGGCAGAACCAGTCGATCAACGCCAATGAGCTGGGCAACGCGATCGGACCGCAGGTCATTCGCGAGATCGCCCAACGGACAGGGCTCGACGAGCAGGAACTGCTCAAGCAACTATCCGCGGCCCTGCCCGGCATCGTCGACAAGCTGACGCCGAACGGCCAGATGCCGCAACAGCACCAGGTCGCGTCAGCGTTCAACAGCTAGCGCGGCGCACACCGATGCCTGAAGCGCTGCGCGCTTGCCGCGCAGTGTTTCGGCTTGCCGACGGTGTCGCTGGAAACCTGGAGCGGGTAGCGGGAATCGAACCCGCACCAAGAGCTTGGAAGGCTCATGTGATACCATTTCACCATACCCGCGCACGCATGCCCTAGCTATTCGACAAGGTTCCGAAGGTCAAGGAGCCTCTCGCGACCCAGCCGAAATTGCAGGCCAGGCACCAGGCTTTGGCAGCAGCAACGGATACCGGAGCCGGTAAATAGTCCAGATTTTTCAATAGAGAACAGGACCCGATCCGACACCGGTATCGAGGCTGCGGCCACGGAACACCAAATGCCAGACGTCCACGTTCATCTGGTCAGGGGGAATGGGCGCGCCAAGGCGGAGGCGGGCGCCGCCCTCTATCGCTACAATGTGGCCAAAACCGGCGTTGACGACCGCGTGCCGATCGGCGCCGTATTGCGCGACAGCTCGGGAAACATCCTTGGCGGCCTGTGGGGCAGGACCGAACTCGGTTTGCTGTTCCTCGACATGTTCTTCGTGCCTGAAAGCATTCGAGGCAGATCACATGGCAGCCGCCTGCTTGCTGCCGTGGAAGCGGAAGCGAGGAAGCGCGGCTGCCAACGTGCGGTGGTCGAGACCAGCAGCTTCCAGGCACCCGGCTTCTATGTTCGTCACGGCTACGAGGAATTTGGCAGAGTTGAGTTCGGCCTTCAGGGCACTGCCCGCATCTTCCTGCGCAAAACCCTCTGATGCTCGCGCAAGAGGCCGCGATACCTGTGATCGGCAGGCATGCGCGCGACGAGGGTCACCCTGAACAGCCGCATGATCTTTGCGGATGCGATAGCGCGTCAGCCACCCCCCTGTCGCGCCTTGGTCGTCAGCTTATCAAATCGTCTATCCTGATCGGCAAGTCTCGAATGCGTTTGCCCGTGGCATGGTACACGGCGCTCGCCACGGCCGCCGCGGTCCCGACATTGCCAAGCTCCCCCAAGCCTTTGACGCCGGCCGGATTGACGTCCAGGTCGACCTCGGGAACAAGGATGACGTCGACCTGTTTGATGTCGGCGTTGACCGGCACCAGATAGTCCTGCAAATCACGATTGACGTAACGGGCGTTGCGCCGGTCGATTTCCGTCGCCTCGTGAAGGGCTTGGCCGATACCCCAGATCATACCGCCCATCAGTTGGCTGCGCGCGGTGCGCGTGTTCATGATGCGTCCCGCCGCAAAGGCACCGACCACGCGCGGCACCCGGATTTCGCGTGTGTAGCTGTTGACGCGCACTTCGACGAATTCAGCGCCAAAGGCATATTTCACGGAGTCCTTGTCCTGATCGCCGCCGTGGAACTCCGCTTGTCCGGCATAGAGCTTCTTCAGTGCTTCCGGCGTCGAACCCTTTGGCGCAAACTCGGCGTATTCCTCTATCGCGCCGATCTGCATCGCCTTGAAGACATCCGACAGCTTGGCGGATTTGCCGCCGCTTGCCACGATCTTCTCCTGCTCCATCTCCAGCTTGGCATTGCCGGAACCGGCCAGCGGCCCGTCTCCAGCGACGGCTGCCGCGAAAAGTTTGGCGCGCACCGCGTCACAGGCCTTCAGAACCGCCGAGCAGACGCTCGCTGTCGAAATCGAGCCGCCCGAGACCGGCGCCGGCGGCAGGGCGCTGTCGCCCATCTCGACGCTGATCTTGTCCATCCCTATCCCCAGACGTTCGGCGGCCATCTGCCCGGCGATGGTGCGCACACCAGTGCCGATCTCATGCGAGCCGCACTGAACGCGAACTTGGCCATCGGCGGTCAGGCGAACACGGGCCGCGCATGGCGCGCTTGCCGTGGGATAGATTGCGGTCGCGCAACCCATGCCGACCAGCCAGTCGCCATCGCGCATCGACCCGACCGCGGCATCACGCTTCGACCAGCCGAAGGCCTCCGCAGCCTGGTCGTAGCATTTGACCAGTGACCGGCTGGAGAATGGCTTGCCGCCGATAGGCTCTTTTTCAGGCTCGTTGATGCGCCGAAACTCGACGGGATCCATGCCGAGCGCCACAGCCATTTCGTCCATGGCATTCTCGAGCGCGTAGACGTACGGCGTCTCCGGCGGCGAGCGCATGTAGCCCGGTGTGTTGCGGTCGGCATGGACGACCGAAACATGAGTGAGCACCGAACCGTAATTGTACATGCGGCCGGTGGCGGACGTGCCGCCGACGACATAAGGGTCAGGGCGTGACGTCACCTCCCAGCCCTCATGTCCGAACGCCGTGATGCGGCCGTCCTTGCTGGCGCCTATGCGAATTCGATGCCTGGTCTCGGCGCGATAGGTCTGGGTGTTGAAGGCCTGCATGCGGCTGACGACGCAGCGTACCGGCCGCCCAACACGACGTGCAGCAATCGCGACAATTGCCGTGCGAGCCGTCATCGGCCCCTTGGAACCAAAGGCGCCCCCGACATAAGGGCTGACAATCCGCACATTGCCAGGGTCGACCTTCAACTGCCGGGCAAGTTCGATTTTCCAGCCGGTGACATTCTGGCTTGGCTCATGGACGGTGAGTTGATCGCCTTGCCACATCGCCGTGGTCGAGAACAGTTCGATCGGATTGTGATGCTGGGTCGGCGTGGAGTATTTTTGGTCGATCTTGACGGCAGCGGATGCATAGGCAGCGTCGAAGTCGCCTGCTTTGACATCCTCCTGCAACATCGGGCTTTTGCCGGCCGCCGGTTCCACTTTCACGCCTTTGGAATCGAAGCTGGCGCTGGGCGGTTCGTCTTCGTAGTCGGCGCGGATCAACATCGACGCTTCCTCCGCCGCCTCGAATGTCTCGGCAACGACCAGAGCGATGATCTGGCCGTCGTGGAAAATCGTCTTGTCATGCAGGGGTGCGATAGAGCTCGCACCGGTGTTGCCAAATTTCGGAGTGTCCGTCTGATCCATGTCGCCATAGGTGATGATGTCCAGCACTCCGGGCACGGCCCTGGCGTCATCGGTATGGAGTTTGGAAACCTTGCCCCGAGCGATGCTGCTGGTGGCAAGAGCGCCATAAGCGACATTGGCCGTGGCGATGTCGGCCGGATAGCTGGCTTGTCCGGTAACCTTCAGCCTGCCGTCGATGCGGACAACCGGTTGGCCTTGGTTTTCTTTTGGAACTGGCGCGGCTTGATTCATGGCTCAGACCTTCATGTCACGGGTTTCGAGCAGCGCTCGCACCAGCGTGCGCTTTCCCAGCGGTATCTTGAATGCGTTGTGTTCTCGTGGCCTGGCATCGGCGAATGCGGCTTCGGCCGCAGCTGCCGCGGTCTTGTCGTCGAGGGCATTGCCGCGCAGCGCATCCTCCGCCGCCCTCGCGCGCCACGGCACCGTCGCGACGCCGCCGAGCGCGATGCGCGCTTGCCCGACCGTGTTTCCATCCATCTCCAGCGCAACCGCCGCCGAAGCTAGCGCGAATGCGTAGGATTCGCGGTCGCGTATCTTCAGGTAGCGCGAGCGACGGCTCCATGCGCCAAGCGGAACATCGATGGCGACGATGACTTCATCGGCGGCCAGATCCGTCTCGATGTTGGGCGTGTCGCCGGGAAGCCGGTGCAGCCCGGCGATCGGGATCTTGCGCTGGCCACGCCGCCCTTCCACTTCAACGACCGCGTCGAGCGCGATCAGCGCCTGCGCGAAATCACCGTGATAGGTAGCGATGCAGGCATCGCTGACGCCGAGCACGGCATGCTGGCGGTTTACCCCTTCCATCGCCGCACAGCCGGAGCCGGGCTCCCGCTTGTTGCACGGCCAGGAGGTTTCGCGAAAATACTCGCAACGCGTTCGCTGCAGGATATTGCCGGCGAGGCTGGCCATATTGCGAAGCTGGCCGCTGGCGGCGAATTTCAGACTGTCGGCAAGAAGCGGGCAGCGGCGCCTGACTTCATTGTTATCGGCTGCCTCACCCATGCGAACCAGCGCACCGAAACGGATGGTGTCGTCGTCGGTTTTGATCTGACGCAAAGCAGGCTCGGCAAGCTCGTTAAGGTCGAGCAACCGCTCCGGCTGCGCGACACCCAGCTTCATGTAGTCGGCCAGATTGGTGCCGCCGGCGATGAACTGGGTGTTGGCCTGTGTTGGCGCAACATGCCTGGCCTCAAGATGAGACGCCATGGCGATCGCCGCCGAGACGCTCGTTGGTCTTTCATAGAGGAAGGGACGCATCCTAGGCTCTCCTGATCTCGTCGCGTGCCTGGATGATCGCCGCAACGATGTTCGGATAGGCCGCGCACCGGCACAGATTGCCGCTCATATATTCGCGGATGTCATCCTCCGAACCGGCATGGCCTTCATCGATGCAACCGATGGCGGACATGATCTGGCCCGGCGTGCAGTAGCCACATTGAAAGGCATCATGGTCGACGAACGCCTGCTGTACCGGGTGCAGTTCGCCGTCGGCCGAAGTCAGGCCTTCGACAGTCGTGACCTCGCGTCCCTGGTTCATGACGGCGAAGCTCAGGCAGGATAGCACCCGCTTCCCATCGACAAGAACGGTGCAGGCGCCGCACTGGCCGTGGTCGCAACCCTTCTTGGTACCGGTCAGGCCAACATGATCACGCAGGGCGTCAAGCAGGCTCGTGCGATTGTCGAGTGCCAGGGTGTAGGCCTGCTTGTTGATCCGAAGCGAGATCGTCGACAGGTCGCGCGGTTCGACCGCTCTGGCGGGCGATGGCTCGGCGGCTCTTGTCGAGGTGGCCATGAGAGGCACTGCGGCTGCCGCCGTAACAGAACCCGTCATGAAGGTGCGTCTGCTCAGGCCGCTGGGATTTGTGGAATTGGACATGGCTGGCTTTCCGGCTGGCTGGAGTCTCAAGCGGACCAAACTGCTCGCGGGAGGCAAAGTTCCCTCCCTCACACCGCTGTGATCGTTTCTTTTGCAGGACGGCCAGGACGGCCGTGCGGAACTTCACCCGCGAGGCCGTGGTTGTCCTCGACAGGTCAAGAAAGGAGGTGATCATGAGCAACGACCGGAGCGATCGGAATGGTGACGAAGGCCCTGTCTTTTCGGCTGAACAGGCGATGCAAGGTGAGATCATCCTGCGCACCCGCACACGCCGGATCATCTTCATCGCAGGACTGGTCGGCATCGTGATCCTCATCGCCGTGATCAGATTTGCCGTCCGTTGAGTGGCTTTGGAGCTGATTCCCGACCAATGCCGCCCAGCCTGTTCGTCAGGAACTTTTGTGAAGAGCTGTCGTTTAGTCGGTCGTTAAAGCGGTCGGCGCCATCCTTGAAAGTTCTCCCCGTGGACGCAAAAACCGAGACTGAAGAACCAGACAAAATCAGGAATGCGCGCGGCGCTTCGAGCAAGGCCGGACCAGATGCGTCGCCAAAGCGCATGGGCGATGTGGCGCAGCCCATCGCTCCGGAGCGCGAAACACGGGGCAAGGAGGCGGATGAACAAAAGCCCAGCCTCCTAGGTTTTCCCCGGCGGCATCCATACGCGTCCATTGCAATCCTGATCGTGCTGCTGCTGGCCGCGGTAGGGCTGGCCATGTGGTGGCTGAATGCCCGCCAGTATGAATCGACCGACGACGCTTTTATCGACGCCCGCACGATAACGGTCAGCGCCGAGATATCAGGACGGATCACTGACCTTGCGGTGACCGACAACCAGCCGGTCAAGGCGGGCGACGTCCTGTTGCGCATCGATGACAGCGACTATCAGGCCAGCCTCAAGCAGGCCGATGCCGGGGTGGCCTCGGCGCAGGCCGACATTGTCGACGTAGGGGCTCAGATCGCAGCTCAAAACGCAAAGATCGATGAAGCGCAGAAGCAGATGGCGCAAGCGCAGGCCGCCCTCGATTTTGCCAAAGCCGAGGACCAGCGGAACCGTGAACTTCTTGCCAAGGGCACGGCTACCCAACAGCAGGCGCAGCAGGCCGCTTCCACGCTGCGCCAGGACCAGGCTGCTCTCGACAGCGCCCAAGCCAATGTGGATGCCGCCAAGAGCCAGGTCGCTGTTTTGCAGGCGCAGACCAAGAGCGCCGAAGCCAAGCTCGATCAGGCCAAGGCCAGCCAGAACCAGGCGAGTACGATGCTGTCCCGCACAACCATCACCGCACCGGTCGCCGGGCGGGCAACCAGCATTTCGGTCGCCAACGGCACCTATGCCCAGCCAGGCCAGGTTCTGATGATGTTTGTTCCCGACGAAGTCTGGGTGAAGGCCAACTTCAAGGAGACACAGCTTGATCTGATGCGGCCGGGACAGCCGGTCGACATCGACATCGACGCCTATCCGGAAAGATCTTTTCATGGCCGCGTCGACAGCATCCAGGCGGGTAGTGGCACCGCCTTCAGCCTGCTGCCAGCCGAAAACGCCACCGGCAACTTCGTCAAGGTGGTGCAGCGCGTGCCGGTGAAGATCGTCTTCGACAAAGCGCCCGGCGTGCTGCTGGGGCCGGGCCTGTCGGTGGTGCCGACGGTCAAGGTGCGATGACTGGCGAAATCTCCGGCGACCAAAGCGAAAGCCGGTCCGCCGCCGGCGGGCGCAACCCGTGGCTGATCGCCATCGTCGTCTCCATCGCCACCTTCATGCTGGTGCTGGATACCTCGATCGCCAACGTGGCGCTGCGCAACATCGCCGGCAGCCTGGCTGCCGGGATGGACGAGAGCACCTGGGTGATCACTACCTATCTGGTCGCGAATTCCGTAATCATCCCGGTCAGCGGCTGGTTGGCCAGCGTGATCGGGCGGAAGCGCTACTACATGCTTTGCGTGGCAACGTTCACTATTGCATCGCTGTTGTGCGGCCTCGCACCCAATCTGGAAATGCTCATTTTCTTCAGGATACTGCAGGGCCTCGGCGGCGGCGGCATGGCGCCGAGCGAACAGTCCATCCTTGCCGATACCTTTCCGCCCGAGAAGCGTTCCCAGGCTTTTGCCCTTTATGGCGTCGCCGTCATCGTCGCACCGACAGTCGGGCCGACCCTCGGCGGCTGGCTGACCGACCATTTCTCCTGGCACTGGATATTCTTCATCAACGTGCCGTTCGGCATCATGTCGCTTGCCTTGGTGCAGTGGCTGCTTGTCGAGCCGGACGTGATCGAGCGCGAACGTCAGGAGCGGCTGAAGGGCGGCCTCAGAATAGATTGGGTCGGGTTCATCCTGGTCGCCACCGCTCTTGGCTGCCTGGAAATCTTCCTCGATGAGGGTCAGCGCAACGACTGGTTCGCATCGGGTTTCATCACGACTTTTGCCGTGATTTCGGCGATCTCGTTCCTGCTGCTCATCCCATGGGAGTTTAGTCACCGCGATCCGATCGTCGATATACGCCTGCTCTTCAGCCGCCAGTTCGGTACGTCGTTCCTGGTGATGATGGCGGTCGGCGCCGTGTTGTTCAGCACCACGCAGTTGATGCCGCAGCTGCAACAGACCGCCTTCGACTATACGGCCACTCTGTCGGGCCTTTCCATGATGCCCGGCGGCATCGCCATGCTGATCCTGATGCCGATTTCCGGATTTGCCGCCGGATTGGTGCAGCCCAAATATCTGATTGTGATGGGCATGTCCGTTGTCGTGGTCGCCTTGTGGCACATGACGTCGCTCACTCCGGATGCCAGCTTCCGCTTCTTTGCCTTCGCGCGCATCTTCCTGATGATCGGCCTGCCGTTCCTGTTCATTCCCATTTCGACAGCGGCCTATGTCGGCCTCGCTCCGCAGAAGACCAACCAGGCGTCGGCGCTGATCAACGTCGCCCGCAACATCGGCGGGAGCATCGGCGTGTCATTGTCGAACACCGTGATCGCGCAAAACGCGCAGCTGCATCAATCGAACCTTGTCAGCCATACCGCGCAATCGTCGTCGGCCTATCAGCAGTTGCTGCGTCAGGTGACGGATCACTTTGTCGCCCAGGGCTCGAACATGCTTGAGGCCAAGCAGCAAGCCGTCGGCTGGCTCGGGCAGTTGATCGCGCGCCAGGCCTCGCTGCTCGCCTACATCGACGTTTTTCGCTACTGCGCCATTGCGACGGCACTGTTTGTTCCCCTCGCCTTGCTGCTGCGGTCTCCAAAACCCGACAAGCGCCAGCCGAAATAACCGCGCCCCGCCGACCTCTTCCAGAACTTCCGCCGCCTGCGTTTTCTCGGCACTTATTGCAAGTCGCCGGCATTGAATGTGGCGAATGACCGGCAACGTCAGATCCAGTTCGAGAGAACCGTCTCCATCTCGACGGTCTCCACCTGCTGCGCGAACCGTTGGTGATAAACGGTCAGCAGCGCGTCATGCGTTGCGTCGGAAGAACTGCACAGCGCATCCGTAACGAGAACCACGCGATAGCCGAAATCGATCGCTCCGAGCACCGTAGCCAGAACGCACACGTCGGTTTCGCCGCCGGTGATGACCAGCGTATCGATGTCGCGTTCGTTCAGAAAAGCCCGGAGGTGACCTTCGAACCAAGGCGAGTATATGTGCTTGTCGATGATGGCCGCTGGCGGGCAGTAAGCGGCTAATGCCGGCAACAGGCCGACCATTTCGGGATCAATATTTTCGATCGCCATCGAGGCCCAGCGCTCATAATAGCGCTTCCATGTACCAACGCCCTGCCCCGGCTTTTGCGCGGGCAGGAAGCGCGTGAAGACGGTCTGTGGCGCTCGTCTTTCGACCAACCTTTCGATATGAGGAAGGACACGGGTGATCCAGGGGGTCGCCCACTGCGACGGCTCGGCAAACAGCTTTTGCATATCGACACAGACATGCATGCACCGATGCCCCAACGGACCATATGCCAAGCCCGGCATCGACATCGAAGATAGTCCTATTCCATGACATGCGGGGTGTGCCGTTTGTCCTCCAAAGGGTCGACATCGATGCGCGCCTTTTGCGGATCGAAGGTGCCATGACCTGCGATGGCCCGCGCTGCCGTATCGGGCGTCTCGTATGCCCACATGAAGTCGTCGGCCGAGCTACCGACAGCATGGACCCGCCAATAGCTCGCGGTTCCCTTGAGCGGTGAGCTGCTTGTGGTGTTGGTCTTTTCGAAAAGCTCGAAATAGATGTCCTCGAAAGGGATAAAGAACGTCGGCTCCTGTCCCTCTTCCCTGACTAGCTTCGCGCGCTCCGTGGCTGCGACCACAGCATCGGAAAATCGCACGGTCACCGTTCCGGCAAACGGCTCTATGGTCAGTGGACGAAAGTCGTGTTCTGACATTGCGACTGAAGTTTGCATCCGAATTCTCCCTGGCTATCGTTTGATCGTCAGACTGCGTTTCGATCCATCAATGAAAACGAAATGCGCGGCGATGCGTCAGGTTCCAGCTTGTGCGGTGAAGCCAAATGGACCGCCGAGCCAAGCGATTATCGGCTACCGAAACTGTCGAGAAAGCTCGCCAACAGCCGCGAAACCTCGTGTGGAGCCTCACGTGTCGGGAAGTGCCCGACCGCGTCCAGGACCACTCGTTTGTAGGGCGCCGTGAAATGCTCCTCCAGTCCTTCCGACGATGGGGTCAGTACAACACGGTCGTCGCCACCATGAAGCGTCAAGGTCGGCACCGTGATGATCTTGACCGATGTTTGCCGGCGGGCCAGCTCCGCGTAGCACGGATCGGGCTCCGCCTCACCCCAGCGAACCCGATAGGAATGCAACGTCACGTCCGGCCAATCCGGGTTGTCGAAGGATGCAGCCACTTCATCGAAAATTGTGTCGTCGAACCAGCCCAACGGGCTCCAGCTGTCCCATTGGAATCTGGCAAATTCCTTGCGGTTCTTTCGCACGAACTCGGCGCCGCGCGCTGTTGCCATGAACCATTGATACCAAAACGCTTTCGCCTGTTCAGGCGCCGGCGTTGCCGGTTTGCCGGGTTGCCAGCCAAGCGATAGCGCAGCGCAGCAACTGATGCGATCGGGAAAGATCGAGGCCAGGAGGTAGGCGATCCGTGCTCCCCAGTCGTGACCGACGATCGCAAAGCGGCTGAGGCCAAGCGCATCGGCAAAGTCCAGCACGTCCTGCGCCATTGCGGCAATTTCGCCGGATCGCATGGTTTCTTTCGACAGGAACGACGTCTGTCCAAAACCTCGCAGCCACGGCGAAAACGTCCGAAAGCCGCCCTCGTGAAGGACCGGCGAAATGCGCGCGTAAGTGGTCGCGTCGTCCGGCCAGCCATGCAGCAGGACGACCGGCGGACCGTCTTGCGGGCCACCATCGAGATAGGCGATGCGCAACAGTGGCGTATCGCAAAATGAGACAGGGTTCATTTGCTCTCCGGCGCTGTTACCGGCTGGTCGCCGCCAGTCGTCGACTTGGGTCTGGCATCCTGGTCAACCTGCGGATTCTTGTTGATGGCGTCGGTGTTGGCTTTCGTCGGTTCGGTGCTGTCATCACAGGCGCCGAGCGCGAGGGCAGCAGCCAACACCAGAAGCGACAAGGATTTCTTCATCGAAACCTCCTCTGGCTGATGTTCGACAACGAGGCTCCGCGAATTTGGTTGCCCGGTTTGCCGCTCGGGCGCCCGCCGATCAGCCATCCGCAAAAAGCGTTGCCGCCACGGCGATTGAGGTCAGGCTCGTCATTGCAAGGAAGGCTCTGATGACGTGCGACATCTCCCACATATTCCGGAAATCTCTCCAATCACCATCTTGCTTTCGAGCGAACATGGAGAAAAACGCCACGCCCGATCTCGGCATGGCGACGTCCTGCACCCAAAAATTATTGACGGGGTGTGTGAGCAACCAATACGTCGCGTGTTGCGCCGCCAGGAAGAATAGCGACGCGAGCGTCCACCAGAAACGAGCACTTGCAGAAGGCGTCAAATAGAGCAGGATGGCGAGCGCGAGGATGCCTCCGATTTCGGCAAAACCGCCGATCGTGAAGCCGGGATAGTAGATCGTCTGCACTGCTTTGTAGGTCGCTTCTTTCAGGCGCATTTTGCCCGGTAGCTCCAACGCATGCGCAAGCGAGAGCGCTGTTGCGATTGCAACCAGCAGGAGCGTGAAAACCATCAAGACGCGCATGCTCTTATTCTTTAACCGTGCCCTTTCGCAACCGGCATGGGGTGGCGGTTGCCGCCGCCGTAGCCGGCAGAACGCAGAGAAGTGATCGTGCAGCCGTTCAGCAATGCCACGAGCACAGGGACTGATCGACAAGACGGGTCAGGTGGGGTCGCACCGCACGCGGTTGCGAACAGGAGACGATCCTCACCTAAGCCGCCCGGCGCGTCAGAACATGATCCTTTGCCTCAGCCAGGTAAGAAACCTGTTGCCGCCAATTGTCGCGCGGACCCGAGCCGCAGCCCACCGCGCTTTCATGGTAGCGCCTACGTGACAATCGCAAACGATGTCATGCAGTTGCCAGTCGTTCAGTTCGAAGAAGCGCTTGGCCTCGCCATAAGTGTCATCCCTTAGACCCGACGCGCGCAGCATCGGGTCTTCGAAGGCAACAGTTATTGCCGACCCTTCGCCGCGTGCCATGGCGCGTGCCTCCGGATGCATGTGTTCGGTACCTGTAAACGCGCCAAGGCATCGCTCGGGATTCTGATCGAGAAGTTCAGCCCAGCGCGCGATGCGCTCATCTCGCGTCATTTCCGTATGTGGCGCCGAGGGTTCAATCCTGGCGACGGCCTGCAGTTGATCGAGTGTCTGGTGTTTCATGGTCAGCTCCTGTCGTGGAGGGAGAAGTGCCCACGCCTTCAAGGGAATTATCGCGCGGCGGTGCTTCGACAAGGGCGCAAAACCGGAGAATTCGGCCCCCACCAAAATGCGGCTGGCCGGATCATAAACGCACTGACAGCGTTCACCGAATGGAGGGCCTTTCCATAAGCCACTGATCCAAGATCAGGATGCATCCATGCTCATCCAGCCGATCGACTATTTCCTTGCCATCTGGTTCTCTGTTGCCGCTGCCTCCACTCTCCATGTCGGCTTCGACCAGTACCGCAACAATCCCGAACCGGTGGTGATGAAGTGGGGCTTCATCCTGGTGACGCTTTATATGGGCCCAATCGGCCTGCTGCTCTATGTGTTGGCCGACAAGGAACCACGACCGGGCGAGCACGAGGTCTTTACACGGCCGCTGTGGAAGCAGGGCGTCGGCTCGACCATTCACTGCGTTGCCGGGGATGCGACAGGCATCATTCTGGCCGCCGTCATCACGGCGACGCTCGGCTTGCCGATGTGGCTCGATCTCATCGTCGAATATGTCTCCGGCTTCGCCTTCGGCCTGTTCATCTTCCAGTCGCTGTTCATGAAGTCGATGATGGGCGGCACCTATTGGCGGAATGTGCGCAAGAGCTTCCTGCCCGAGTTCATCTCGATGAATTTCATGATGGCAGGAATGGCACCTGTCATGGGCTTCTTGATGATGGGACGTGACATGCGCGCGATGGAGCCGACGGAACTTCTGTTCTGGGGCGTGATGTCGATCGGCGTTATCGCCGGCTTCACGCTCGCCTATCCCGCCAATGTCTGGCTGGTGGCACGCGGATTGAAGCATGGGCTGATGACGCTGCGCCCGCAGACCAGCGGAACGAGCAGTCGAGAACCGTCCGCGCACCAACGGCAAGGGCGACACCACGACAAAACCTCCCACGGGGCAAAAGCAGTGGCCACCAGATGAATTCGGACGCTACGACCACGCAGATCGCGGCCCTCGGCCTGGTATCCTTGATCACGCTGGCGGTCGGCATGGCCGCGCCGGCGAACTGGCTGAATTTGACGCTGTCGGCGCGTGACGTCGGTGGGGTGATCATGCCGCAAGGCATGATCATGGATCGCGATACGCCGGCCGAGGCCATGCGTGACATGGCGGCAACCGATCCGCGTCGGGTGACAGCGTCCTACGATCTCGCTGCCAGAGGCGACCAGGAACTGCCGTTTCGCCTGGAGAACGGCATCAAGGTGTTCGAACTCAGGCCGTCGGTCATCCGTTGGCAGATACTGCCCGACGTCGCGGTCGATGCCTATGCCTATAACGGACAGATTCCCGGGCCGCGCATCCACATCAGACAGGCCGACAGGGTCCGCATCAATGTCACCAATGACCTACCGGAGGAAACGACGGTGCATTGGCACGGCATGATCCTGCCGAACCAGATGGACGGCCCCGCCGAGATTACCCAGGCGCCGATCGAGCCCGGGCAATCCTATTCCTATGAATTCACCGCCACCCAGCATGGGACCTATTTCTATCATCCGCACGCCAAGCCCGACCGCACCCAGGCGCTCGGCCTCTATGGCGCGCTGATCATCGACCCCGCCAATCCCGCCGATGAGGTTCAGGCCGACCATGACTACGTGATCGAACTACAGGAATGGCTGGTGCGCGATGGGCTGACCTATCCCTCGATGCCGATGGAAGGCGGCATGCCGAATTTTTTCACCATCAACGGCAGGGCCTATCCCTCAACCGATACGATCCACATGAAGCTCGGCGAGACGCTGAAAGTGCGTTTCATCGGCACCAATAATGGCTTTATCCATCCAATGCATATCCATGGCGGCCCCTTCGAGGTTGTTGCCCGCGATGGCGAAACACTTGCCCCGCCGGCGCGCTTCCTGGCCGATACGATCAACCTTGGGCCAGGGCAGCGCTATGACGTCGTCTGGAAGGCGCGACAGCGCGGCAAATGGCTGATCCACTGCCACATTCCGCATCACACGACGAACAACAATGTCGAGGAAAAGGGCGGCGGCGGGTTGATGGTCATCATCGACGTCAGCTAATCGGGACTGAGCCCCTGGCCAAACAGGTGCGCCTCGCCGACAGACGAGCGGTCCGATAGCGATCTAGCACCCCCCGCGGCAATCCGGAGGTTGCGTTCATCGCATCCTACTTCTTGATAATGTTGCCGTCGCGCAGGTCGAATGCTTCGGCGTCGCGAGCCTGGCGGTAGAAATCGTCCTGCAATTCACCCCATTCGCCGAGAAAAGCACCGCAATTGCTGCAATAAATTGGCGTCGACTCCGTGGCGTTGTCAGGAATGTCCATCTGGATCGTCCCACAAGCCTTGCAATCGAGTTTGTCGTCCAATTTGCGTGCCATTTTCCAATGATCGCGCATTTTTCACACAGGAGCCAATTGTCGATTTCGTACGGAGCGGTGCCTGCGATCATCCTCTGCTTCGTTTTGATCCGGTCCAAGATGAGGATCAAGCGATGGCAGGTTCCGTGCGAGCGGCTCAGACGGCAAGCTGACGTCGGTCCGATGTTTTTCGCGTTCAGGGCTTCCGGGCCGGCAGTGGTGGAGAGGGTTGGATTCGAACCAACGTAAGCTAAGCTAACGGATTTACAGTCCGTCCCCTTTAACCACTCGGGCACCTCTCCAATTTGCCGCCGGAGCCATGCAACGAGGCATTCGCGCCAATTTCGGACCCGAGTTGTGTCTTCTCCGAAACCAGCGAAGCGCCTTATGGCGGCAAGGCCAGTGGGTGTCAACCGCGCAGGAAGGGTTTTTCGATGTTGTTCGCCGGCTGCGGCGACAGGGCATATCCTTGGCGGGAGGAGACGGCTATAGAAGCCGGCCATGAGCAACAATTCCAATACCCCGAAAGACACCCACTACGCCAAGCTGCGCCGCGCCTTTCGCGACGAGAAAAGCGGCGGCGCGCCGGCGTTCAAGCCCCGGCAACCCGTGCCACCAGGCGAAAATGCGGCCGACGGGCTGGTGCGGCTCTACGGCCTGCATACGGTGCGTGCGGCACTCGACAATCCGCGCCGCCGGATCAAGAAAATGCTGGTGACGCGCAATGCGGCCGAGCGCCTTGAGATAGCCGATCTCGCCGCCTTGCCCTTCAGGGCGGAACTGGTCGAACCCAGGGACATCGACAAGATTACCGGCTCGGACGCCGTGCATCAGGGCGTACTGATCGAGGCGGAGCCGCTGAAGCCCAAGCGCCTCGACGCACTCGGCGACACCAGGCTGGTGCTGGTGCTCGACCAGGTCACCGATCCGCACAATGTCGGCGCCATCCTGCGTTCGGCGGTGGCTTTCGGCGCCGGCGCGTTGATCACCACGGCCCGCCATAGTCCGCAGGAATCCGGCGTGCTGGCAAAATCCGCCTCCGGCGCGCTGGAGCATATCGATCAGATCGAGGTCAAGAACCTCGCCGATGCGCTGGGCCAGTTGCACGAGTCCGGCTTCCAGACCATCGGGCTTGATTCGGACGGGCCGGCGGAACTCGAAATCAGCTTTGCCGGAGACCGGATAGCGCTGGTGCTCGGCGCCGAAGGCAAGGGCCTGCGCCAGAAGACGCGCGAGACGGTGACGACGTTGGCCCGCCTCGACATGCCCGGCGCTATCCGCTCGCTCAACGTGTCGAACGCAGCGGCGGTCAGCCTTTATGCGGCGCGGGCATTTCTGAAGCGCGGCTGACTGGGAGCGGCAAGTCTCTCGCCAGGAATCAAAACGGGTCCCGGCGACGCTTGCCGGAACCCGTTCCTGGGTTAGGACAAAAGGTGACGGCTTGGGAACGTTATGCCGCCCTCTCCCGACCTATGCCGCTTTGCCTTTCACTTCGGCTGGCTCGCCACCGACCTCGAAATTCGCCATCCGCTCCAGCGCCCTCACCAGCGCGGAATGATCTTCCTTCGCGCCGCCATTGGCCGCACAGGAATTGAACAGCTGCTGGGTGGTCGAGGTGTTGGGCAGTGACACACCGAGCGTCTTCGCACCCTCCAGTGCCAGGTTGAGATCCTTCTGGTGCAGTTCGATGCGGAAACCCGGAGCGAAGGTGCGCTTGACCATGCGCTCGCCATGCACTTCGAGGATGCGTGACGCTGCCAGCCCGCCCATCAGCGCCTGCCTGACTTTGGCCGGATCGGCGCCGGCTTTCGATGCAAAAACAAGTGCTTCGGCGACGGCTTCAATGGTTAGCGCGACGACGATCTGGTTGGCGACCTTGGTGGTCTGGCCGACACCGTTCGGCCCGACCAGCGTGATGTTCTTGCCCATCTTTTCGAAAACCGGTTTCGCCCGCTCGAAGATCTTTTCGTCGCCGCCGACCATGATGGTGAGGGATGCCGCCTTGGCGCCGACCTCACCGCCCGAAACCGGCGCATCGAGATAGGCGCAACCGAGATCGTTGATCCTTTTTGCGAATTCCTTTGTCTCGATCGGCGAGATCGAACTCATGTCGATGACGAGTTTGCCCTTGGCCAGGCCGGACGCGACGCCGTTCTGACCGAACAGCACCTCGGCCACCTGTGGGGTATCCGGCACCATGGTGATGATGATCTCGGCGGCCTTGGCCACGGCGGCATGGCCGGTAACCGTCTTCAGGCCCTTGGCAATAAGATCGGCCGGCGGCTTGGAGCGGTGGTCGCTGGCGATGACGCTGTAGCCGGCGTCGAGCAGATGCCCCGCCATAGGCGCGCCCATGATGCCGAGGCCTATGAAGCCGATGATTTCCATTGTTTCTCTCCGTCTCTGTCAGGGCAGCGTGCGTGGCGCGAAATTCCCGCTACGCCGTCGCGCTTCCCGCCCGGTCAGTTCCCTGAACCACCCTAGTCCGGCTTCCGTCCCCGCCTTCGGCTTGTATTCCGCTCCCACCCAGCCGGAATAACCAATCCGATCGATATGGTCGTAGAGGAAAGGATAATTGATCTCGCCCGTCCCCGGCTCGTGACGGCCGGGATTGTCCGCAAGCTGGATATGCGCGATGCGGCCGAGGTTTGCCTCGATTTTACGGGCGAGATCCCCCTCCATGATCTGCATGTGATAGATGTCGTATTGCAGGTACAGGTTCTTCGAGCCGACGCGGTCGATCAGGGCCAGCGCCTGGTCGGAATAGTTCAGGAAGAAGCCGGGAATATCGCGCGTATTGATTGGTTCGATCAGCAGCTTGATGCCGGCCTGCTCCAGCTTCTCCGCCGCGAAGGCGAGATTTTCGGCAAAGACATTTCCAAGCGTATCGCGTGCAATGCCCTGCGGCGCGATGCCGGCGAGGCAGTTGACCTGCCCGCAGCCAAGCGCCTGCGCATAAGTGATCGCCTTGGCGATGCCCTGGCGGAATTCCGGCACACGATCCGGCAGCACGGCGATGCCGCGCTCGCCCTTGGCCCAGTCGCCCGCCGGCAGGTTGAACAGCACTTGCGTCAGGTCGTTCTTCTTCAGTCGTGCGGCCACCACATCGGGCGCGTGATCATAAGGGCCGATATATTCGACACCCTTGAAGCCGGCGCGGGCGGCGGCATCGAAACGGTCGAGGAAATCATGCTCGCCAAAGAGCATCGACAGATTGGCTGAAAACCGCGGCATTCTTTTTCTCCCTGGAGCATCGGACCCAAAAGTGGAAACCGGTTTTGGGATAATCCGATGTTCAAACAAAATTAGTCGAGCATCACGATCGCGGTCGGCGTGTCTTCCTGACGTTCGGCAAGGTCCTCGAATTCGGTGATCTTGTCGATCTCGGTGCCCATCGAGATGTTGGTGACCCGTTCGAGAATGAATTCGAGCACGACCGGAACCTGGTGCTCCTTCATCAATCGCTCCGCTTGCTTGAAAGCGCCGGCGAATTCCTCCGGCTTGCGCACCCTGACCGCCTTGCAGCCCATCGCCTCGGCGACGGCGACATGGTCGACGCCGTAGCCGGCCTCGGGATCGCCTGTACGGTTGATGTTCTCGAAGGCGAGGCTGACCTCATAATCCATCGAGAAGCCGCGCTGGGCCTGGCGGATCAGGCCGAGATAAGCATTGTTCACGACGACGTGGATGTAGGGCAGCTTGTGCTGCGCGCCGACCGCCAGTTCCTCGATCATGAACTGGAAATCATAGTCGCCCGACAGCGCCACGATGGTGCGGTCTGGATCGGCGGCGCGCACGCCAAGTGCTGCCGGCAGCGTCCAGCCGAGCGGACCGGCCTGGCCGCAATTGATCCAGTTGCGCGGTTTGTAGACATGCAGGAACTGCGCCCCGGCAATCTGCGACAGGCCGATGGTGGTGACATAGGTGACGTCACGGCCGAACGCCCTGTTCATCTCCTCGTAGACACGCTGCGGCTTCAGCGGCACCTGGTCGAAATGCGTCTTGCGCTTCATCGTCTTCTTGCGGTCCTGGCATTCCTTCGCCCAGCCTGACCAGTCGCGCAGCCTGCCCGCCGTCTTCCACTCGGTGGCGACGTCGAGCAGCATCTTCAGCGCCGCGCCCGCATCGGAGACGACGCCGAGATCAGGCGCGAAGACACGGCCTATTTGAGTGGGCTCGATGTCGACATGGATGAACTTTTTTCCCTTTGTATAAACATCGACCGAGCCGGTGTGGCGGTTGGCCCAGCGGTTGCCGATGCCGAAGACGAAATCGGCCTCCAGCATCGTCGCATTGCCGTAGCGGTGCGAGGTCTGCAGACCGCACATACCGGCCATCAGCCGGTGGTCGTCGGGGATCGCGCCCCAGCCCATCAGCGTCGGGATCACCGGAACGCCCGTGATCTCGGCAAATTCGATCAGCAGGTCGGAGGCGTCGGCATTGATGATGCCGCCGCCGGCGACGATCAGCGGCTTCTCGGCCGCGTTGAGCATCGCCAGCGCCTTTTCGGCCTGGGCGCGTGTCATCGCCGGCTTGAATGGCGCCAGCGGCTCATAGGCATCGATGTCGAACTCGATCTCGGCCAATTGGACGTCGGCCGGCAGGTCGATCAGCACCGGACCCGGCCGCGACGACCGCATCAGATGGAACGCCTTCTGCAGCGCCATCGGCACCAGATAGGGCTCCATGACCGTCACCGCCCATTTGGCGACGGGCGCGGCGATGGCGGCGATGTCGACAGCCTGGAAATCCTCCTTGTTCAGCCGCGCGCGCGGCGCCTGTCCTGTGATGCACAGGATCGGAATGGAATCGGCCGCGGCCGAATAGAGCCCGGTGATCATGTCGGTGCCGGCCGGCCCCGAAGTGCCGATGCAGAGGCCGACATTGCCTGCCTTGGCGCGGGTATAGCCTTCGGCCATATGCGAGGCGCCTTCGACGTGGCGGGCAAGGACATGGCGAATGGTGCCCCTCGCCTTCATCGCCGAGTACAGCGGGTTGATCGCCGCGCCCGGCACGCCGAAGGCACAGGAAATGCCTTCCTTTTCGAGAACGAGAACAGCGGCATCGACAGCGCGCATCCTGGCCATTTCCAGCCTCCACGAGATGATTGTTGGATGCTAAGGATGTCACCGGGCGGGTGATTTTTCAATTTTTTCAGAATATTTTTTCATTTCGAGAAAACGGCGACTATTAACTGATTTCATTCACTTTTCTCTTTTCCATGGATTTGCGCTCGGCAACTCCTGAAAAACTTTTTCATTGCATCTTGGAAGAAACGGCCGAGAATGCCGACCATGGAAACGAACGAAAAACGTCAGCGCGGGCGCCCGCGCTCCTTCAATGGTCCGGCCGAAGCTGCCTCGGTGCAGTCGCTCGACCGTGCCTTGCGCATTCTGGCCATTGTCGCGGACGGCAGCGGCCTGTCGCTGAGCGAGATATCGGCGCAAAGCGGGCTCGCCGCCTCCACCGCCTATCGCATGCTGACGACGCTCGAAAACCACGGCATGGTCGAGTTCGATACATCAGACCAGCTCTGGTCGATCGGTGTCGAGACCTACCGCATGGGCGCGGCGTTCCTGCGCCGCCGCAAGCTTGTGGATCGTGCCCGCATCGTCATGCAGGAACTGATGGAGAAGACCGGCGAGACCGCCAATCTCGGCGTCGCCGAGGACGACTGCGTGGTCTTCGTCAGCCAGGTCGAAACGCACCAGGCGATCCGCGCCTTCTTCCGGCCGGGCACGCGCAGTCCCTTCCATGCCTCGGGCATCGGCAAGGCGGTGCTGGCGCATCTCGAACCGGAGCGCGTCGGAGCCATCCTGCGCAAGGCGGGCCTGCAGCGCTATACGCACAAGACCCTTTCCGACATCTCCGCCCTCGCCCATGATCTGGCGGCCACCAAGCATCGCGGGTGGTCGGTCGACGACGAGGAGCGCCACCCCGGCATGCGTTGTGTCGCCGCCGCCATCTTCAACGAGTATGGCGAACCGATCGGCGGCGTTTCCGTTTCCGGACCGACGGTACGGGTCACGCCCGACCGACTGGCCGAGATCGGCCCGCTTGTGCGCGAAGCGGCGGCCGAGGTGACCAGGATGATAGGCGGCGTGGCGGTCAGTTGATCACCGAGCGCATGGCAAGTGTTGGGAGCCGCACGTCCGACATGGCGTACGCTGAATAAAATTGGCCGTCTTGCCGTGGCGCCCGAATGCATGCGACAGGGCGCGAATGAGGACAATGGTTCAGCTTCTGCTTGCCGCTTCGCTTTGCGGATGCGTGGCGACGACGCCACGACCCGATACCGGCGGCCAGCGGGTCAATCCCATCCCGATCTCACTCGCGCTGGAAGAGATCATCACGACCGGTATCCGCCAGCGCCTGCTGGATTCGGCCTCCGCCAGATTCGGGACCATGCTCGCCGGCGAGCGAACGCTGGACGGCCGCCAGGAGATCGTGGTCTGTGGTACCGTCAACGCCGAGACCTCGCCTGGCGTCCATGGCGGCGACAAGCCATTCATCGCCAAAGTCTATCCGCAGGCCGCAAGCAGCTTTGAACTGGTCGCGATGGGCGACGATACGGATGCTGCCCGGCTTCAAATTGGCGGCTCCTGCCGCGCGGCCGGTTTGCCGATCCTCGACCCGAAGACGCGCCTCTAGGAAGGCGATCTTCAAACGACGAAGAGGGGCTGCCTCGCAACCCCTCTTTCCTGTCGTTGGTTCCACTTTCCTGTTAAAGCCGGCAGTAGTGGCTGTAGCCATCATGGCCGATATAGGTGTCGGAATCCGGGTCGTAGCTCGCGTAACGCGCGAAGCAGCGGCGGACGTGCCAGGAACCGCCATCTTCGTCGACGTAGACCGTGCGCGGTTGCTGCTGGGCAAGCAGGCTGCCGAGGACGAAACCGCCAACGCCGGCGGCGATGCCGATGCCGAGGTCGTGGTGATGCGAGTGAGCCGCCGATGGCTGGACGGTGCCGACCAAAGCGGTGGCGGCGACGGTGGTGGCGATGAGGCCGGAAACGAATGTACGCTTGAACATGATGATCTCCTTGCTTCGTTGACCGAGGCGATCCATCCGCCTCTTGATCATCTGTCGCCGCGGCATTGAAAAAGGTTCGACGGGGTTCGATTTTTTTCGAGGAAGCTGGGATCCGCTGCCAGGAGGCGCGGCGGCCCCGCCGGCGTTGATCATCCAGATTCCGGCGCTTCAGGCACCTTGCGCCCAATCGCGTCATCGGCGGTGACGGCGACAGATCGATGCAAAAAGGGCGGCCGAAGCCGCCCTTTCCTGGACTGGTTTTTTCAATCACGCCGTCAGGCTGCGCTCAGTAGATGATGATGCGGTGGTGGTGATGACGGTGATGATGATGGCCATAGACCCACCAGTAATCCGGGTAGTCCGGGTAATCCTGGTAGTAGAGGTAGTCGTCGAAATGATGATGGTGGTGATGCATGCCATGAGCCGACGAAGACTGGACGGTGCCGGCGAGCGCGCCGGTTGCAACGACGATGGCGACGAGGCCGGAAACGAAACTGCGCTTAAGCATAGTGATCTCCTGGATCCTTTGATCGAGGCGACCATTCGCCCCTGAACCTCAGTCGGCGCGGGCCGGCAAAAGGTTCGACAGGTCCGGAGATTTTTAGGGGGGTGGATGGTGGGTGAGTAGTGAGTGGTGAGTAGTGAAATGAAACCACGCCGGACGGCTCACTACCGACTACCGACTACCGACTACTCACTCTCTCACCAGCCCATGCCGGTGATGTGTCGCAGCCAGAAGGCAAGCGCGATGAAACCGATGATCGTGGTGACGCCCGTCCAGTCGACATTGGCCTTCTTCACATCGTTGATGATCTTCACCAGCAGCATCCAACTGACGAAGATGATGGGGAGAATGATGACAAATCTGACCATGCGAGCCTCGCCCGAGCGATTGCATCCTCATCCTCATGTAGGAAGCGCGTTTGCGGATTTCAGCACGGGCCATGGCATCATCCACCACGGCTGACGCCCAAAAACAGAGTTTTGTCTTTACTGGCGCAGCAAATATGCTAACCGGAGCGCCGTGCCCTTGTAGCTCAGCTGGTAGAGCAGCGGTTTTGTAAACCGAAGGTCGGCGGTTCGATTCCGTCCGGGGGCACCACCCTTCGCTCTTCGAGCTCCGGGTGGCGGGGGCCACCCAAGCCCTTAGACGCAGGTCCTCCGAAACCCCGGTGTGGAGCGACTACGAGCGCCGCCACTCTCTATGAGGCGCTAGCGATTTGGGCCGACACGTTCGTCCTGGTGAACGTATTCCTCACCCTCACAGACTTGTAGACATAAGCAGCCCAGATGCCGACCCCCACGAAAGACGCCAGAGGTGCCACCAGCGCATCACCTGCGAGCACCTGGTTCACCGGAACCCCCAGAATTGACGAAGTCCAGATCGTATCCAGGACAAAAACGACAGGGATCGCAAGGCACTGAAGCAGAAACAATTGCGGGAACCGGCGGCTTCGCCGCAGCATCGAAACCAGCACAACCAGTTGAAGCGCCAGAAATGCGAGATTAAGGGCAACCTCCCCATACACCGCCAGCGGCCCATTTGGGAGAGTCATGAGTTGCCGGTAGCCGTCGGCCGAATTGGCGAAGTGGGCGAACGTGCGCAGCGGTGACAATGTCTGACCGATCGCCAGCAGCATCAGCCAACCACCGAAGCCCACAAGAGCCTCAGGATTCTGTGACGGCTTCGCGGCTGATCGAACAGCAAAGAAAACAGGCACGCCGATCAGCAGCAGCACGATCGCCCAATGCCAGATGGAAAACGTCCCCATTTACCCCTCTCCTTTTTTATACCCTTTTAAGTTGTATCAGATTTCAAATTCAACTCAAGAGCTGAATTTTTCGTAGACAACGATACCGAAGCGACGATTTCTCCTGCCTGCTCCCTCACACCCCGGTCGCCACCACCAATATCCTGTTCTGTCCCGGAAGCGGCCGGCTGCCATCCGGGGAAACACCCTGAGAAACGGCTAGCGGACTGCCCTTCCCCTGGCACTTTCGGCTCGCGTGAAAAGCGAAGAACGCGGGCGGGAGCCTTCAGCCGTTCTGTCGGCAGGAAGACAAACTCGATGTGCACCAGGCGATCGGCCGCCCCCCCTCAACCCAGAACTCTGCCGGTCAATGCGGCGCAGCGCTCGTTTCCCGGGCAAGGGAAACGAGATCCATTTCAGATCCGAAGCCTTTCCATCGGTGCTTTTGTCGACGCCGCGGCTGCAACGATCGACCTTGTCCTGCCTCACGCCGTCGGATGAGCGGCAAGCGCCGCCGGGCGTCGGCGAGACTTGGTTGGTGCGGATCGATGAGCCTATTTTGGCGGCCTACAGCGCTCTTTGCGGGCAAGGCATTCCGGCGGCATCACCGCAGCGTGAGGCCGTGGGGACCGGTCTGGCGCTCATTTGTTCCGACTGGCGCACCAGTTCGGCGAAGACAAGCGCGAAACTTCCCAACATGACAAAGACGATGATCAGGCGTGCTACCGGCAATATGTCGGCCTCGTCTGGCTGGCGCATGTCCCATGGCATCAGGATCCGCGGGATCACGCGCACAAATCTAACGTGCCGCAGCGTCCTTGCGTCCCGAAGGATAAGGTAGATGCTGCGGGCGCCCCACGCCACCCATGCCGGCTAACATGATCGGTCCGGCTTTACGAGACCTTAAGCTTGGCCTTAACCATCACATTCGGTCGCGCCACGACATCAACCGCGACCGCCTTGTGCAGCGGCACCGCCGCGCGTCGCTTGATGAACCGGCAGAGGCTCTCTTTGCAGACCCGCCCGCCTCATGCTACCCCGGCGCTGGCGCGGCCGGAACCTGCCGGCGCCAATCGGTCGCGATCGGGAAGCCATGAGCACAGCCGCCAACAGCATCGCTTTCGTCTCGTCCGAGACAACAGACGCCAAGGCGGCGCTGGAGAGCCTGTCGGCGCGCTATGGCCAATGTTCGGTCGCCGAGGCGACTGTCGTGGTGGCGCTGGGTGGCGACGGCTTCCTGTTGCAGACCTTGCGCGACACGATGGGTACGGGAAAAAAAGTCTACGGCATGAACCGTGGCACAATCGGCTTCCTGATGAACGAGTACCGGTCCGGAGGACTCACCGAGCGCATCGCGGCCGCGGTCGCCGAAACGATCCGCCCGCTGGAGATGCTGGCAACCACCTCGGATGGCGAACAAGTCACGGCGCTGGCGATCAACGAAGTTGCGCTGTGGCGTCAATCCTATCAGACGGCCAAGATCCGCATCAGCGTCGATGACCAGATACGGCTCGAGGAACTAAACTGCGACGGCGTCATGATCGCGACGCCGGCCGGATCGACCGCATATAATCTTTCCGCGCACGGCCCTATCCTTCCGCTCGACGCGCCACTTCTGGCTCTCACGCCGGTCAGCCCGTTTCGTCCGCGACGCTGGCGCGGCGCATTGCTTTCCAACAAGGCGACCGTGCGCTTCGACATTCTGGAGTCGGAAAAGCGGCCGGTGAACGCAGCCGCCGACCACACGGAGGTCAAGGCGGTGACCTCGGTCACGGTACGGGAATCGCCGACTGCCACCGCGACTTTGCTATTCGATCCCAACCACTCCTGGAACGAACGCATCCTGGCCGAACAGTTCCGTTACTGAGCCGGCACAGAGACAAGCGGCCGGATTAAGCATCGCGATTAAGGTTACAACTTCACAATCGCGCCAATCCTGCCCGTTTCTGTTGACAAATCGTGGGCTTGCGCCTAATCGCAATACCAATCTTGCAGGCGCGTGGCGCTTGCCGCGACGAATGACGTTGCGCTTCCCCGAACCAGCCAAAGACAGCAACACTTGTCCTCAGACACGACGATCGCTCAAGAAGCGTTGACCTTTTCAGACCTCGGCCTATCGCCGAAGGTGCTTTCCGCAGTCACCGATGCCGGCTACACCCAGCCGACCCCGATCCAGGCTGGCGCGATCCCGCACGCATTGCTCGGCAAGGACGTGCTGGGCATTGCCCAGACCGGCACCGGCAAGACCGCCTCCTTCGTGCTGCCGATGCTGACGCGGCTCGAAAAGGGCCGCGCCCGCGCCCGCATGCCGCGCACGCTGATCCTGGAGCCGACGCGTGAGCTTGCCGCGCAGGTCGAAGAGAACTTCGTCAAATACGGCAAGAACCACAAGCTCAACATCGCGCTGCTGATCGGCGGCGTGTCGTTCGACGAGCAGGACAAGAAGCTGGAGCGCGGCGCCGACGTGCTGATCGCTACGCCAGGCCGTCTGCTCGACCACCGCGAGCGCGGCAAGCTGCTGCTCAACGGAGTCGAGATCCTGGTCATAGACGAGGCCGACCGCATGCTCGACATGGGTTTCATTCCCGACATCGAGCGTATCTGCGAGATGATCCCGTTCACCCGGCAGACGCTGTTCTTCTCGGCGACCATGCCGCCAGAGATCACCAAGCTGACGGAAAAATTCCTGCATGCGCCGGTGCGCGTCGAGGTCTCCAAGGCCGCGTCGGCGGCCACCAACATCACCCAGCGGCTGGTCAAATCGGGCTCGAAGCCTTGGGACAAGCGCGAAACACTGCGCAACCTGATCAAGGCCGAGGACGCGGAGCTGAAGAACGCGATCATCTTCTGCAATCGCAAGATCGAGGTTTCGGAGCTGTTCCGCTCGCTGCTGAAATATGATTTCGACGCCGGTGCGCTGCATGGCGACATGGACCAGCGCGCGCGCATGCAGATGCTGGCCAATTTCCGCGACGGCAAGCTGCGCTATCTCGTCGCCTCGGATGTCGCCGCGCGCGGCCTCGACATTCCCGATGTCAGCCATGTCTTCAACTATGACGTGCCGATCCATGCCGAGGACTATGTCCACCGCATCGGCCGCACAGGCCGCGCCGGGCGCTCGGGCAAGTCCTTCACCATCGCGACCAAGTCCGATACCAAATATATCGACGCCATCGAACGGCTGATCGGCACCAAGATCGAATGGCATGACGGCGACCTGTCGACGGTGGTCGCCAGCGAAGGCGAGGATGATGCTCCGCGCCGCGGCAAAGGCGCGCCGCGCCGCGCCGGCCGCAAGGACGAGGACCGCAGCGACAGGAGCGGACGCAAGAAGGGCGGCGAGCGTCGCGGCAGACACAGCGAGGAAGATGCCGCGACCGCGATTGCTCAACCGCAGCCCGATGTGGCCGAGACGGCCGATATTGTCGAACGGCGCGCGCGCAAGGATGCAATCCGTTCGGAAAACACCGAACGCAAATCATCCGACCGCAATGAGCCGCGCGCACCTGAGCGTGGTGACACCAGGCCGCAGCGCAGCAACAACCGCCCTGCCCGCCACCATCAGGAAGACAACGACACCACAGTCGGCTTCGGCGACGACATGCCGGCCTTCATGCGCATCGTCGCCAAGGTCTGATTCCAGCCAGCAAGCCGGCTGCCCGGCTTGCCTCCTTTTTTGCCCTGCCGCCAAGAGCAATTCAAGGAAAAGCCGCCTAGCGCTTTTCCGTCCGGAATTGCGTGGAAACGAAGCATTGGGGCGGTTCAGCAATTCTATTGGACGCTGGTCCGCTCCAGGTTACATCGGCCCGGGCATCATCTTGGTCGGTTTCTCCAGCATCGGAAACTCGGCCTTGTCGCATTTCACCTTCGGATTCGTCGGACTGAACATGCCGTTCGGATTGTCATCGAGCCAGGCGTGAAGATCGTAGTGGACGAACTCCTTCGGGATCAGCGGATAGTGCCCCTCCATCGGGCCCATGAAGGTTTGACCAAACAGCTTTGGTGGCTCCTTGACGTCCGGGGTCAGCGGCACCAGCCACTCCACCCCAACCAAATGCAGGCCTTTTTTCGTTGGTTCGTAGATCAATACATTGGGATGCATCGGATCTAGTTTCTGGCCGACACTTGGAACGTTGACGAAATGGATGCCCATGGCGCCCTTCGGATAATCCATGGAGCCGGGTATCTTTTCTCCGCTGTAATAGACGCAGCCGACTGTCGACAGGTAGAGATCGCGGACGGCGGCGGTGTAGTCCTGATATTTGGCGAGCGATTTCTTCAACGCATCGATGTCGGCCTTGTTGGCGTCCTCGGCATGAGCCGTGGCGAGGCCTAACCATGCACTTACAATGCTTGTCAAAGCGAGGACGCCGCAGCGCCCAAGACTGGCTGTTCTTGTCATGCATTCCTCCCAGATTTCATGATCTGGCCGTGCAAGACCGAGGCGGCAAAGATGTTGATTGCGCGGCCGATTAAACCGCCCCATCCCCTCTGGAACAGCGTCGATGCTAATCCTTTCCACGGCTGCGGAAAAGCACTTATTAGATATTGCTAATTTTATTTGACTGCCGTCATGAAATCGGGCGCCAAAATACGCCTGGATAAAAAACGGCCCCCATGGGGGCCGTTTTTCGCATGAGACGCGATTCTGCTCAGGTGAGCGGCGACAGCTGGATCTCGACGCGTCGGTTCTGGGCCCGGCCCTCGGCTGTGGCATTGGAGGCGACGGGCCGCGTCTTGCCAAATCCGGTGACGGCGAAGCGGCGCTGATCGACGCCCTGGCCGGACAGATAATTCGCGACCGCCAGCGCACGGCGCTGCGACAGATCGAAATTGTGCTGGTCGCTACCGGTCGAATCGGTATGGCCGAAAACGTCGACCGTGGTCTGCTTGAACTTCTTCAGCACCAGCGCCACCGAATTCAGCACCTGGTAGAAGCCGGGCTTCACCGCGTCCTGGTCGGTGTTGAAGGTGATGTCGGACGGCATGTTGAGGATGATCTGGTCGCCGCTACGGGTGACGCTGACGCCGGTGCCCTCGAGCTGCCGGCGCAATTCAGCCTCGTTCTGGTCCATGGTGGCGCCGATGGCGCCGCCTGCCAGCGCGCCGATGCCGGCGCCGATCAACGCATTGCGGCGGTCATTGCCGCCGGCAAGCAGACCAAGGCTGGCGCCTGCCAGGGCGCCAAGACCTGCCCCCGCGGCCGTGTTGGAAATCTTCTGGTCGCCCGTATACGGATCGGTGGTGGTGCACGCGGTCACGAGCAGAGCCGTCGCCATAACGACGAGCACGGTCTTCTTCATAGGATGGTCCCTCTCCAAGTCACGCCTTACGATGGCGCCAAATCAGCCCTTGTCGCGACTTGTACCATGAAATGCGGCGAAAAACGGAACGGGAAAAGTGGCCGTCGCGGCTTTTCCCCCGGGTCCGTTGCGCATCGAAGCACCTTGGCGGGCTACCAGAGATTCTTGCCGTCAATGACCACCACTTCGACCTTGTCGAGGTCGAAGTCATCGAACAGCCGCGAGTTGACACTGATCTTCGGATTGTCGAAATCCGGCTCGCCGGTCGACCAGTCCGGCGTTTCGGTGAAGGTGCCGCAGCCGCAGGTTGCGCAAAAACCATGCTTTACGGTCTTCGAGCCCCATTGGTAGAAGGAAACGTTCTTCAGCGGCGTGATGAGCTTGAACTGGGACGGGGTGTAGTAGGCCCAGAGCGAGCCGCGTTTCGAGCAGAACGAACAGGTGCATTGTGTCACCGTCCGCGGCGCCTCCGACACCTCGAATATCGTCGCCTTGCAGTGGCAGCTTCCCTTGATGGCCATGAACATCACCTCTCCATTGTCCGTCGCCCAAGCGGCAAGGCACCATAAAGAAGCGATCCTGACAACCGTCCGTCAGCAGACGCATCTGCCGAAGGGCGTCAGCCGCCGGCGCAGCATCAAAAAGAGCGCGGCGGCACGAACAGGCATATCGTCTTGCCGGCATCGAGACCGGCCTGATGAGCGCACCAGTGAAACTCGCCGTCAGGGCTGTCCTTGATGCGCTTGTCCGTCATGGGAACCACCTCGCCGGTGCCGGCGATCACGTAGCCCTCGGGTTTCTCCAGCACCTCACCGGTATGCGTGGCACGACAGTCATAGTTGGCGCAGCAGGCGAATGGATAGCTCCAACCCTGCGGCTTTGCCGCCGTGGGCTTGGCGTCATGAGCAAAGGCAGCTGGCGCGAACATCGCGATCACGCCGACGGCGAACAGGGAAAACATGAGTCGGCCGACCGGTTGAACGGCTCGGGCCGATCTGAGCGTGGCAGCGGACATAAGACGTTCCTTTCGAGCGTCAAGCATTGCGCCTGCCCGTTCCCGGAACGTGTCTTCCCAGTGGCCGGATCGTCAGTCGCAGATATGCCGCGTCCGGCCATAAATGCTTTTTGTCCCCCAGCGTTTGGATGCTGGGCTGATTCCTTGGTCGGCGCAAGAAGCCGCAGCGCCCGGATATAGGCGCACGCGCATGACACACTGCTACCGCTGACGAGATTCAGGCCAGGTTTGTTCCCGGCAGGCGGGGCATGCAAACAACGGGATTGATCCGGAGTGGTTCCAGCCGGCCGATCGTCCGATGCGCGCCATCACATGCTCTTGATCGCTGGTGACATTGCCGCAGATCGTCCGCGATGGAGAACCCGTCGCCCTGCAGTCCACCAAGATGTGGGTGGTCGGATGAACGGCAAACATGCGACGCGCCCGTTTTGGGGACAGGAAAAGACCCTCGTCCCGCACAACAGCAATACGCCGAATCAGAAACCTTGCGATGGCCGGCGCGCTTGTTGCTGGCACCGGCGGAAAGCGTGTGGTCAACCGCTCACCGCACGGCGATACGTCCGCTTTTGCGACGAGCTCGCGGCCATCGCCCGCATGAGCAGCCTAATCCAGGTCGGCTACCACTTCGCCCGCGCCGCCCTCGATGCGTTGCGACAGCGAGGCTTCCATGAAGTCGTCGAGGTCGCCATCGAGCACGCTAGACGGGTTGGTGCTTTCGACGCCGGTGCGCAGATCCTTCACCAACTGATAGGGCTGCAGCACGTAGGAACGGATCTGGTGGCCCCAGCCGATATCGCTCTTCGACGCCTCGGTCGCGTTGGCGACCGCTTCGCGCTTCTTAAGCTCTTCCTCGTAGAGTCGCGAGCGCAGCATTTCCCAAGCCTTGGCCTTGTTCTTGTGCTGCGAGCGTTCGGCTTGGCAAGCGACCGCGATGCCGGTGGCGATATGGGTGATGCGCACGGCCGAATCAGTGGTGTTGACGTGCTGGCCGCCCGAGCCGGACGAACGATAGGTATCGATGCGCACGTCGGATTCGGAGACGTCGATCTCTATCCTGTCGTCGACGACGGGATAGACCCAGACGCTGGAGAAGGACGTATGACGGCGCGCATTGCTGTCATAGGGTGAGATGCGCACCAGGCGGTGGACGCCGGATTCGGTCTTCATCCAGCCATAGGCATTGTGACCCTTGATCAGCAAGGTGGCGGACTTGATGCCGGCCTCTTCGCCGTCATGCACTTCCAGCACCTCGACCTTGAAGCGGCGGCGCTCGGCCCAGCGCGTGTACATGCGCAACAGCATCGAGGCCCAGTCCTGGCTTTCGGTACCGCCGGCGCCGGCATGGATTTCGAGATAGGTGTCGTTGGCGTCGGCCTCGCCCGAGAGCAACGTCTCGACCTGGCGGGCCTTTGCCTCCCCCTGCATCGAGCGGATCGCGGCCTCGGCCTCGGCGATGACGCCTTCGTCGCCCTCTTCCTCGCCAAGCTCGATCAGGCCGATATTGTCTTCCAGCGCCTGGGTCAGGCCCTTGACCGCCGCGATGCCTTCCTCGAGGCCCTGGCGTTCGCGCATCAGCTTCTGCGCTTCCAGCGGTTCGTTCCAGAGGCTTGCGTCCTCGGCCCGCACGTTCAGGTATTCAAGCCGCTTTATGGCCTGATCCCAGTCAAAGATGCCTCCTCAGCAGGGTAATCGCCTGCCTGATCTCATCGACAATATTCTGCGTTTCCGCGCGCATGGCCTGATATTTTGTCCTGTTGCTGAATGACGCTTCGGTCGGCGCGATACATAAGGGACGGTGCCGCCATGTGTAAAGCGAAATGGGCCAGCCTGAGGCTGGCCCATTCGGACGTTTGAATTCGTCAGTAAAGGCCGCCGCCGCCGTCCTGGATGGCCTGGTTGGCCTGCGGCGACAGTGCGCCGCCGGAAGCGTTGGAGCCATCGGCGCCCATGCCGATCACCCAGTAGCTGTCGGCGGGGCCGGTGCCCGGCTTGAAGGCCTCGATGATGGTGCCGGGATCGCCCGAGGAGGCGCGCATGCCGGTCTTGCGGTTGATGGCGATCAGATTCATGCCGTCAGGCACCTTGAAGTCGACATTGGGCGTGCCGTCCAGCGCCACGCGCATGAAATCCTTGAAGATCGGGGCGGCAAGGCCGCCCCCGGTGGCGCCATGGCCAAGGCCGCGCGGCGTGTCATAGCCCATGTAGAGACCAACCACGAGGTTCGGCGTATAGCCGATGAACCAGGCGTCCTTCTCGTCATTGGTGGTGCCGGTCTTGCCGGCGATGTGGCGGCCAAGCTCGCCGATGGTGGCGCCGGTGCCGCGCTGGACGACACCTTCCATCATCGAGGTGATCTGGTAGGCGGTCATCGGATCGAGCACCTGCTCGGAATTGTCGACCAGTTCCGGCTCCGGCTGGTTTTTCCATTCGGGCGCGTTGCAGCCTTCGCAGCCACGCTCATCCTGCTTGAACACCGTCTTGCCGTAGCGGTCCTGGATGCGGTCGATCAGCGTCGGTTTGATCGACTTGCCGCCATTGGCCATGATCGAATAGGCCGAAACCATGCGCATGACGGTCGTCTCGCCCGAACCCAGCGCCATCGGCAGGTATGGCGCCAAATGATCATAGACGCCGAAGCGCTCGGCATATTCGACGACCAGCTTCATGCCCATGTCATTGGCAAGCCGCACCGTCATAAGGTTGCGCGACTTCTCGATGCCGGAACGCAGTGTTGCCGGGCCCGCGACCGTGCCGTCATAGTTCTTCGGCGTCCAGGTTGTGTTGCCGCTCTGGATGGTGATCGGTCCGTCCATGATTACCGAGGCCGGGGTATAACCATTGTCGAGCGCGGCCGAATAGACGATCGGCTTGAACGACGACCCTGGCTGGCGCATCGCCTGGGTGGCGCGGTTGAATTCCGACTGCGAATAAGAGAAACCGCCGACCATGGCCAGCACGCGGCCGGTGTGCGGATCCATCGCGATCAGGCCGCCTGCCACCTCGGGAACCTGGCGCAAGCTGTAGGCATTGTCGGAACCGTCGTTCTTCTGGACGAAGATGACGTCGCCCGGCTTCAGCACGTCGGCCGGCGACCTGGCCTTGACCGTCTTGCCGTCGACCACATGGCGCATGGCAAAGCCCATGTCTTCCTTGCTGACGGTGCCTTCGATGCGTTCCTTCACGATATCGCCCGACGCCTGGCGTGCGGGCTGAAGGCCGATCGACAGCCCGGACGCCGAACTGTCGAGCACGACGGCCAGCGACCACTCGGGAACGTCTTCCAGTCCCTTGACGGCACCCAATGGCACACCCCAGTCGCCGGAGACGTCGATCGTCTTCACCGGCCCGCGATAGCCGCGCAAAGTGTCGTATTTCATCAATCCATTCTGCATCGCCTTGCGGGCAATGAGCTGGACCTTCGGGTCAAGGGTGGTGCGAATCGACAGCCCGCCCTCATAGAGGGCGTTCTCGCCGTAGCGGGCGATGATCTGCCGACGAACCTCTTCCGTGAAATACTCGCCGGCGAAAAGGTAGGAGCCGGTGCGGCGCGGAGCAACGCCAAGCGGCTCGGCCTTCGCTTTCGCGCCCTCTTCGGGGGTCACATAACCGTTTTCGACCATCTGGCCGATCACCCAGTTTCGCCGTTCAATTGCCCGGTCGGCGTGCTTGAAGGGATTGTAGTTGGCCGGACCTTTCGGGAGCGATGCCAGATAAGCGGCCTCGGCCACGGTCAGTTCGTTCACCGATTTATCGAAGTAGGTCAGTGCGGCACCCGCAACGCCATAAGCATTGAAGCCGAAGAAAATCTCATTGAGATAGAGCTCGAGGATACGATCCTTGGAATAGGCCTGCTCGATGCGGAACGAAAGGATGGCTTCCTTGACCTTGCGTTCCAGGGAGCGTTCGTTGGTCAGCAGGAAGTTCTTGGCAACCTGTTGGGTGATCGTCGAGCCGCCCTGCATGGGGCCACCCGAAACGTAAGTCATCACCGCTCTGGCCAACCCCGTTATGTCGACACCAGGGTGGCTGTAGAAGTTCTTGTCCTCCGCAGACAGGAAGGCAGCCTTGACGCGATCCGGGATGGCCTGGATCGGCAAATAAAGGCGCCGTTCCCGTGCATACTCCGCCATCAGCGCGCCATCCGAGGCATGGATACGGGTGGTCACCGGAGGCTCGTACTTGGCCAGCACTTCGTAGTCAGGCAGATCCTTTGCCACATGGCCGATGTAAAGGGCAACGCCCGCCGCGGCCAGGAGGGCCAGCGTCGTGCCGATGCCGAAGAAATAGCCAATGAGACGAATCATACCCGCTCCAGTCCTTGGTTCGGGAATTTCCTAAACGAAGCCGCCTTCCACGCAAGCTTTCGAGCCGGTCCCAACCCGTAATCGAAAACCCATGTCGCCACCATGTGGACAAAATACGGCAGGGCCGCGTTTCGCGGCCGCAAGCCGGAAATAAAAGCAGCGGGTGTTGTCATCCCGCAACGCCGCCTCTGGTTGCAGCGCTGCCGGGCATTGTCAACCTCCGGTTCCAGCCCCGGCACGGGCGGAAGCGAACAACGCGACGGCGTTGGTGATGCTTTGCGCTGCCTTGCCGCGCCACTCGGTGTCGAGCAGTTGCGCCTCGTCCTTGGCGTTGGAGAGATAGCCGAGCTCGACCAGCACGGACGGCACGTCCGGGGCCTTCAGCACCTTGAATCCGGCCGAACGCTGCGGATTGTTGATAAGGCCGACGCTGGTCGAGAGCTGACCGACCAAGGTGTGGGCAAAACTCATCGAGAAATTGTGCGTCTCGCGGCGGATCAGGTCGATCAGGATGTCGGTCACTTCCTTGTTGTCGTCCTTGATGACCATGCCGGCGAACTGGTCCGACAGGTTTTCACGGTCGGCAAGCGCCTGTGCTTGCGGGTCGGAAGCCTTGTCGGAGACCGTATAGACAGTGGCGCCGCGGATGCCCTTGACACTGATCGTGTCGGCATGGATCGAAATAAGCAGATCGGCCTCATGCTGGCGGGCAATGCGGACGCGGTCGTCCAGGCGCAGATATTCATCGGTATCACGGGTCATGAAGACATCGTATTTGCCGACGGCCGCGAGCTTGTCGCGCAGCTCGGTGGCAAAGGCCAGCGTGACGTTCTTCTCGATGGTGCCGTTCAGGCCTTCGGCGCCGCCGTCCACGCCGCCATGGCCGGGGTCGATGACGACGGTGAACCTGTGGCCGGGATTGGAGACAGGTCCCGTGCCGACCCGGCCGCCTTTATCGGTCGAAACCGTGGAACCGGTGGTCAGCGCCTGATTGGCAAGGGCGGCGTCAAACTCACGTTCGGAGGCCGCCGACATGTCGATGGCAATGCGGTAGCCGGTACCGTCCTCGTTCTTGAGCACATCGAGCTTGTCGACGGCGAACGGTCCCTTGCCTGTCAGGATCAGTCGCGAAACGCCCTCGCCGAGTTCGCCGAGCCGCACGCCCTTGACCAGGCCACGCGGCTTTAAATCCTTGGCATCGATGGCAAATCGGGTGTTCGCAAGATCGATGACAAGGCGGTTGGGTCCACGCAGCAGGAACCATTTGATGTCAGGCTCGCGATCGAAATCCATGACGATGCGCATCTTGGTGGCATCGCCGGCCATTTTGTAGCCCTTCGCCACAAGCGGCGCGTCGGCGGCACTGGCAATCGTGGAAAAGGCGGACGAAAACACCACCAGCAACACGAGACAGAAGGCACGGAGAATCTGGCCGCCAACACGACATCCCTTGTCTGTGAAGTCCGCCAGTCCCATCTCTCTTCTAGTCGCTCCCGCTTTGGCGCCAGGCGCCGGCTCGTTTAGTCGAAGTGCCGGTTAGGCCGCGAACTCGATTAACGATTGGTATCCAGAGAAGGTTAACCAAGCCTTTTCACGCAAGGAACGGAACCAGGCTTACGCTACGGAACTGCTTTTTGCCGGCATCGGAAATCGGGGTTGCCTTCCAACCCGCCAAATCATAAAAGCGATGGTGGATCACTGCAATCCTGGAACCGCCCTCCTCCGCAGCTTCCTGCTACAGGGTCAGATGAAAGGCGGCTCCTTTCGCTTCACGCGAAAAGGCTTCAGGTGATTGCGACGAATTTCGCAGGTGTGCTCCCGTGGCGGGGGAATCGCCTGCGTGAGGAAAACGGCCGGGTTTGTTCCCGCGCCGGCTCTGTATGAGCAAACAAGCTGGTCCGGTTTCCGGGCTTTGGTTCAAAAGGTTCTGCTGGTGACGATGGCTTCAAGCGCAATCATGGAAAGGTCCGCATCAAACCGCGCCAATATGGCTGCGGGCGGCACCGCCATGACACGCAGGCAGCGTCCGGCGGACGTTCAATTATCCGGCACCCACTCTCATCCAGACACACAGCAGCGGGCTTTGCCCCGCCAGCTGCGGCTGACGGCTGCCGGGGGGAAACGAAATAATGCCCAACAAAATGCTGATAGACGCCTCCCACCCGGAGGAAACACGCGTAGTCGTCGTACGCGGTAACCGTATCGAAGAATTCGACTTTGAATCCCAGGACAAGAAGCAGCTCAAAGGAAACATTTACCTCGCCCGCGTAACGCGCGTCGAACCCTCCCTTCAGGCAGCCTTTGTCGAATATGGCGGCAACCGTCACGGTTTTCTCGCCTTCAGTGAAATACACCCCGATTACTACCAGATTCCGGTCGCCGACCGTCAGGCACTGCTGCGCGCGGAAGCGCAGGAGGCCGAGGACGAGGAGAACGAGGACGGCGAAGGCGACGATCGCCAGAGCCGGGATCGTGGACGGCGCGGTCGCCGGCGCGGCGGCAAGACCCGCGACCGTGCTGAAAACAGACGCGATGCCGGCACGGCCGATTCCGGCGAGGCAAACGAAGCCGCCGGCGAAACAGACGAAAACAACGACAATGGCCCGGATGCCATAACCGAGGACATGTCCGACGTTTCCGGGACCGCGGAATACGCGTCCGATTATTCGGAAGACGCCGGCGCATCCGAACATGACGGTGCACCCGAACATGACGGGGGTTCTTCCGAACAGGATGAAAGCGAGGCCAGCGAGGGCGGCCCCAAGTCGATCGCCGCCTCCGTCGAAGGCGATGTGATTTCCGAGCCCGTCCCGCAATCGGAACAGGGCAGCGAAGCCACTTCCTCCGACAATGATCGCGGGATGCTCGAGGAAGTATCCTCTTCCCATCCAGACGATCATGAGATCGAATCGGTCGGCGCCGAGGACGCGCTCGAGGAAGTGCGCAACCGCCGCAAGCCGGTGCGCCGCCAGTACAAGATCCAGGAAGTGATCAAGCGCCGGCAGATCCTGCTGGTGCAGGTCGTCAAGGAGGAGCGTGGCAACAAGGGCGCGGCGCTCACCACCTACCTGTCGCTTGCCGGCCGCTATTCGGTGTTGATGCCGAACACAGCGCGCGGCGGCGGAATTTCGCGCAAGATCACCAGCGCGGTCGACCGCAAGCGCCTCAAGGAAGTCGTTGCCGATCTCGAAGTGCCGCAAGGCATGGGCGTCATCCTGCGCACCGCCGGCGAGAGCCGCACCAAGGCCGAGATCAAGCGCGACTATGAATATCTGATGCGGCTGTGGGAGAACGTGCGCAGTCTCACGCTCCAGTCCACGGCCCCTGCCCTCGTCTATGAGGAAGGCAGCCTGATCAAGCGCTCGGTGCGCGATCTCTACAACAAGGATATCGACGAGATCCTGGTTTCCGGCGAAGAGGGCTATCGCGAAGCCAAGGACTTCATGCGCATGCTGATGCCGAGCCACGCCAAGGTGGTTCAGCCGTTCCGCGACACGACGCCGATCTTCGTGCGCAACGGTATCGAAGCGCAGCTCGACCGCATGCTGCAGCCGCAAGTGACGCTGAAGAGCGGCGGCTACATCATCATCAACCAGACCGAAGCGCTGGTCGCCATCGACGTCAATTCGGGACGCTCCACCAAGGAGCACTCGATCGAGGACACCGCGCTCCACACCAATCTGGAAGCGGCCGAGGAAGTCGCCCGCCAGCTCCGGCTGCGCGATCTTGCCGGCCTGATTGTCATCGACTTCATCGATATGGAGGAGAACCGCAACAACCGCTCCGTCGAAAAGCGGCTGAAGGATCACCTCAAGAACGACCGCGCCCGCATCCAGGTCGGCCGCATCTCGCATTTCGGCCTGATGGAGATGTCGCGTCAGCGCATCCGCGCCAGCGTGCTGGAATCGACCATGAAGCCGTGCCCGCACTGCGGCGGCACCGGCCATGTGCGCTCCGATTCGTCGGTGGCGCTGATGGTGGTGCGGGCGATCGAGGAGTTCCTGCTCAAGGATTCGCGCAGCCACATCACGGTGCGCACGCCGGCCGCGACCGCGCTCTACGTGCTTAACCACAAGCGCGGCACGCTGGTGGAACTGGAAAGCCGCTTCGGCCTGACCGTCACCATCGAGGCCGACGATGCGGTCGGTGCCCAGCACTACGCGATCTTCCGCGGCGCGCTGGCCGAAAAGCCGGAAGGCTTCGTCGAGGCGCGCAGCCTGCCGGCCTATGTCGAGCCGGAAGAGCCCGAGGACGAGATTGTCGTTGTCGAGGAAGATGACGAAGCACCGGTACAGGCCGAGCAACCACGGCACGCCCAGCCGTCGCAGCATCAGCAGCCCAGATCCGGCGAGGAAGGCGAAGGCCGCGACCGCAAGCGCCGCAAGCGTCGCAGGCGGCGCGGCGGCAAGGATCGCGAACGCGAGCATGGCGCCCCGACGGACGGCGCGTCCCTCTCCACGTCGGATGACGGCTTCACCGCGTCGGAAGGCGCGGCGGACCATGACGATGCCGAGGCTGACGACGAGGCTGCGGTCGCCGCAAGCGAGACCGTCGAAACGGCGGAAGCATCCGACGATGGCCAGGGCAAGAAGCGCCGGCGTGGCAAGCGCGGCGGCAAGCGCAATCGTCGCGAAGACGGTGAAGGCGAGACCGAGGCGGCGGCAGGCGAAGCGACCGAGCCTGCCGAGGTTGACGCTTCCCTAAGCGAGCCTGTGGCGATCGAGCCGGTGGCTGCCGCTGCCGTCGAAGAACCGACGGCTCCAGTCAGCGACGAGGTGCCAAGCACCGAGAAGCCCAAGAAGCCACGCCGCGCAGCCAAGCCGAAGAAGGCGGCAGCCGAGGCCGTCGCCGGGGAGCCGACCGCGGAAGTGGCCATGCAGGCACCCGCCGAAACGCCAGCCACGGCATCTGACGAGGCGGCGGTCGCCGGAGAGACACCGAAAGCCCGGCCATCACGCCGCAAGGCGGCAGCCGCCGATACGCCTGTCGCACCGGTGGTTTCCTCGACCGTCGCCGATGAGCCGGAAGCCAAGACCGAAGAAAAGCCCAAGCGTGCCGGCTGGTGGCAGCGGAAGGGCTTTTTCTAAGCTTTTCAAGTGCTTGAATTGATTTTCTAACAAAAACAATCCCGCGCCGATCGAAACGAACGGCGCGGGATTTTCATATCCGGCAGAGTCGTGATCCCTATGGCGCGAAGATCGACCAGTTCATCATCCTGGCGAGCTTTTCCAGCGCGAGCGAACCCAGCTTGGAATTGCCGTTGGCGTTGAGGCCGGGCGACCAGACCGCGAGCGAAGCGACACCCGGCACAATACCCAATATGCCACCGCCGACGCCGCTCTTGCCGGGAATACCGACGCGGAAGGCGAAATCGCCGGAGCCGTCATAGTGGCCGCAGGTCAGCATCATGGCGCAGATGCGCCGCGCCCGCTCCGCCGACACCACGGAATGTCCGGTTGCCGGGTTCTTGCCGCCATTGGCGAGGAAGCGGCCGGCCATCGCCAACTGTCGGCAGCTCATGGCGATGGCGCAATGGTGGAAATAGACACCCAGCGCCAGTTCCGGCGCATGATGGAGATTGCCGAAGGATTTCATATAATTGGCGAGCGCAAAGTTGCGGTAGCCGGTGGCGCGTTCGGAAGCCGCGACCTCGCGGTCGATGATGATTGTCTCGTCGTCGCAGAGGAACTGGATGAAGCGCAGGATCTCGCCGATCGCCTCGCGCGGCTGGTGGCCTGCAAGCAGGATGTCGGAAATGACGATGGCGCCGGCATTGATGAACGGGTTGCGCGGAATGCCGTTCTCATGCTCAAGCTGGACAATCGAGTTGAACGGGTTGCCGGAGGGCTCGCGCCCCACCCGCTTCCACAGTGCGTCGCCTACATTGCCGAGCGCCAGCGTCAGGGTGAACACCTTCGAGATGCTCTGGATCGAAAAAGCCTGGTCGGCATCGCCGGCCACCAGTGTGCGACCGTCATTGGTGACGGCGGCGATGCCGAATTTCTTCGGATCGACCTTGCCCAATTGGGGAATATAGGTCGCGACATCGCCGCGATCGGTGCGTTCGGCCATTTCCGCCGCGACTTCCGCCAGTGCCTGTTCGAGCGGCATGATGTTACCTCAACCAGCGTTCGATGCGCGCCATCGCCTCGACCATGTCGTCGTGGCTGCCGGCATAGGAAAACCGCATCGTGCGGTGCCCCGCCCGGGTATCGAAGTCGCGGCCGGGTGTCGCCGCCACATGCGCCTCGGCCAGCATCTTGCGGGCAAAAGCCATGCTGTCATTGCTGTGCCGGGTGACATCGCAAAAGGCATAGAACGCGCCATCCATGGGTGCCGCCAGGGGAAAACCCAGCTCCGGGAGACGCTTCATCAAGAGCTCGCGATTCCAGGCATAGCGCCGTTTTACCGCCTCCAATTCCTCGGTTGCGGCAAAGGCCTCGATCGCCGCGATCTGCGACAGCTCCGGCGGCGAGATGTAGAGGCTCTGGCCGATGCGTTCGACGGGGCGCACGAGTTCGTCCGGCAACACCATCCAGCCGATGCGCCAGCCGGTCATGCAGTAGTATTTCGAGAAAGAGTTGATCACAGTCACGCTGTTGCTAAAGGCGAGAGCCGTGGTGTCGGGGGCGCCATAGGCCAGCCGATGGTAGATCTCATCGGAAATGACGGCGATACCGAGCGACTCCGCCGTGGTGACCAGGATCGCCAGCTCGTCGGCCGGTATGACGGCGCCGGTCGGATTGGCCGGACTTGCGAACAGCACGCCCTTCAGCGGCTTCTCGCGATGCGCGGCCTCCAGATGGCCGGCATGCAGATAAGCCGCGTCACCGAGCTCGATTTCGACCACGTCGATGCCGAGGGCTGCCATGATGTTGCGATAGGCGGGGTAGCCGGGAGCGGCGATGGCGACCCGATCGCCTGGATCGAACATCGCCAGGAAGGCAAGATTGAAGGCCGCCGACGATCCGGTGGTCACCGCGATCCGGCCGGGGTCGACATCGAGGCCATAATGATCCGCGCAGTGCCCGGCGATCGCCTTGCGCAGCGAGGCCAGACCCAAGGTGTCGGTATAGCCTATGCGTCCCTCCTCCAGCGCCTTGGCCGCGGCGGCGCGAACCCGTACAGGCGCTGGATCGGATGGCTGGCCAACCGCCATGGAGATCACCGGTATGCCTAGGGCCTTCAGCCGGTTCGCTTCGGCCAGTACATCCATGGCATGGAACGGCTCGACATTGCCGCGATGGGAGAGCGAAACGACCATTTTTACCCCTGTCCCGAGGATTGAGCGCGCCAGGTCCTGACGCATGCGCCGCACAAATGCCCGATTGATGTGAGGATCACAAGTTGAGGAAGTTTTTCAGGCGCCGACTTTTCATCTTTCGCCCGCTCGTCTACCAGTGGACACATTATGTTGAGCCGACCCAGATCGACGATTGCCAACGCGGCGCGTGTCTTCGCGACGATTTTGCTCGCCGCCGCAGTTGCGGTGGCCGGTTCGGTGACCGCCCTCGCCCAGGGCGTGTCAGTCGTACGCGACGCCGAGATCGAAGCTCTGGTGCGCGATTATGCACGGCCGATCTTCAAGGCGGCCGGGCTCGCGAATGACGGCATCGACATCGTGCTGGTCAACGATTCCAGCTTCAACGCCTTCGTCACCGGGCGCCGGCTGTTCATCAACACCGGCGCACTGATGACGGCTGAGACGCCGAACGAAATCATCGGCGTCATCGCGCACGAAGCAGGCCATATCGCCGGCGGCCACCAGCAGAAACTGCGCGAACAGCTCGAACGCGCCAAGACCATGGCGATCATCGCCACCTTGCTCGGTGCCGGCGCCATGGTTGCCGGTGCGACCACAAACAGCCGCGGCCTTGCCGGCGCCGGCATGGGCGTGGCGGCTGGCGGCGGCGAGATGGCGCAGCGCAGCATCCTCGCCTATCAGCGCACCGAGGAAATCACGGCCGACCGCTCGGCCATCACCTATCTCAACGCCACCGGCCAGTCCGGCATGGGCATGCTGAAGACCTTCCACCGCTTCCAGACAGCGCTGTCGCTGTCGGGCGCGCAGGTCGATCCCTACCGGATCAGCCATCCCATGCCGCAGGACCGCATCGCCAACCTCGAAGTGCTGGTCAAGCAAAGCCCCAATGTCGACAAGCTCGACCCGCCGACGCTGCAGCAGCGCCACGACATGATGCGGGTGAAGATTGCCGTCTACATGGAAGGCCAGGCCGCCGCGGCGCGGCTGATGCAAAAGATGCGGGGCAGCATGGCGGCGCTCTATGGCGATGCCCAGTCGACCTATCTCTACGGCAATCTCGCCTCGGCGCTCATCAAGACCAACGCCCTGATCAAGGCGCAGCCCAAGAATGCCTACTTCCAGGAGCTGCGCGGCGATATATTGATGAAAGCGAACAAGCCCAAGGATGCGGCCGACGCCTACGCCAAGGCGGTCAGCCTCGATCCGGCACGGTCCGGCCTGCTGCCTGTCTCGCTTGGCCAGGCGCTGATGGCGGTCGGCACGCCCGACTCGCTCAAGAAAGCTGTCGTGCAGATCAACAATGGCCTGGGGCGCGACAAGGAAAATTCCACCGGCTATCGTTATCTGGCACAGGCTTACGGCGAGCTGGGAGACATACCGGGCGCCGAGCTTGCCACCGCCGAAGGCCATTTCTATTCCGGCGACTACAAGGATGCGAAGATCTTCGCCATGCGGGCGCAACAGCAGATGAAGCGCGGCGAGCCACGCTGGATACGCGCCCAGGACATCATAAACTACAAATCATCAGGCAAGAGCCAGTAATCTCATGAACCCTCCGGCCGCGTGCTGCGACAGACCGGAAAACAGGCAGAAGGAACGAGAACGATGAAAAAGGCACTGCTGCTGGGCACCACGGGGGTTGCGGTCGCCCTTGCCATGCTGGCTTTCGGTTTCGTGGCCGGCAGTCCGCAAATTGCGAAGGCCGGAACGGCACAGCCTGTCCAGACGGCACAGCCTGTCCAGACGGCTCAGCCTGTCCAGATGGCCGTGGCCGATACCAAAATCGACCGCACCGAGGTCGAGGGAATCATCCGCGACTATCTCCTGAAGAATCCGGAAGTGCTGCTCGAAGTGCAGGACGCACTCGAGGCCAAGCAGAAGGAGGAACAGCGGCTCGCGGCGCTCGGCGTCATCAAGAACGCCAAGGACCAGATCTTCAACTCCACCTTCGACGGCGTCGTCGGCAACCCGAACGGCAAGGCCACGATCGTGGAGTTCTACGACTACAATTGCGGCTTCTGCAAACGCGCCATCGAGGACATGCGAGCCCTGACCAAGTCCGATCCGGATCTGCGTTTCGTGCTCAAGGAATTCCCGATCCTCGGCCCGGATTCGCAGAAGGCCAGCGTCGTTTCGATGGCGTTCCACCTGATGATGCCGGAGAAGTACGGCGAGTTCCACAATGCACTGCTCGGCGGCCAGGGGCGCGCCACCGAGGCAACAGCGATCAAGATCGCGCTTTCACTCGGCGCCGACGAGGCGACGCTGCGCGAGAAGATGAAGGACGCGTCGATCCCCGAAGCCTTCTCCAAGACCTACGATCTTGCCAACAAGCTGCAGATCACCGGAACCCCTTCCTACGTCGTCGGCAACGAGGTCGTGTTCGGGGCGCTCGGGCAGGAAGTGCTCGCCGAAAAGATCAAGGCGGCGAAAGCCGCGCTTTGACCGGCGAGCGGTTTTCTTCACGGGCGCATTTCGGCCTGTTGTGGACAGTGAAAGAACGCACTTGCGCTCTTTCCGCGGGCGACTATGCCCGGTATAGAGGCCCAGCGCGCCGGCTTGACGCCGGCGCCGGAAAAGGTCGGCTTTTTTGAAAACGGTTTTCGTCCTGAACGGTCCCAATCTCAACGCGCTCGGCAAGCGCGAGCCGGGCATCTATGGCGGGAAGACGCTCGCGGCCATCGCGGACGACTGCAAGCAGGCAGGCAAATCGCTTGGGATCGAGATCGATTTCCGCCAGTCGAACCATGAAGGGGATCTTGTCGACTGGATCCAGGAAGCCGGCGACAAGGCCGCCGGCATCGTCATCAACCCAGGCGCCTACAGCCATACCTCGATTGCCATCCACGACGCCATCCGCTCGATCGCGCCGCTGCCGGTCGCCGAAGTTCACCTTTCCAACATCCACGCGCGGGAACCGTTCCGCCACGTCTCCATGGTCGCGCCGGTCGCTGTCGGCATGATCTGTGGCTTTGGGCCGCTCGGCTACACGCTGGCGCTGCAAGCGCTGGCCGCACGCCTATGACCGGCCAACAAACAGAAGGCTCGAAAATGTCGATAAAGAAGACCGGTGTTGACCAGCAACTGATCCGCGATCTGGCGGGCATACTGAACGACACCAACCTGACCGAGATCGAGGTTGAACTCGGCGACCTGAAGGTTCGGGTGTCACGGCAGGCGCCCACCGTCCATGCGATCGCCGCACCGCAACCGGCCTATGCGCCGGCAGCAGCCGCCCAATCTGCAACGGCGGCTGCCCCGGCGACTGTCGACGTGTCGAAGAACGCCGTCCCTTCGCCCATGGTCGGCACCGCCTACCTGGCGCCGTCTCCTGACGCAAAGCCGTTCATCGAGATCGGCCAGAAGGTCAAGGAAGGCCAGACGCTGCTGATCATCGAGGCGATGAAGACAATGAACCAGATCCCCTCGCCGCGCGCCGGCACTGTCACGGCGATCCTGTTCGAGGACGCGACGCCGGTCGAATACGGCATGCCGCTCGTCGTGATCGAATAGAGCGGACCTGATGTTCCAGAAGATCCTCATCGCCAATCGCGGCGAAATCGCGCTCCGGGTGCTGCGCGCCTGCAAGGAACTCGGCATCCAGACCGTGGTGGTGCATTCGACCGCCGACGCTGACGCCATGCATGTCAGGCTCGCCGACGAAAGCGTGTGCATCGGTCCGCCGCCGTCGCGCGACAGCTATCTCAACATTCACCAGATCGTCGCGGCGTGCGAGATCACCGGCGCCGACGCCGTGCATCCGGGCTACGGCTTCCTGTCGGAGAACGCCAAGTTCTCCGACATCCTGGCGGCGCACAACATCACCTTCATCGGCCCGTCCGGCGATCATATCCGCATCATGGGCGACAAGATCGAGGCCAAACGCACGGCAAAGCGCCTCGGCATTCCGGTGGTGCCCGGCTCCGATGGCGCGGTGACCGAAGAAAAGGAAGCCAGGCGCATCGCCGCCGAGATCGGCTATCCCGTTATCATCAAGGCGTCGGCCGGCGGCGGCGGACGCGGCATGAAGGTAGCGCATACCGAGGCAGACCTCGAAATCGCCCTGCAGACGGCGCGCTCGGAAGCCGGCGCGGCCTTCGGCGACGACGCGGTCTACATCGAGAAATATCTCGAGAAACCGCGCCACATCGAGGTGCAGGTGTTCGGCGACGGCTTCGGCGGCGGCGTGCATTTCGGCGAGCGCGACTGTTCGTTGCAACGACGCCACCAGAAAGTCTGGGAAGAGGCCAATTCGCCGGCGCTCAACGCCGAGGAACGGTCGCGCATCGGCGGCATCTGCGCCAAGGCGATTGCCGATCTCGGCTATTCGGGCGCCGGCACCATCGAGTTCCTGTACGAGAATGGCGAGTTCTATTTCATCGAGATGAATACGCGCCTCCAAGTCGAGCATCCGGTGACGGAAGCGATCACCGGCATCGATCTGGTCCACGAACAGATCCGCGTCGCTTCCGGCGGCGGCCTTTCGGTCAAGCAGGAAGACATCAAGTTCAACGGCCACGCCATCGAATGCCGTATCAACGCCGAGGATCCGCGCACCTTCACCCCCTCGCCCGGCACGATCACCCATTTCCACACGCCCGGCGGCCTCGGCATCCGCGTCGATTCCGGTGTCTATTCCGGCTACAAGATCCCGCCCTACTATGACAGCCTGATCGGCAAGCTGATCGTGCATGGACGCAACCGCGTCGAATGCATGATGCGGCTGCGGCGGGCGCTCGATGAATTCGTCGTCGACGGGATCAAAACGACATTGCCGCTGTTTCGCGATCTCGTCGGCAATGCCGACATTGCCAATGGCGACTACGACATCCACTGGCTGGAAAAATATCTGGCCAAGGGCGAATAACCCCAACTTAGCGCTATGATGACGCGATGACCCGACCCTACGCGCCAGGCTATCGCATTCCCACCGACCTTCTGCTCAAGGCATACGCCTCGGGCGTCTTTCCGATGGCCGAGAGTGCTGGTGATCCGGAGGTCTTCTGGGTGCGGCCGGAGACGCGCGGCATCATCCCGCTCGCAGGTTTTCACACACCCAGAAGCCTGAAGAAGACGATCCGCAAGCACGCATTCGAAATTCGTTTCGACTTCGATTTCGAGGCGACGATCGACGGTTGTGCCGAGAAGCGCGAAGAGCGCCGCTCGACCTGGATCAATGCGCCGATCCGCGAGGCCTACGTGCAGTTGCACCGTATGGGGCACTGCCATTCGGTCGAGGCCTGGCGCGAGGGGCGTCTGGTCGGCGGGCTCTATGGAGTCTCGCTGGGGCGGGTGTTTTTCGGCGAAAGCATGTTTTCCAAGGAGACGGACGCGTCGAAGACCTGCCTGGTGCATCTCGTCGAGCGCCTGAAGGCTCGGGGCTTCGCGCTGCTCGATACCCAGTTCACCACCGAACACCTCAAGCGCTTCGGCGCCGTCGACGTGCCGCGCGGCAAATACGAAAAGATGCTGGCCGACGCGCTGAAAGGTGAAGCGGTCTTTTTTCCGTAGGGATCAAGGCCTATGTGGCGGTGGCCGCGAGCGGCGTCTGCGCATGGAACATCATCTTCCAGCCGTTGGCGCGATGGACGTAGCCGGTGCTGACCAGCGCTGCATAGGGCTCGCCATTCTCCCTCGTAGCGCGCGCCTCGTAAGTCAGCATGACGATATCGCTACCGGGTTCGATTATTCCCTTGAGCTCGATGTCGAGGTCGCGCCAGCGGTTGGGTTTGGTTGCGGTCTTGGCCAGATCGGCATTGTCCATCGCCTGTGCCATCTGCGGAAACGCCACCAGGCATTCGGTATCAACATTGGCAGCATAGTAGCTAGCATCACCCGTCCAGAACCCTTTTTCGAGTTCCAGCAACTCGGCCTTGTTGGCCATGATCCGCTTGCTGTCCGACATTGACGTGTCCTCCACGCGCGTGGTGATTGTCCAACGCGCGCCAGCCATGGCGGTTCCAAGAGATCAGTTGGTGTCCGTCGTATCCGGTTCCGCGGCGTCGTCGGGCTGTGCCGCGTCCGGACTGACCGTGGGCTTTGGCTTGGCCGAGGCAGACTGGGTTGCGGCTGGCTTCGAAGCGTCGGTTTTCGCGCCGTCGGCCTTGGTCGCACCACTCTTGCCAGCGTCGGGCGCCGGCACATCCGACTTCTGCTTGCACGCCTTCAACCAGACGTCATAGACGGCATGTTCGACGGCATTGAGACCCGGGCTTTCGGCGAACATCCAGCCAGTGAAGATGCGGCGGATCTTGCGATCGCGCGTGATCTCGTCCACCTCGACGAAGGAGTCGGTCTTCGGCTCTTCGTTCTCCGGCCGGGAATAGCAGACGCGTGGCGTAACCTGCAGGGCGCCGAACTGCACCGTCTCATCGATATAGACATCGAAAGTAATGATGCGGCCGGTGATCTTGTCGATGCCAGCGAACTCGGCGACCGGGTTGGTGATGCGATCCGATCCCGCGGGCGCCGGAGCGGCGGGTGCAGGTGCGGGTGAAGCCGAAAACGCCACGGTGCTGACGGCGAGGCTGGCGGCTAGCGCCAGACCGCCTGTCGATATCAGGTTGAAAAAGCTCATGCAGGGGTACCGGTGGTTCGCGCCCAGGTGATTCCGTCGATCGCCAAGGCTAGTCGCCGTTTTCTGATCAGCAAGCAGCTAAACACCAATTGTGGCGATAAAGGACCGGCCTGCACCTTACCGTTACAACCCGCGCCGTTACGACCCCGGCGTCCATGCGTCGTAATCGCCGGTGACCTGCGGGCGATGTTGATTGGTCAGCAGCGAGCCCTTCGGACGATAGGCCGCTGGCGTGCCGGTCAGATTGGGTAGATGCGGCTTTTGCCAGTCGCGCGGCCGGTAGTCATCGCTGGGGGGAGCGACATCGACCCGATGGTGAATCCAGCCGTGCCAGCCAGGCGGGATGGCCGAGGCTTCCGAATAGTTGCGGTAGATGACCCAGCGGCGCGTGCGGCCTTCCGAATCGATGCCGCCTTCGTAATAGACATTGCCGGCCTCGTCCTGGCCGACTTCCTTGCCGTGCCGCCAGGTGTGCAGGCGCGTTCCCAGCGTCTGGCTGTTCCACCAGGTGAAAAACTGCGTCAGGAAAGTCTTCATTTCAGAACCCTCGCGCTGGCGGCGCCCGTTTCCTGCTTATGGCGTCAGGCCTTCGGGAAGGCAAGGGTTTTGCCACGGGGAGCGCGCAAATGGCGCGCCAGGGCCCGACACAAGCCTGTGATCCCAAGGGGTGGCCGGATGCGCGCTTGCCAAGCCTTGCCGCTCTTTCTAAAGCTCTGCGCGCCCATGTGGAAAAATCCCATCCGGCCGGGGGCAGAAGGAGGCGACGATTGGCCACGCAATTGCCGACCACCGATATCCGCATCGGCGCCGACCTGATTCGCCGCCGCAAGGGCGGCACGCCGATCGTATGCCTCACCGCCTACACCTACCCGATCGCCCGCCTGCTCGATCCCCATGTCGACCTGCTCCTGGTTGGCGACAGCGTCGCCATGGTCCTGCATGGCCATGAGACGACGCTAGGCGCCTCGCTGGAGATGATGATCGCGCACGGCCAAGCCGTGATGCGGGGCTCGGCCAAGGCCTGCGTCGTCGTCGACATGCCGGCCGGCACTTATGAGGATTCGGCCGCGCAGGCCGTGGCCTCGGCGCGGCGCATCGTCGGCGAGTGCGGCTGCCAGGCAGTGAAACTCGAGGGAGGCGTCGACATGGCCGCTCAGATCGCGGCGATCGTGGCCGCCGATATCCCGGTCATGGGCCATATCGGCCTCCAGCCGCAATCGGTGGAAAAGGATGGCGGCTACAAAATCAAGGGTCGCACGGATGAGAATGTGGCAGCCCTGATCGCCGACGCGAGCGCGGTCGAGAAGGCCGGTGCGTTTTCCCTGGTCATCGAAGGAACGATAGAGAAGGTCGCCGCGGACATCACCCGCCGCATCGCCATTCCAACGATTGGCATCGGCGCCAGCGGCGAGTGCGACGGCCAGATCCTGGTCATCGACGACATGGTCGGGCTAACAGTCGATCGCGTGCCTAAATTCGTCAAGCAATATGCCGACCTGCGCAGTGTGATCCAGCATGCCGCCGAGCGCTACGCATCGGAGGTGCGGGACCGCGATTTTCCCGGCCCCACCCACGTCTTCTCGAGAACAAATGGCGGGGATGAATCATGAGCCGGCCCGACGTCGTCGACAGCGTTGCCGCGCTTCGCGCGCGAATTAGCGACTGGCGGCGCGATGGGCTGCGCATCGCCTTGGTGCCGACCATGGGCGCATTGCATGACGGGCATCTTTCGCTGATCAAGATCGCGCTCGAAAGAGCGGATCGCTGCGTGGTGTCGATCTTTGTCAATCCGACGCAGTTCGCGCCGAGCGAGGATCTCGACAAGTACCCGCGCCAGTTGGCGCGCGACCTCGACATGCTGGCGACGGCCAAGGCAGATCTTGCCTTCACGCCTGATGTCAGCGAGATGTATCCCGCCGGTTTTGCCACGAGAATCTCGGTCGGCGGCCCGTCGGCCGGGCTCGAAACGGACTTTCGCCCCACCTTTTTCGACGGCGTCGCCACCGTGGTGGCCAAGCTTCTCCTGCAGGCTGCACCCGACGTAGCCATCTTTGGCGAAAAGGATTATCAGCAGCTTTGCGTCGTCAGGCAGCTTTGCCGCGACCTCGACCTGCCTGTCGAAATCATCGGCGCGCCGACCATACGCGATGCGCATGGCCTCGCCATGTCGTCGCGCAACGTCTATCTCCATGAAGCCGAACTCCGGATCGCGCGCCAGCTCAACCTTATCCTGCGCAAAGCGGCGGCGGCGCTGGCGGCGGGCGCAGGTCAAGAGGAAACGATCGCAGACGCAAGCCGCGCCCTGATCGCGGCCGGCTTCCAGAAGGTCGATTACGTCAAGGCCCGCGAAAGCCTGACACTTACGCCATGGCGGCACGACCGAGCGGGCCGCGTTCTCGCCGCCGCCTGGCTGGGAAAAACCAGGCTGATCGACAATGTGGAGGTTCCCACCGCCTGATCGGCGCGCGCTGACAGCTCCGGCCTGAGCCGCTGCCTGGCAGGATCCGGCTCCTTTGCCTTCTTGTATTTATCGAGAAGTTTATCGAGGTCGTTGACGTCCAGAGGCGGATGTCCCGCCGCCGGATCGTCTGCCGGGTTGAATGTGACGACGATGTCGCGCCACAAATCATAGTGGGCGGCGACGGCGGGCGGGTCCCGCCAGGGCACGGCCGATCACTTATGCAATAACCGTAAGGTCAAAGCCCACGCTCAGGCCGCTTCGTCGGCGCGCTTCTTTTCGATCTGGCCGATGGCGTCGACCACGGCGTCGAAGGTCAGCATGGTTGACGCATGGCGCGCCTTGTAGTCGCGCACCGGCTCCAGATAGCCGAGGTCGGCGAAGCGTCCTTCGGGTGGCGCGCCGTTCTCCTTCAGCATCTTCAGCATGGTCTCGCGCACCGCGCGCAATTCCTCGGCACTGGCGCCGACGACATGTTGCGCCATGATCGAGGACGATGCCTGTCCGAGCGCGCAGGCTTTCACGTCGTGGGCGAAGTCGGTGACCACGCCGTCCTCCATCTTGAGGTCGACGGTAACGGTCGACCCGCACAGCTTGGAATGCGCCTTCGCGGTCGCGTCGGGATGATCGAGCCGGCCGATGCGGGCGATGTTTCCGGCAAAACCGAGAATTTTCGCGTTGTAGACGTCGTTGATCATTATTTTCCAATCCGTCGCCGCCAAGCAAACAGCGATTGCCGTTGTTGCGTCTTTCATTCGCCCGGCACGACCATATATAATGCTGGCAGTCCGGTATCGACAAGGCGGCGAGAGCCACTGTCCTTGCCGGGAAGTTCACGCCGCTTACGGGGCTGGAAACGGGGCGAGTTTCCGACACCGAAAGGTCGTGGTCCGTTCAACTCGTTCCTCCTGAGAGAGGGACTACGGGAGACGCCTTTTATGGATGCCGTCATCAAGAAACTCATGCCCCAGTCGGCCTATATGGAAAAGCCGGTCACCGACCGCCCGAGCGAGGCCGAAGTCGAGGCCGCCGTGCGCACATTGCTGCGCTGGACCGGCGACAACCCGGATCGCGAGGGTTTGATCGATACCCCCAAGCGGGTGGCCAAGGCGTTCCGTGAAATGTTCGGCGGCTACGATATGTGCCCAGCCGAGGAGCTTGGCCGTACTTTCGAGGAGGTCGCCGGCTACGACGATCTCGTGATCGTCAAGGACATCCAGTTCCATTCGCATTGCGAGCACCACATGGTGCCGATCATCGGCAAGGCGCATGTCGGCTATCTGCCCGACGGCAAGGTCGTCGGCCTGTCCAAGATCGCGCGCGTCGTCGATATCTTCGCCCATCGGCTGCAGACTCAGGAAGCCCTGACCGCGCAGATTGCCGGTGTCATCCAGGACGTGCTCAACCCGCGCGGCGTTGCGGTGATGATCGAGGCCGAGCACATGTGCATGGCCATGCGCGGCATCCGCAAGCAGGGCTCAACCACGCTGACCTCCACCTTCACGGGCGTTTTCAAGGATACGCCCGAAGAGCAGGTTCGTTTTGTCACCATGGTGCGCGGCGGCAGGGCGTAAGCCCCTTGCCGACGTCACGGTCAACAGGAAAATGGACCGGCCATGTCGGCACTGGAATTTCCGAAAGCTCCCTCGGACAAGAAGATCCTGGAAGAAGGCACGGTGTTCTCGCCGCGCTTCGATGCCGCCGGTCTTGTCACCGTCGTCGTAACCGATGCCGCCGACGGCATGCTGCTGATGGTCGCGCATATGAATGCGCAGGCGCTGGCGCTGACGCTGGAGACACGCATTGCCCATTACTGGTCGCGCTCGCGCAACGCACTCTGGAAGAAGGGCGAAACCTCGGGCAATTTCCAGCATGTCGTCGAGATGCTCACGGATTGTGACCAGGACGCCATATGGTTGCGCGTCAAAGTGTTGGGCCACGACGCAACTTGTCACACTGGCCGGCGTTCATGCTTTTATCGGACGGTGGGGCTGATCGACGGCAAGGGGACGCTTGCCGACGACGGCAGCAAGCCGCTGTTCGATGCGGAAAACACCTATCGAAAGCCATCAGCTTGAACCTTCTGCCTCACACCGATCACATAGATTCATCATTTCGATACGGCCCATCCGTATAGTAGCCTGGGACAAGGGAGATCATGATGCTCGAATGGGCGTCATTGCCTAACAGACCAGATGTCAGGGAGGCCAACGGCCTGTCCTCGGCCGGCGGCGCATCCGCGACAAAATCTCCAAAGAAAACCGGCATTTCGCTCGCGCTCGGCGGCGGTTGCGCCAGAGGCTGGGCTCATATCGGCGTGCTGCGGGCGCTCGATGAAGCCGGCATCGAAGTTTCCATGATCGCCGGCACCTCGATCGGTGCCCTGGTCGGCGGCTGTTATCTCGCCGGCAAACTGAATGAGCTGGAAGAGTTCGCCCGGAGCCTCACAAGGCGGCGCATCTTCGGCCTGCTCGATCTCAACCTGCGCGGCAGCGGCCTCTTCGGCGGCATGAAGCTGGACGCGCGCCTGCGCGAGCACGTGGCTGGTATCCGATTCGACGATCTGCCCAAGCCATTTGTCTGCGTCGCGTCGGAAATCCGCACCGGCCACGAGATCTGGCTGTCGAGCGGCTCGCTGATCACGGCCATGCGCGCATCCTACGCGCTGCCGGGCGTGTTCGAGCCGGTCGATTGCAACGGCCGCGTGCTGGTCGACGGAGCGCTGGTCAATCCGGTGCCCGTTTCGGTCTGCCGCGCCTACGAGCAGCCGCTCGTCGTGGCGGTCAACCTCCACTACGACCTGTTCGGCCGCGCCGCCGTGATCAAACACAGTGCCGGCGAGCTGGTTATAGAAAAGGATGCGCCAAGGCCCGGCCAGGTCAACTCCCAGCACCAATCGCACCAGACGCGTCTGGGCATCACCGGCGTGATGGTGGAAGCCTTCAACATCATCCAGGACCGCATTTCACGGGCGAGGCTTGCCGGCGATCCGCCCGACATGTCGCTGCAGCCCAAGCTCAGCCATATCGGCCTCACCGAGTTCCACAGGGCCGACGAGGCGATCCAGCTCGGCTACCAGGCCACGATGGCGCAGATCGGCGAACTGACGCGGCTGCAGACGGTTCTCGCCTAGATGGTGATCTGGGCCGATCGAAGCGGAGGTGCCGATGGCCCGGATTATCTATTCCATGCTGACGTCGTTGGATGGCTATATCGCCCGATCGGACGAGGACATCGGCTTGCCGGTGCCCGAAGCGGAGCTGCACCAGCATTTCAACGACATGATGAGACAGGCCTCCGCCGTACTCGCGGGACGGCGCATGTACGAAACGATGCGCTTCTGGGACAGTCCTGAGCGCGAGACCGGCACTGACGAGGTCGAGCGGGATTTTGCCCAGGCATGGCGCGAAACGCCGAAGATCGTCTTCTCGACCACGCTTCAGCAAGTCGGGTTCAATGCCCGCCTGGTGGATGACGATGCCGAGAACACGGTACGATCCCTCAAGGCGCAGGCCGATGGCCTCGTCATCCTCGGTGGTGCCGACCTTGCAGCCTCTCTGACACGAGCCGGTCTCATCGACGAATACAGGCTCTATATGCATCCTGTGGTGCTGGGTGGCGGCAAGCCTTATTTCCAATCCGGCCTGTCGCTGGCGCTGAAACCGCTCGGTACGGAAAGTCTTACCCAGGGCGTGACGTTTCTGCGTTATGCGCCGGCCGGCTGAATTGCCCGGTTTCCGCCGCGCGCCTACGCCCGTGCGGCATCGATAATGCGAAATTGCACCGTACGGTTGCCGTTCCAGTGATTGCCCGACAGCGAGCCGGCGACATGCATCGTCTTGCCCCGATTCTTGAACAGGAATTCGCCAAGCACCGTGTCGACGGCGCGAAAGGCGATCGCCTGGATACGGCCGCCGCTCTCCGACTGTAAATCGGCGCGAATATGGTTGGTGCCGACCGGCCTGATATCGACCAGCCGATGGCGCGGCAAAGCGAAAACCGGCGCGATATGCCCGGCGCCGAAAGGGCCCGCCTTCTCCAGGGCGTCGAGCAGGCCTAGCGTCGCGCCTTCCGCGGCAAGCGCGCCATCGATGGCCAGGGTTTCCTCATCCTGCAACCGGAAAACGTCGGCGGCCGCCCGCTCCTCGAAGAAGGCCCTGAGCTCGCCCAGCCTTGCGCGCTCGACGGTGATGCCAGCAGCCATGCCATGGCCGCCGCCCTTGACGATGAGCCCGGCATTGGCGGCTTCGCGCACCAGCCGGCCAAGGTCGAAACCTGACACCGACCGGCCCGAGCCGGTGCCGGTGCCGTTGGCGTTGAAGGCGATGGCGAAGGCCGGCCGCCGAGCGTGATCCTTCAGTCGTGAGGCAAGCAGGCCGACAATGCCGGGGTGCCAGTTGTTGCTGGCGGTGACGACGATTGCCGGACCGCTGCCGCCCGCGAGTTCGGCATCGGCCTCGGCGCGCGCGGCGGCGAGCATCTCCTGCTCCATCAGCTGCCGTTCCTGGTTCAGCCGGTCGAGCGTCTCGGCGATGCTCTGCGCCTCGACCGGATCGTCCGTTGCAAGCAGCCGGCTGCCGAGCGCCGCATCGCCGATGCGCCCGCCCGCATTGATGCGCGGGCCGATCAGATAGGCGAGATGGAAGGTGCTGATCGGCTCGCCGATGCGTGACACCCGCGCAAGGGCAGCCATCCCTTCATTCTTCTGCTGCCGCGCCACTTGCAGGCCCTTGACGACGAAGGCGCGATTGACGCCCGTGAGCGGCACCACGTCGCAGACGGTGGCAAGCGCGACGAGATCGAGCAGCGAAAGCAGATCCGGCGGCGTGGCGTCGGTCATCGCGCGCAGCACCTTCGCGGTTTGCACCAGAGCGAGAAAGACCACGCCAGCGGCACAGAGATGACCCTGTCCGGAAAGGTCGTCGTCGCGGTTTGGATTGACGACGGCATGCGCCGCCGGCAGCGCGCCGCCAACCTGGTGGTGGTCCAGCACCACCACATCGGCGCCCGCCTCCTTGGCGGCCTCGACGGAGGCGGCGCTGTTGGTGCCGCAATCGACGGTGACGATCAGCGTCGCGCCGCGCGAAACCAGTTCGCGCATGGCATCGGGATTGGGACCGTAGCCCTCGAAAATACGATCCGGGATATAGATTTCCGACGGCACCGAGAAATGCGTGAGAAACCGCTTCAGCAAGGCCGACGAGGCCGCGCCATCGACGTCGTAATCGCCGAAGATCGCTATTTTCTCCCGGGCAACGACGGCGGCGGCGATGCGGATAGCAGCCTTGTCCATGTCGGTCAGCGAGGCCGGATTCGGCAACAGGTCACGGATCGTCGGGTCGAGAAACCGCTCGGTCTCATCGACGGCAACGCCGCGTCCGGCAAGAACGCGCGCGACGATGTCGGGCACGCCATGACCCTGCGCGATGGCAAGCGCGATCATGTCCTGCCGTTCGGTCAGCCGGTGCTCCCAGGAGAGACCGGTCGCCGACTGCCTGACATCGAGGAAGAGGCGCCTGTCGCCCATCATGCGCTTTGCCAACTCATGGTTGGCGGCAGGATAATGCATGTCGCCCAAAAATGTGCAGCGGTTTTGGGATAACGACATGCAGGCGTCGCAGAAGAATTCAAGAAAAACTACGCTTTCCGCTTTTCAGCCTGGCGCCGGACCCACTCGTCGGCTGCATCTCCCATCGTCTTTTCCCGACCGTCCTTGAGCCATGCCATGAGGGGTCGATCGAACCTGAACGTGTCGCCGCATTCGCGGGTAAGAAAGCGGCGCACGTTCTGGGGGTTGCGGTAGGATTTCGTGACAGGAGTGGCACGCGAAATCGGATCCGCGTGACAGTCGAACGCCTTCATCGTTAGTCCTTGCGCGGCCAGGTTCAGATGCAGCCAATGGCTAGCAACTGCGGCGCGGCTTCGCAAGCAGGTCTAGAACTTGTCCAGATCCTGGTGCCGGGCCTTGATCTCCCGCACGGTACGCGACGAGGAGCGCAGCACGATTGTATGCGTGGTGATGTAGGTTCGGCCGAACTTGACGCCGGCCAGCATGTTGCCGTCGGTGACGCCGGTGGCCGCGAACAGCACATCGCCGCGCGCCATGTCCTCGGCGCGATAAACTCGCTTCGGATCGGCAATCCCCATATTGGCCGCGCGGGCGACCTTCTCGGGCGTATCGAGGATCAGCCGGCCTAGCATCTGGCCGCCGGTGCAGCGCAGGGCGGCCGCGGCCAGAACGCCTTCCGGTGCGCCTCCGGTGCCGAGATAGATGTCGATTCCGGTTTCTTCCGGGTCGGTGGTGTGGATGACGCCGGCGACGTCGCCGTCGCCGATCAGCCGGATCGCGGCGCCGGTGGCACGCACGGCGTCGATCAGCTTGGCGTGGCGCGGCCGGTCGAGGATGCAGGCCGTGATATCGGACACAGAGACGCCCTTCGCCCGGGCGAGGCTGGCGATGTTCTCGGCCGGCGTGGCATCGATGTCGATGACGCCTTCGGCGTAACCCGGACCGACCGCGATCTTGTCCATGTAGACGTCGGGCGCGAACAGCAGGCTGCCCTTCTCGGCGATCGCGATCACGGCAAGCGCGTTCGGCAGGTTCTTGGCGCAGATTGTCGTGCCTTCGAGCGGATCAAGCGCGATATCGACCGCCGGACCTTTGCCGGTCCCGACCTCCTCGCCGATATAGAGCATCGGCGCCTCGTCTCGCTCGCCCTCGCCGATCACCACCGTGCCCTTGATGGCGAGGCGGTTGAGTTCCTCGCGCATGGCGTCGACGGCGACCTGGTCGGCGGCCTTTTCGTCGCCGCGGCCGCGCAGCCGGGCGGCCGCGACGGCGGCCCGTTCGGTGACGCGCACCAGTTCCATGGTGAGTATACGGTCAAGGCCGGCGACGATGTTCTGGGCCACATTCATTTCGGCAAATCCTCGTTTGATGCCGCCTCCCGCCGGAGGCGCGCCTGTTTTGTCAAACGAGCATGACAACGGCAAGACCTGCCGGCAGCTTTATCGAAAGGACAGCAATATCAATCGATTGAACCGCATTCCTGAAACGATGCCGACCCGGTTCGAGACGACCCGGGCCAATACGAAACGGGAAATTCCCGTTCCTCGCAGCCTAGAAAACCGCGAGGTATTTGAGCAGCGAAACAATGCCGATGATGATGACGATGATCTGCACGATCTGTCTCATCCTGGCGTCGAGCGGCAGTCGCTGGACGAGATACAGAACCAGGATAGTGACCAGGAATGTGATGAGAATACCGATCAGCATGGACGACGCCATGATACCCTCCCCGAGACGGCCGTGTTGAGAAACGTAGCGAGATGGTGCGGCCGGCCAAGCTGGCCGCCCTTACGGCTAATGGTACCAGCGGCGCGGCGTGTCGTTCATCGACTGGCCGATCGCGAGGCCGGCCAGGAAGCCAAGTAAGCCGATCACGCCAACCACTGCGGTCGTGGTGCCCGGATTTTCGCGCGCGGCTTCTGAAACGGACTGAGCCTGGCTGCGCAACTGCTGCGCTGTCCGGGAGGCGCGGGAAGCGGCTGTATCGTAGAAATCCGATGCCTGTTCGCTGGCGTCATCGAGCATTTCCGCGCTGCGCGCCGAAATGCTCTTGTTGATCTTGGTGATCTCCTTGCGCAGGTCTGCGATCTGCTTTTCCAGCGTCTTCTGGATGTCCTCGATGTCAGGAGGGCCGGATTTGTTGGTATCAGCCATGAAGCGGCTCCCTTGGTTGCTGACCAAGAGAACGGTGCCGACGCCAATTCGTTCCGGGCGGCAGTGGGATCCTCACAGAACGGAAATGCGCCGCCGGTGGTTATGCCCGCGCCGACGAGGCCGCTGCTACCCTGCTCGCTCGATGCGGATGACCTGCGGCTTGTCGGTCAGATGGCCGTCCTTGGTGATGCCGTCGACGGCCTTGCGCACGGCGGCCTCGGTGGTCTCGTGGGTGACGAGGATCACCGTCTTCTGCGCCGCCGCCTCGCCGCTGACCGCGTGCTGGACGATCGATTCCAGCGAAATATCATTGTCGGCCATGCGCTTGGCGATTGCTGCGAACACGCCGATGCGGTCATGCACCGTCAGCCGGATGAAGTAACCGCCGGCGTGGCTGCGCATCTGCGCCTTCTTATACGGTTTCAGCTCCTTCGCCGGCAGGCCGAAGACAGGACCATGCTGAAAGCCTGGCCGGCTCTTGGCGATGTCGGCGACGTCGCCGATGACCGCCGAGGCGGTGGCGTTGCCGCCGGCGCCGGGACCGGAGAGCAGCAATTCGCCCAAAATGTCGGTCTCGATCGCCACCGCATTGGTGACGCCATGCACCTGCGCGATGACGGAAGCCGTCGGCACCATGGTCGGATGCACGCGCTGCTCGATGCCGCTTTCGGTACGCTGGGCGACGCCGAGCAGCTTGATCCGGTAGCCAAGATCGCCTGCCGCACGGATGTCGGCCTGGGTGATGTTGGAAATGCCTTCCATGTAGATGTCGTTGGCGGCAATCCTGGTGCCGAAAGCAAGGCTGGTCAGGATCGACAGCTTGTGCGCGGTGTCATGGCCCTCGATGTCGAAGGTCGGATCGGCTTCGGCATAACCCAGCCGTTGCGCGTCCTTCAGCACGACGTCGAAGGAAACGCCCTCGGCCTCCATGCGCGTCAGGATATAGTTGCAGGTGCCGTTGAGAATGCCGAACACACGGCTGACCGAGTTGCCGGCCATCGCTTCGCGCATCGTCTTGATGACGGGAATGCCACCTGCCACCGCGGCCTCGTAGTTGAGCAGCACGCCCTTCTTCTCGGCGATTTCGGCAAGCGCCACGCCATGCTTGGCAAGCAGCGCCTTATTGGCGGTGACGACATGGCGGCCGGCTTCGAGCGCCGCCTTCACAGAGGCACGCGCCGGCCCCTCATCGCCGCCGATCAGCTCGACGAAAACGTCGATCTCAGCGGTCTGTGCCATCTTCACCGGATCGTCGAACCAGTTCGCGGAGCTCAGATCGGTGCCACGGTCGCGTTTCCGGTCGCGTGCCGAAACCGCCGACACGATGATGTCGCGCCCGCATTGGCGGGTCAACTCCGCCGCCTTGTCGCGCAACACGCGCGCCACCGATGCACCGACCGTGCCAAGTCCGGCAATTCCAACACGCAGTGCTTCAGCCATGGAAGGCGGCGCCCCTCAAATCAGATCGAATTTGTATTTACCGGTGGGCGGAAAGCGGCACCACATTGTTGGGCTGCTTGGCGCTGGCAGACAGGAAGCGCTTGATGTTGCGCGCCGCCTGGCGGATCCGGTGCTCGTTCTCGACCAGCGCCACGCGCACGAAATCGTCGCCATGCTCGCCGAAGCCGACACCGGGCGCCACCGCAACGTCGGCATGCTCGATGAGCAGCTTGGAGAATTCGAGGGATCCCAGATGCCGGAACGGCTCCGGGATCGGCGCCCAGGCGAACATCGAGGCCGCCGGTGCCGGAATGGTCCATCCGGCGCGGCCGAACGCATCGACCATCACGTCGCGGCGCTTGTGATAGATGTCACGCACTTCGGCGATGTCGGCGCCGTCGCCATTGAGCGCGTGCGCGGCCGCCACCTGGATCGGCGTGAAGGCACCGTAATCGAGATAGGATTTGACCCGGGTCAGCGCCGAGATCAGCCGTTCATTGCCCACGGCGAAGCCCATGCGCCAGCCGGGCATGGAAAAGGTTTTCGACATCGAGGTGAACTCGACGCAGACATCGATGGCGCCCGGCACCTGCAGTACCGAGGGTGGCGGATTGCCGTCGAAGTAGATTTCGGAATAGGCAAGGTCGGACAGGATGATGATGTCGTTCTTCTTGGCGAAGGCCACCACGTCCTTGTAGAAATCGAGCGAGGCGACCAGCGCCGTCGGGTTCGACGGATAGTTGAGGATCAGCGCCAGCGGCTTCGGGATCGAATGGCGGACGCCGCGCTCGAGCGCGGGAATGAAGCCATCATCGGGCTCGACCTGCAGCGAGCGGATGACGCCGCCCGACATGATAAAGCCGAAAGCGTGGATCGGATAGGTCGGGTTGGGGCACAGGATCACGTCGCCCGGCGCGGTGATCGCCTGCGCCATGTTGGCGAAACCTTCCTTCGAGCCAAGCGTGGCGACCACCTGGGTGTCGGGGTTGAGCTTCACGCCGAAGCGGCGGGCATAGTAGTTTGCCTGGGCGCGGCGCAGGCCGGGAATGCCGCGCGATGAGGAATAGCGGTGCGTCCGCGGATCGCGCACCACCTCGCACAATTTGTCGACGATGGCCTTGGGCGTCGGCAGGTCCGGATTGCCCATGCCGAGGTCGACGATATCGGCACCGCGCGAACGGGCACTGGCCTTGAGCCGGTTGACCTGCTCGAACACGTAAGGCGGAAGCCGGCGGACCTTGTGAAATTCTTCCATGGCAGTTCCAGACAGCAAGGGAGCGTTGGGCGCGCGCTATATACTCATTTGCAGGTAGGGTCGAGGGCGGGGTCGCATTTGCCTTCGATCTGCTTCAGCGTCTGCGGGCCATGTTTCTTGGCGAGATCGGTCAGCGTCGCCTGGTTGGTGACGGCCGCGCCGCCGCTCTTGGCGCCTTGCCCCTTCTCGTCGGCCTTCAGTTGGGCGAGCTTGGCGTTCTTCTCGGTCTCGGTGAATTGTTTCGCCGCCACTTGCGGCGGGATGTTCAGGTTCGGAAAGGTACCGGTGTCCTTCGGACCCGCGTCGGTGGCCATCGGCACCGGACCGCCGGTATTTGTGCTCGAGCATCCGGCAACGCCCAGGAGCATGATTGTCGCGCCGATGCGGCAAAAGTGGCCGCCACCGAAAAAAACAGTCTCGCCAAACTTAATCGTCATATTGTTTCCTTGGCAGCCGGGGTAGAGCGAGATTGGACCCTGTCGGATGTCCCATGTTAATATGTCAAGAAAACGCTTCCGGAGGAACCCCGCGAACCATGTCCAAAACACCCGATTCGGGCAAAGCGGAAGATGGCGGACCTTCGACGGTCGAGCAATATCTGGTGAAGGACCCGGAACGCTTTGCGCTGAACATGGCGCGGATGATCGAGCAGGCCGGCAAGGCGGCGTCCGCCTGGGCCGAACCGCGCGAAAAGGGTGAGGTGCGCGACCACGTCGCCGAGCCGGTCGTCGACATGGTCAAGACCTTCTCGAAGCTCAGCGAATACTGGCTTGCCGATCCGCAGCGTGCGCTCGAAGCGCAGACGCGGCTGTTCGCCGGCTATATGACGGTTTGGGCGAACGCCATCCAGCGCGTCAGCCCGAACGCCGAGGGTGCCGACGATGCCGTCAAGCCGGAGCGCGGCGACAAGCGCTTCCAGGATCCGGAATGGGGCCGCAACGCCTTCTTCGATTTCCTCAAGCAGGCCTATCTCGTCACCTCGCGCTGGGCGTCCGAACTGGTCGAGCACGCCGAAGGCCTGGACGAGCATACCCGCCATAAGGCGAGCTTCTACGTCAAGCAGGTATCCAACGCCATCTCGCCGTCCAATTTCATCCTGACCAATCCGGAATTGTTTCGCGAAACCGTCGCCTCCAACGGCGAAAACCTGGTGCGCGGCATGAAGATGCTGGCCGAGGACATCGCCGCCGGCAAGGGCGACCTGAAATTGCGCCAGGCCGATTATTCGCCCTTCGAGATCGGCAAGAACATCGCCACGACGCCCGGCAAGGTGGTCGGCCGCAGCGACGTCGCCGAGATTATCCAGTATGATCCGGCAACCGAGACAGTGTCGAAACGCCCGCTGCTGATCTGCCCGCCCTGGATCAACAAGTTCTACATCCTCGACCTCAACCCGCAGAAATCCTTCATCCGCTGGGCCATCGAGCAAGGCCACACCGTTTTCGTCATCTCCTGGATCAATCCGGACGAACGTCATGGCGCCAAGAACTGGGAAGCCTACATCCGGGAAGGCCTGCAATACGGCCTCGACACGATCGAGAAGGCGACCGGCGAGCGCGACGTCAACGCCATAGGTTACTGCGTCGGAGGTACGCTGCTGGCGGCGGCACTGGCGCTGATGGCCGGAGAAGGCGACGACCGCATCAAGTCGGCGACCTTCTTCACCACACAGGTCGACTTCACCCATGCCGGCGACCTGAAAGTGTTCGTCGACGAGGAGCAGGTCGCGGCGGTGGAAAAGGCGATGAACGAAAAGGGCTACCTCGACGGCACCAAGATGGCCACCGCCTTCAACATGCTGCGCTCGGGCGACCTGATCTGGCCCTATGTCGTCAACAACTACATGCGCGGCAAGGATCCCCTGCCCTTCGACCTGCTCTACTGGAACGCCGATTCGACCCGCATGGCGGCGGCCAACCACTCGTTCTACCTGCGCAACTGCTATCTCGAGAACAACCTCTCGCGCGGCACGATGGAACTTGCGGGGCACACGGTCTCGCTCGGCGATGTCACCATCCCGGTCTACAACCTCGCCTCGCGGGAAGATCACATCGCGCCGGCGCTGTCCGTCTTCCTCGGCTCGAAATATTTCGGCGGCAAGGTCGAGTACGTGATGGCGGGATCGGGGCATATCGCGGGCGTCGTCAATCCGCCCGCATCCAACAAATATCAGTACTGGACTGGCGGCCCGCCGAAAGGCGACTTCGACCAGTGGATAGAAAGCGCCACGGACCATCCCGGGTCCTGGTGGCCACACTGGCAAAGTTGGATAGAGGCCAAGGACAACACCCGTGTACCTGCCCGCAAACCCGGCAAGCATATGAAAACCTTGGGCGATGCTCCTGGCACCTATGTCAAGGTACGTGTGTAACGGACTGTAATGTCTGGTGAGTTGACGCCCCCGCAAAAGCGGGCGAAATGGTGTCGTCAACCATTAAGCAGCCGCAATTCGGCAATCGCTGCAAAAATACTTACAGGCTTGCTGATTTGACACAGGTCTCGTTTCCGGATCGGAGACAAGGGGCACCCTAACGCAGACATACCAGTCAGCGCCAAGGATACACCGACCGGACATCGAGGGGGAATTTGACTTTGAAATCAGCAGGATGGAGCCTCGCAAAGGGAGAACGCCGCGTCATTGTGGCAGCGTTCTGCTCGATGCTTCTGGCCTCCTGCACGTCGGCTGGCGATCCGGCAATGTCGGTCGGAATGCCCGGCTACAATGCTTCCGCATCCGACATCCACGCCGCCTCCACGGGCAAGCCCCTCGCCGCCGATTCGTCGTCGCAGGTAGCGACGGAGCAGACGACCGTGATGAGCGAAAGCGACACGGCACTCCCCGAAAAGGTTGCCTACCTACCGATGGCCAAGCCTGGGGCCACTTTCCCGCTCACCATACCGGCAGGCACGGAAACGATCGCGGGTCAGACGCCGCAGTCCTTGCAGCAGCAGGTACAGACGGCGCAGCAGACCGACGCGGTCGCCCAGAAGATCGCCGCCGCCGATGCCGCCGCGACGGCGCCGAAGCCGGCCGCGGCACCGGTAATGAACAATCCGGTTTATGTGACCGCTGGCGAGGCGCCGCAAGCCGAGGCGCCGAAGAAAAAAGGCTTCCTGGCCTCGATGTTTGGCGCCACCCCCGCTTCGGCAACACCCGCTCCGCTGGTCAACACGCGATCGGGCGAACAGCCTGCCGCGCAGGCCAAGCCTGCCCCGGCGGCAGCAAAGCCGATCATCACACTGGCCTCGGCCGATTCCGCGGCAAAGCCGATACAGTTGGCTTCGACCGGGGACGATGCCGGTCACATTACGGGTAGCGATGCCCTGCCTGGCGTGCGCCAGACAGCCCTGTTCGAGATCAAACGCAAATCCGGCCTCGACGACGAAAGCGACGTCGACCTCAATGAGGACGAAGGCTCGGGCGGCAGCTATCAGGTTGCGTCTGCGGCCGGCATGGCGCGCCTGGCACCCAACGGACTGCTGAAGCAGAATGAGAGCGTGGACGTCGCCTGCCTGAAGCCCTCGCTGGTGCGCGTGCTGAAGACGATCGAAGGCCACTACGGCCGCAAGATGATGGTGACCTCGGGCTATCGCGACCCGGCCCGCAACCGGCGCGCCAACGGCGCCAAGAATTCGTTGCACATGTATTGCGCCGCCGCCGACATCCAGGTGCCCGGCGTCTCCAAATGGGAGCTTGCGAGCTACATCAGGACCATGCCCGGCCGCGGCGGCGTCGGCACCTACTGCCACACCGAATCGGTCCATGTCGATGTCGGCCCCGAGCGCGACTGGAACTGGCGCTGCCGCCGGCGCAGCGGCGGTGACGACGGCTAGCAGCGATTTGACGGACCGGAACCTCAGCAGGCCAGAGTCGTTCCCACCCTTGGGCTAAGCGGGAGCGAAGCTCCGTCGCGAAGACCCGAAATCCATGCCGTGACCCTGGCAAAGATCGCAACGGGAGCAGAATTCTGCACCGAGGCAACGCGTTGAAGTCGCGGCATGATTCTCGGGTCTGCGCCGCGTCGCTACGCTCCTTGCTCCGCCCGTGGATGGCGAGGCGACTAATGTCACCGCTGATCGCCAAGCCCTACCGACCCCTCGCGAAATCGCTGATTTGGCAGGCTGGAAAAAAGTTGTCCAAGGCGGCACCTAACGGGTTGCCGGTTACGCGCAACGCCAGTATAAGCCGCTTCGTCTGAGCGCGCCCATCGTCTAGCGGTTAGGACACCGCCCTTTCACGGCGGTAACAGGGGTTCGATTCCCCTTGGGCGTACCAGATCTTCCGGACCTCCGGCCCCTCTTCCGATTCTACGCAGCGAACGCCTGGCCAATGCAATTTGGCAGGGGCGACATCGCGTCGACAACATTGCGGGTTACGGCATCCGTTGCAGCCGATACCCCATGCCTTTCGCGCTAGTCTAGCGCCCGGCTCCTCTATCTTGTCGATCAGACGGGCCGGTGGTTAAATGGAATACGAAGGGAGCGCTCATATGGCAGTTCACCTTTCGGCGGATATACGCGCTCCCGCGGCAATGCCACCGAGATATCTCTTTGGTCCGTTCGCGGACTTTCTGATGCTCGGCGGCAGCGCATTCCTGATCTTGCCGGCGCTGTACTTTGTGCCACTGAGATACGAAGGTCTCGTGGCGGCGACGATGCTTTTCCTGGCTTATCTGATCAACTATCCGCACTTCGCCCACTCATACCAACTCTTCTACCGCAATTTTGGGCGGAAGCTGCGCGGCGACGGCTACGACAGGAACCTCCAGATCCGCTACATCGTCGCCGGCATCGTCGTTCCCCTGCTCATGGGTGTATTTTTTGCCTACGGCTCGATAACGGCGAACGCCCGGCTGCTGGGCAACGCAACCAACGCGATGTTCTTTTTCGTGGGCTGGCACTACGTCAAGCAAGGCTACGGTATGTTGATGGTGGATGCCGTCCTGAAGCGCAGGTTCTTCACCGATCCGGACAAGAAAATCCTGCTGATCAACAGCTATGCCGTTTGGCTGTTCGCATGGCTTCAGACGAACACGGCGGTCAGCCAGGGAAAATACCTGGGGCTGGAATATTATACGTTTGCCACCCCTGCATGGCTCAACGCGATTGCGCCGTCGGCCGCGGCCGCTTCCACGGCCGCCACTGCCGTGATGCTGATCAATCGTTGGAGCAGGAATGGCGGCAGCCTGCCGTATAACGGCGTCATCGCCTACATCGCGTCCCTATATCTCTGGATTCTGATCGTAAGGACAAATCCGCTCTGGCTGCTTGTGGTGCCGGCGCTCCATTCCTTGCAGTACCTGGCGGTGGTCTGGCGTTACCAGAGCAATTTCGAGCGTGACGAGCGCGATGCCGAGAACGTTCCACCATCCAGAATCCTGTCCATCCTTGGTCCGGCTTACAGGGTGCGGCTTCTGGAGTTCATCGGTGCTGGCCTTCTCCTCGGCGGTCTGGGTTTCTGGCTGGTGCCGACCGTGCTGACGGCCCTTATCCCCTATGACCGGGAAGTCCTGGGATCGTCGCTGTTCTTCTTCATCGTGTTGATTTTCATCAACGTGCACCATTACTTCCTCGACAATGTGATGTGGCGCCGCGGCAACCCCGAAGTGTCGAAATATCTGTTCCGTTAGAACTTTTTTTGCGCTCAAGCGGAAACGCTTGGCGTAATGCGGAAATGGACCAGGGATGGATCCACTCCCGCCCGATCCACCAGTCCATCAGCTTCGGAATTTTGGAGGCCTCGCCTCGGAATCGAACCGAGGCTTCCGAGTTTGCAGTCTCTAGCGTAGCCGCTCCGCCACGAGGCCATACGTGCTCTGGTAACGGGCAGAAGTTTCAAGATCCTTGATGTCTTGGATAATAATTTCGGCTACGCCCCACTGTGGAAAAAGAGCCCGTCACGCGACGGAAAAGAGCCGACCCATGACTCCTTTGCCAGACTTGAATTGCTCGTCAACGAGGGGAACTCATGCAGCCCGACCGCAGGGCTCGAGGCCAGCAGCTTCGCGGTGTGGCAGACTACGTGGCTAACCGCCGACCAGCGGCACGGTAACGGTCGTCGCGTAATTGATCGGGTAGGCGTCGAAATATGGGAAATCTATGACGAACGAATAGGCAGCGGTCAGGTGCGCCATGCGAAAGCCGCCGCTCGCCGGGTCGGTGGCGATCGTGACGTTCACGTTCTTCAGGCCCAGCGCAAGCAGTTTCTGCGTCGCGATCGCCTGGATGTCGGCCTGGGTCAGCGTGTTGTTAAGCTGCAGGGACCGTGCGGATGCCTCCAGCGTGTAGCGAACGCTGGAGGCCGAATTCATAGACCAGCCGAAGGCGAAGATTCCGAATAGCAGCATGATAAGGAACGGTGCGATCAGCGCGAATTCGAGCGCGGCTCCGCCCGATCGATCGGCCCTGAAGGCTCTCGCATTATCGAACACGGATCAGCTCCTGGTGGCCGATCGTGCTGGGGGCGGAAAAGACGCCGAAGGTGAAAGGCGGGGTCCACGTGGCCGACGCGTTGATCTGGACAAAGACCGACGGTGCCTTCGGCCCGCTGCACAAGGTCGAGGCGTCGACCACGGTCGTCCCGCATTTGTAGATCCGGCTCAGCGTGACCTGACCGTCGTCCGGCATCCTCTCCCAGTTCGCCAGTGCCGCGGCCCGCGTCGCGCTGTCGTCGGCGGAGCCCGCCAAGACCATGTTCGCCGCCGTCTTCACGCCGGCACGCATCGACAGCGAACTGGTGACGTATGACCAGCCGTCGGCGATGCCGAGCAGTACCACGCAAAGGATGGGCAGGACCATCGCGAACTCAACCGCGGCAGCGCCCGCGTCTTCGCGAATGGCTGGGATCAATCGATGGGCCACGCGCTTCATTCGACAATCGCGACCGACGCCGCCGCGGGGATGTCCTTCATTCCCAGGCTCGAGCAGTCCTGGTTGATCGTGGAATTGCCGGACCACTGGATAGTGTCGGCCACAAGCTGCGTGCAGCCGTTGTTGCCTGAGAAATTGCCGAGGTAGTTGACCTGCTGCTTGGGGAAATAGATGGCGCCGGTCAGCAAGGATGTTGCCGTACCGTTGAAGGTGCTCTGTGCCGCCACGCCTGTCCTGTCGCCGTAGAACAGCATGCCGGAATAGGTGCCCGACTGCGGCGCGCTGAGCGTCACGGTGGCGTTCCCGTTCATGCTGACGGTGCTGCTGCCGGCCATGAAGATGGTGACGCCGTCGCCCTGGATGACAGCGCCCGCGTTGATTTTCAAATTGCCCTGGACAACATAAACGCCGGGAGAAAGCGTGACATTGCCGTTGAGGTTCATGCCACTGCAATAAGTCCCGGGCTGGATCGTTTGGGTCGACTTGCCTCCGTTGACATTCTGGCATGGGTTGGAGACAACGGGCGCCGGCACGCTGGCGAACGGATCGGGTATGGGCAAGGCCTGGGTGATCGGCGCCTTGCAGATCGTGGTCACCGGATTGTTCAGCACGACCCCGCCAGCCGAGATCAGGCAGTCGGCCGTGAGACCCGCCGATCCCTGCACCTTGATGGCGTCACTGGCGATCGAATTCGTCATGATGACGCAGCCGTTGAGCGTCATGCTGGTGCTGCCGGAGAAGAGCACCGACTGCGGCGCCGATGGATTGAGCGCCCGGAGGCAGGCCTTGGAGGCGTCGGTGACGAGCGCCACCGCCCTCGCCCGCTCCGGCACCTTGCCCTGCGTGAAGATGGAGGTGAATATCCGGTCGAGATTCTGGTCGAGGATCACCTCGACCGCCTTTTTGGCAGTGTTCGGTCCAGACGTCGGCGGCGTGTTGACGACGATGGTGCCGTTCCCGAGGCCGTTGTCGGTCGCCGACTGGGTCGCGGCCGCGACGATCGTCGGCGTGTCGGAACCCGCGATCTTCTCCAGCGCGCCGGCATAGGCGGCGGCATCCGCCGTGGCCTGCAATCTCAAGCTGTTATAGTACCAATAGGAGGTTTCAACGCCAAAACCCGCCGCACCGACAACGATCGGCAGGGTAAGGGCAAAGATGGTGGCGACATTCGCGGCTCTGCTGCGGAGCATGCCGGCCGCCACGAGCCGAATCCGGGTGAAGCAATTGAACAGCATGATCATTTAGAAAGCACGCATGTATGAATGAACGGCTAAAAAGTTCGATTCACTTTCTACGAGGCGGCCATTGGCTAGCCAGCCAGCCTCGGTACGCGACCTTCTCGGGACGTCATGAGGGCAAATGACGCATTTCGCCAAGCGTGCAGCCTGCTTGCGGCAGGATTTACTTCAGGCGGTAAGGATCGGGACCTCTTCCACGGTCGCACCAGCCGATAATTCTCTTTGAACGGCAAGGAAGAACCTGCGCACTTCGTCACCGGCTGCCGTTCTGTCCCTGCCCGTCCCGACAATGAGATCGAGCAACTCCGCCGCCTTTGTCTTCCAGAACGAGGTGGCGGTCTCGCCATGCAGATTGCCGAGCTTGGCGGCAACTTCCCTGACCAAGAACAGCTGACGATCGATCGGGAACGCACGGACTTTTTCTGAGGACATCTTCCGACCCATGAAACTGACGCAACGAATCAACCATTGCCGAACAATCAATGGCTAACCGCGAAGGTGGAAACGGAAGCTTAACAGCGCCGGCCAATGCATCGGCGCAAGCGGATCGTCATGCACACTCAAGCTGAACTGGTTCCCCCCAGTCGATGACGCCTCAGGCCTGCAGCGCTCGCGCCTCGCCGCCGCGCTTGCGCGGCGCCATCATGTCGCCGGCCATCAGTCCGGCGACGCGGCAGAACGCCATGAACGCCCGGCAGGCGTCTTCGGTCTCGACCACATCGACCGTGGCACCGAAACAGGCATTGAAGGCTTTCTGATACACCGGTCCCTGCCGGCGCGCCGGCCAGTCCTGCAGAAAATCGAGCGCCTGCTCGACGCTGTAGATTTCCTCGACGGGCAAGCCGGGGCCTGGTGCGATGCGCACCGGCACCTCGAATTGCAATCTGTCCATCCGACATCTCCCGACCGGCATCGCCCAAGCAACGCCGCTCATCGTCAAAAGTTGCTTTGTGCGGTGTGCCACGGAAATGTGTCGTCACTGCGGAAAACTGCCTCCTTTGCTGCATCTGGCAAGGGAAGGTCTGCCGGCATCGAGCGGCCCGGCAGGCCTTTCCGGCGGCGCTATTACTGGTTGGCCGGGTCGGTCTCCGCGTCGAAGGCCGTGCGCCTGACCGGCGGGGCAAGCGAATATCCGGGCCGTTGGGGCCGCATCAGGCAGTTCGTCCTTGAACCTTTCGCCCTCAGGTGCCAAATCTGGTGACATCTCCGCGCCCGCGCTCCTGCGGCGCGCCACCTTCTATATGGGCAAAATGGTCACCTATCTCGACGCCGCCACGGCACCGCTCAGAAACACCGGCCAGATCCGCCTTTATGGCGAGGAAGGCTTTGCCGGCATGCGCAAGGCATGTGACCTCACCGCGCGCTGCCTGGACGAGCTGGTGCCGATGGTCGGCCCCGGAGTCACCACCGACACCATCGACCGTTTCGTCTTCGAGTTCGGCATGGATCACGGCGCACTGCCGGCCACGCTCAACTATCGCGGCTACACGAAATCGTCCTGCACCTCGATCAACCATGTCGTCTGTCACGGCATTCCCGACAACAAGCCGCTGAAGGATGGCGATATCGTCAACATCGACGTGACCTACATCCTCGACGGCTGGCACGGCGATTCCTCGCGCATGTACCCGGTCGGCACGATCAAGCGGGCAGCCGAACGCCTGCTCGAGGTCACCCACGAATGCCTGATGCGCGGCATCGCCGCCGTCAGGCCGGGCGCGCGCACCGGTGTCATCGGCGCCGCCATCCAGACCTACGCCGAAGCCGAGCGCTGCTCGGTGGTGCGCGATTTCTGCGGCCACGGCGTCGGTCAGCTGTTCCACGACGCTCCCAACATCCTGCACTACGGCAATGCCAATGAAGGCGTGGAAATGCGCCCCGGCATGATCTTCACCATCGAGCCGATGATCAACCTCGGCCGGCCGCATGTGAAGGTCCTGTCGGACGGCTGGACGGCGGTGACACGCGACCGCTCGCTGTCGGCGCAATACGAGCACACGATCGGCGTGACCGACACCGGCTGCGAGATTTTTACTTTGTCGCCCAAAAAGCTCGACCGCCCCGGCTTGCCGGTCTAGGAGGCCGTCGCGAGGTTTTGGATGGCGGTCTATTTCCAGTGTTTGCGTGGCCGCCAGTCTTCGCCCTCGTCCTGGTCTCGTAACCAGCGCATTATTTCCCGGCAACTGTGCGGACGGCCATCGCTGACCCTGCCATCGGTGCATGGATCGTAGCGTTCGCGGCGGTAATAGTCGTGCCTTTCCCGATAACGCTCCCGGCGATCCAGCATGCGCAGGATCTCCCGGCAATTATGCGGCCTCCCGTCGCTGTAACGGCCGTCCGTGCAAGGATCATCATATTGGATGAGATGAATCGGCAGGTTCCGACCAGGGCGGCTATCGGCGGGTATGGCATCGACTGAAGCTCAGGAGCAGGCCGGCGGACAGCAGGATACGAATGAGCCTGGGCATCTTGGTTGTCTCCGAATGGGGCGTCATCGATGACGACACCGAGAGCTTGCGCGACTCCCATTGCCGCAACATTGCGCGGAAGGCGGAGGCCATCCATTCCTTGCCGCCGAAAAGACCTCGACCGCCCCTGCCCGCCGTCCTAGTATTTCGTGGGGATCAGCGATCATTGCTCAGCTGCGGGCTGGATATGGGCGGCACATGGCGACACAAGGCGACGACGACGAACGGAGCTTCTTCTCCGAGGTGCCGGTGCGGCCGGCGGCGAGAGCCAAGGCGGCAGTCGATGAAAAACCGCATTATCTCGGCCATCGCGATCGTCTGCGCGAGCGCTTTGCCTCGGCCGGTCCGGATGCCTTGCCCGACTATGAGCTTCTGGAACTCCTGCTCTTCCGCCTGATCCCGCGCGCCGACACCAAGCCGGTCGCCAAGGCGCTGCTGGCCCGCTTCGGCACCTTGGCCGAAGTGCTCGGCGCGCCCGTCGGCCTGTTGCAGGAGGTCAAGGGCATCGGCCCGACCGTGGCGCTCGAGCTGAAGGTCGTCGCGGCAACCGCCCAGCGCATGGCGCGCGGCGAGGTCCATGGCCGCGAAGTCCTGGCCTCATGGCAACAGCTTCTCGACTATTGCCGCTCGGCCATGGCGTTCGAGGCGCGCGAGCAGTTCCGCATCCTGTTCCTCGACAAGAAGAACGCGCTGATCGCCGACGAAGTGCAGCAGACCGGCACGGTCGACCACACGCCGGTCTATCCCAGGGAAGTGGTCAAGCGCGCGCTCGAACTGTCGGCCACCGCGATCATCCTGGTCCACAACCACCCCTCGGGCGACCCAACACCGTCGCGCGCCGATATTGAGATGACGAAGGAGATCATCGAAGCGGCCAAGCGGCTGGGTATTTCCGTGCACGACCACATCATCATCGGGCGAAAAGGTTATTCCAGCATGAAGGGGTTGTTGCTGATCTGAGTCCGGAATCCCGCGAGGCAGCGCCGCCAGAGCGCCGGATGATGCCTTGGCTGGAATTTGAAAATCATTCAATCTTGGAAGAACGATGCCGATATCGCGCACTTTTCGGATCAATCTTCCGGTAGCAACAGCCCAAAAGGCTGCCCCTTTTCACAATCAAGGCGGATCGGTCTTGCAGTTGCCGGCAATCTGTCTGACCGCCTCACCGAAGCCGGCCAGGTCGAAATCGGCCTGGCCGCGTCCGGACAGCAGCCCGAAGCGCCACGACAGCAGCAGGCGGTTTGCCGGGACGAGGCGCTTGATTGCCTCGGCGCCGTCGCGCATCAGCAGCCTGCCGCGTGTGCCGACGGACCAGCTCTCATCGAATTTGTTGTCGCCGTCGATGGTGATCGACATGGTGATTTTCCGGCTGGCGGAGACCGCGTCGTTCAATTGCAGCCATTCGGTCCAGGCCGGCTCGCCGTCCGCACGGCAGGCAATGGTCAGCACCGGGCTGTAGCTCAGCGCACCGCCCCCGGTGATCAGCTTGTTGGTGGCATAGACCGATGCGGTGACGAGGCCGTCATTGCCGGTGTCGAAACGCCAATTGTCCGTGCCGGCCCCGGCAGCGCCGCAAGCCAAGGCCAGGAAAAACACCGTGGCGGCAGCGCGCCTCATTTCCACGAACACCCCAACGACATCACCAACTACCTCTGGTCTTCCAACCAATCAGATAATGATCAAGGCTTCGTATCGCCACCGGTGCCCATCAGGAACGAATCCGATGTTGCAGTTTCGCAACGAAAAAGGCCGCCCGGAGGCGGCTTTTCGGAATTCGTCGGAACGTGCGCCCTATTCGGCGTCCTTGGCCGCCCTTTTCTTCGGTGCGGCTTTCTTCTTCGGCTCTTCCGCCTCGTCGGCTTTCTTGTCGTCAGCTTTCTTCGCGGCGGCCTTCTTGGCCGGCTTCGCCTTGGTCGCGGTTTCGGCCTCCTCGTCGTCGGCCATCAGCTCTTCCTTGCTGACCTTGACGTCGGTGACCGAGATCTGTTCGAGCAGGTGGTCGACAACCTTCTCCTCGAACATCGGCGCCCTGAGCGCGTTCAGCGCCTCGGGGTTGCTGCGGTAGAACTCGAAGGCTTCCTGCTGCTGGTTGGCCGGGAAGCGGCGAACCTGCTCGAACAGGCCGCGCTGCAGTTCCTCGTCCGACACGGTGACGCCGGCCTTCTCGCCGATCTCGGCCAACACGAGGCCGAGGCGCACGCGGCGCTCGGCAAGGCGCATATATTCGGCGCGCGCCTCTTCCTCGGTCGTCTCCTCGTCGGCGAAGGTGCGGCCGGCGGCTTCCAGGTCGCGGTTGACCTGTGCCCAGATGTTGTTGAATTCCGCCTCGACGAGCTTCGACGGTGCTTCGAACGAATAGGCCGCATCGAGCTGATCGAGCAACTGGCGCTTGACCTTCTGGCGCGTCATCGAGCCGAACTGGTTCTCGATCTGGCCGCGCACGATGTCACGCAGGCGCTCGAGCGACTCCAGGCCAAGGTTCTTGGCGGTCTCGTCGTTGATTTCCAATTCGCCGGGCTTCGACACTTCCTTGACCGTGACGTCGAAGGTCGCTTCCTTGCCGGCCAGATGCGCTGCCTGGTAGTTGTCCGGGAAGGTCACGGTGACCTGCTTCTCGTCGCCGGCCTTGGTGCCGATCAGCTGCTCCTCGAAGCCCGGAATGAACTCCTTGGAGCCCAGCACCAGCGGCTGATCATTGCCGGCGCCGCCAGCGAAAGCCTCGCCGGCGATCTTGCCGACATAGTCGATCGAGACGCGGTCGCCCTCGGCGGCCTTGCCGGTCTTCGGCTCGTAGCTGCGGGCCGATTCAGCGACGCGCTTGACCTGGTCGTCGATCTCCGAATCCGGAACGTCGAACACCTGGCGCGTCACCTTGATGTCGGAGAAATCCTTGATCTCGATCGCCGGAATGACCTCATAATTGAGGCGGAATTCGAAGTCGGCGCCGCCGGCCAGGATCTTCTCGGCTTCCTTCTCGTCCTCGGTCATGATGACCTCGGGCTGCATGGCGGCCTTTTCGCCGCGTCCGGTGATGATCGAACGGGTCGAGTCGTTGAGGATCTCGTTGACCACCTCGGCCATGAACGACTTGCCATAAACCTTGCGCAGGTGCTGCACCGGCACCTTGCCCGGACGGAAGCCGTTGATGCGAACCTTGTCGCGGGCGTCCGACAGCCGCGCCATCAGCTTGGCTTCCATGTCACCGGCCGGCACGGTGATCTTGATCTCGCGCTTGAGACCGGAATTGAGTGTTTCGGTGACCTGCATCGTAAAACCTTTGTTTTCACCAATGAGGCTGCCAAACGGCTCCCTGCCGTTTACAGCCTGCCGGTAATTCTTGCCGGGAATGGCTTTTGGTACGGAACCTGGCGATTTGACCGGAAATGCGGCTCAAACTCTCCCAAACTGCGTTCCAAAATGTGAATAAGTTCTTGTTTTTCCTACTTCTTATCACATCTTGTAGAAGCGGATCGTCGCGTCCCGTCACATTTGACACGCCTTTTGTCACAGGCGAGCCTAATTTTCAACAGTCTTCGCGTTTAGGCGAATAACCAACATTTCGGCCCTGACCCGACATCTTGTCTCCGACATTGACAGAATGATGGCTACATGGGATTGCCGGGTCATGCGGATGTGGCGGAACTGGTAGACGCCCTGGATTTAGGTTCCAGTGCCGAAAGGCGTGGGGGTTCGAGTCCCTTCATCCGCACCAACCCCACATGAGCGTTTGGCTCCGCCTCATCCCGGATCCGTTGCTATCGTCCGCGGCCGAAAGCCCGTGAAAAGTCCTACCGATCGATCGCTTGAGAGATTGCCGATAATGAGGTCAACTCATTGTCGGGAATGGCGGGACAATGATGATGCTTGAATACTGGAACAAGGCCCACATCTGTGGGCTGCTCTCGGTGCGCTTCGGGCTCACGAGTTACCTGGAGATCAACACGAGCACTACGGGCTTCAGGTATATAGAAGCATCACAATTGGGTTTTCAGCCCTGCATGCGCCTGGTGTATCGGGCAACTGAGCCGCCAGTCGATGGCCTCCCCGTGGATTTCATCTCCGCAGACGAGGATATTGCGGCATGTCTCAATGACGTGCGCCTAAAGGGGCAGACATTCGACATTGTGTTCGTTGATCCGCACCACACATACGAGTGCTCGGCGCGCGATATCCGGGAAGCCTTCCGCATGGTCTCGCCCGGGGGTGCCGTGGTGGTGCATGACTGCCTGCCCCCAAACCGGACCGCGGCCAATCCCTCCTTTTTCCTCGGTGAGTGGTGCGGCGTGACCTACAAGGCATTTATTGATTTCGTTCTGGGCAATCCGGATCTCGACTATTTCACTGTGGATGCCGACTACGGCTGTGGCGTTATCCTGAAACCCAAGGGGGCCGTCGCCAAGGTAAAGAACTGGCTGCGCGCACGGCGCGTTCGCGCGTTGAGAGACGAATGGCGAGCGATCGGGAATGATTTCGACGCGGCATTCGACAGATTCGTGACCGACAAAATCAGACTCCTCCGCATTGTCGACTTTCGACTGCTTCGCCGAAAACTTCTCTGAAATCACATTATGGGCGCGATGGACATCAATAAAGCGGCTCCTCGAACAGCGTCTTGTCGCCATCCACCAGCGCCTTGATCTGCGCCGTGCCATCGGCAGCGAGCGCCAGCTTGATCCCGAACGGGCGCACCCGCATGTCACCCTGAATCGCCAGCCCTTCGCCTTCGGGCAGGTAGAACCGTTCGATGCCGTAATCCGGCGCGATCGTCATGCCTTCGCCGCGAAGGTCCCAACCCGCGGCGACATGGCCCGAAATGTCGGCCTCCTCTGCGCTGGCCGGGCCCGGCGCCTTGCCGAACCAGGCTGTGGTCGGTGTCCAGTACCCATCGGTGCCCTTCTTCAGCCGGACCACGATCGGCGTGTCGTCGCTCGAGAATTTGCCCTCGGGAATGTTGGCGATCATTTTCACCGGTATGCGCGAAATGTCATAGCCGAGGATGATATAGTCGCCGCGCAAGAGGTCGCGCGGATCGACGGGCTCGATCTTCAGCAGCACCTCCTTGCCATTGCGCAGGATCGCTGCCCGTCCGGCGATGATCCAACTCAGGAATCCGATCTGGACGAGCGTCAGGACCAGTGCCGAGATGACAAGCCTCTTTCCGGTCATCATGCCGTGGCTCCCCCGGTGGCTGGATCTTTCATGCGTTTTTCGACGCGGATGATGACGATCGCAAGCACGCCGAGCAGCACCGCGGCGGCCAGGAAGAAGCCGGCCGTATCGAGCATCGACTGCAAGGTCACGACATAGATGATGGCGAGTTCGAAGGCGAAGCCGAGATAGGCGAGCCAGCGCAGTCCCCAGCTCTCGCGCCCTGCCAGCACGACTGCCGCGACGATGCCGGCCAGTGCGACGACCGACGCGATGGCGAAACCGCTGTTGTAGGTACTTTCGTCGGCCAGTTCGAACTGGATGATGGCTAGGCCGGCGAGGAAGCCAAGCAACGCGTGCAACGGCAAGCGGCCGCCAAGCCGCACGATCCTGTCGACCGGTTCCGGTGCAAAGACGGCAACAGCGAAAAGCACCACAGAGACTATGACCAGCGGGATCGCCACCGGCAGCGTCGCATGGTCCATCGCCAGCAATACGAGATAGAAGAGCAGCGACAGGATGATCAGGTGCCGCGCCGGCTGGCTGCGGGTCCAGAACGAGACGGCAAACAGCACCACCGCCATGACGACGAAGGCATGCGGAAAGTCGCTACGGCTGTAATAGTCGAACCCTTTCAGGAACAGCCAGGCGTCGGCGATACCGACCGCCGCGACGGTCAGCGGGTTCGACCGCAGCGCGATCGCCGCCAGCGCCGTGCCGGCGCCCCAGGTGACCAGCGCCGAAGCCTCGTCGCCGGACAAATGGTACATCTGGCCAATCAGCGCGATCGAGCCGCCGAACGCGGCCGCTGCCACGATCCACAGGGCTTCGCCGATTGCCGCATGGTCGCGCGTCTTCAGCACCGCGCCGCCGACATAGCCGCCAAGGATGATGGCGAAAAGCGCGGCCACCCGCGCCAGCCGCGGGATCGTTTCCCAATTGGCGGCGACGAAGATAAGGACGGCCGCTCCAAAGAGCAGGGCTGCCATCATCGCCAGTATCGAGCCGAAGCTGAGCGACTGGCGTGCGTTGATCTCGACGTCGCGCCTCAGCACATCAGCCGTCGAGGCGTCGATCAGTCCGGCCTGCCGCCATCGCTCGATATCGGCCCTGACCCGTGTCGAGTATCCCGCCATGTCCTCACTCCCCACCCGGTCGTCTTTTTAGCCGACGCAGCCAAATCCTTGACGCCACGGCACTTTCTGATTCCGGCTTCTTTGTGTCAGGTCCGTGAAGCCGCGTTAATGTTGCATTGCACAATTTGCATTGCTGCCATGCAGTCATAGCGCTTTTAAATCGATATGGGTCTCCTATTTATGGTTCGTACACAAACGGAACGATCCGCGAGAAAGACGAAACGAGAACTACCATGAACCTGATCCGCAACTACCGCAACTGGCGCCGCTACCGGGACACCGTTTCCGAGCTGAGCCGCCTGAGCACCCGTGAACTGACCGACCTCGGCATCAGCCGCAGCGACATTCCTTACGTCGCTCGCAAGGCGGTCTAATTCTTCGGACCGCGAATGGTCCGAACCAGTTTTGAGAAGAGCATGACAATGAACCTGATCCGCAACTATCGTAACTGGCGCGTTTATCGCGAGACGGTTACCGAGCTGGGTCGCCTTTCGAACCGCCAGCTGCATGATCTCGGTATCGTCCGTGACGAAATCAAGGTCGTCGCCCGCAAGGCGATCTAACCAAGGAATTTCGCTGGGGTCGACCTCCTCCCCGACCCAAGCGAAGACGGTCAGCCCTTATCCTCCTCCCAAGGGTTGACCACCAAAACGGCGCCCGCCGCACCTCCTCCCGCGGCGGGCGTTGTTTCCCAGGCAAAACGAGTTTTGCCCAGAGGCTTTGCCCCTCTTTAAAGTGGCGAAAAGAATTTCGTCAAAGCCGACCTCCTCCCCGGCGATGACGAATAGGCCCAACCTTCACCTCCTCCCGAGGGTTGGCCACCCAAACGGCGCCCGCCGCACCTCCTCCCGCGGCGGGCGTTGTTTCCAGGGGCAAAACGAATTTTGCTCCAGAGGCTTCGCCCTCGCTAAAAATGCGAAAAGAATTTCGTCTGAGCCGACCTCCTCCCCGGCGATACGGTCGGCCTTCACCTCTTCCCGAGGGTCTACCCCCAAAACGACACCCGCCGGACCTCCTCCCCCGGCGGGTGTTGTTGTTTTCAGGGGCAGGCTTTCCCGACCAGGCCTTTCGCGCGCGCGACAATTGCAATCGCCGCGGCAAGCGATTATTCCGGCGCCATGAGCAAAAATCCAATCCATATCATCGGCGGCGGCCTCGCCGGTTCCGAAGCGGCATGGCAGGCGGCTGAGGCCGGCGTGCCCGTCGTCTTACATGAAATGCGTCCGGTTCGCGGCACCGACGCCCACAAGACCGATGGCCTGGCCGAACTCGTCTGTTCGAACTCCTTCCGCTCCGACGACGCCGAAAACAATGCCGTCGGCCTTTTGCATGCCGAAATGCGGCTCGCGGGCTCACTGATCATGAGCGCCGGCGACGCCAACCAGGTGCCGGCCGGCGGCGCGCTGGCAGTCGACCGCGACGGTTTTTCCGATGCAGTGACGAAAAAGCTCGAAGCACATCCGCTGATCACCATCAAGCGCGAGGAAGTTCCCGGTCTGCCGCCGGCGGAGTGGGACCAGGCGATCATCGCCACCGGGCCGCTGACCGCACCATCGCTTGCCCAATCGATCGCCGAGGCGACCGGCGCCGATGCGCTGGCCTTCTTCGACGCCATCGCGCCGATCGTCCATTTCGACACGATCGACATGGACACTTGCTGGTTTCAGTCGCGCTACGACAAGGTCGGACCGGGCGGCACCGGCAAGGACTATATCAATTGTCCGATGGACAAGGATCAGTACCTCGCCTTCGTGCAGGCGCTGGTCGACGGCCAGAAGACCGAATTCAAGCAGTGGGAAGGCACGCCCTATTTCGACGGTTGCCTGCCGATCGAGATCATGGCCGAACGCGGCGTCGAGACGCTGCGCTACGGACCGATGAAGCCGATGGGCCTCACCAATGCGCACAACCCGACGGTGAAGGCCTATGCGGTCGTCCAGCTGCGCCAGGACAATGCGCTGGGCACGCTCTACAACATGGTCGGCTTCCAGACCAAATTGAAGCACGCCGAGCAGGTGCGCGTGTTCCGCACCATTCCGGGCCTGGAAAACGCCGACTTCGCCCGCCTGGGCGGCCTGCACCGCAACACCTACATCAATTCTCCGACCTTGCTCGACGGCTCGCTGCAGCTGAAGTTGCGTCCCGGCCTGCGCTTCGCCGGCCAGATCACCGGTTGCGAAGGCTATGTCGAGAGCGCCGCGATCGGCCTGCTCGCCGGCCGGTTCGCCGCCGCCGAGCGGCTTGGCCATGCACCATCGCTGCCGCCGCTCACCACCGCCTTCGGCGCGCTGCTCAACCACATCACCGGCGGCCATATCGTCTCCGACGATGAGCCGGGCAAGCGATCGTTCCAGCCGATGAACGTCAATTTCGGCCTGTTCCCGCCGGTTGAAGCGCAGAAAGTCGAAGGCAAGCGCCTACGCGGCAAGGACAAGACCGTAGCCAAGAGGCATGCGATCACGTCGCGTGCGCGGGCCGATTGCCGGCAATGGCTGGGTTTGCCGGCACTAACGGCTGAGGCTGCGGAATAGCGGATTGCCGCATCTGTTTGGGTCAGAGTGCAAAGTGGTATAGTATCCTACTTTGCGTCACAGGGGCCGCTCCATGGAATCCGCCGAGAAACTATCCGTCACCGTCACGCCCGCCGTGGCACGTATGATCCGAGAAAAAGTCGAGGATGGCTCTTTCGGCTCAGCGAGCGAGGTCATCCGTGCCGCTCTTCGCGCCTTTCAGCGCGAAGAAGAAGAACATGCCGAACGTATGGCTTCGATCCGGGCGCGCGTAAAAGCTTCGATCGAAGACACGAGGCCAGGCGTCCCGCTGGACGAAGCGATCGAGAGAGTAAAGAAGCGAATCTCGGAGCTGGCGAGAGAGAGCGATGATCCAGCGTCTCGCCGTCATTCTTAGCCAAGAGGCGCTCGCCGATCTGGATTCGATTGCGAGCTATATTCTCGACCAGAGCGGAAGCGAGCGCGTAGCCGTTCAATTCGCGACCGGATCAAGCTTCGCTGCCAGAGCATCGGCAATGCGTCTCGCGGCGGGCGATCCCGCGACGGGATAGCGCCGGGGCTGCGAACCGTGCCGTTCGAACACTCGGCCGTCATCGCCTACGCAATCGACAACGACCTCGTGCGTATCGTCAAAATCTTCTATGGCGGTCGCGACTATGAAGCGCTGATGCGTGATGGCGGGTCGAGTGAGCCATCCTGACGCCAAGACCATTCCGCCGGCTCGACACCCGCCGGCGGCAATCCCGGCTTACCCGCCTCGCCCGGATTTCTCCGAACATACGCCGCCTTCAAGCTCTCCGACGTATCGCGCGAGCCGTCATGGCTCCAGCCTGGCGGCTTGATCAGGTAGTTCAGGCGCTCGCGCGGCGTCAGATCGGGTGCGAAGGCATCCCTGAATATGCCGATCCATTCGTGAAATGCAACTTTCAGCGGATTGAAAGTGCCCAGGTTCCTGACGATCCCGTAGCGCGGCCGGTCTTTCTCCAATTCCTCGACGAAGGTGCCGAACATGCGGTCCCAGATGATCAGCGTGCCGGCATAGTTGGCGTCGAGATAGCGCGGATTGGTGGCGTGATGGACGCGGTGGTGCGAGGGCGTGTTGAAGACGAATTCAAACCAGCCCCACATCTTGCCGATCGTCTCGGTGTGGATCCAGAACTGCCAGACCAGGTTGAAGCCGAAGGTAAAGGCAATCACCGTCGGGTGAAAGCCGAGCAGCACCAGCGGCGCCTGCAGCACGAACATGAAGGTGAACAGCCCGGTCCAGCTCTGCCTGAGCGCCGTCGACAAATTGTAGTGCTGGCTGGAATGGTGATTGACGTGCTCCGCCCACACCCAGCGCACCCGGTGCGCAATACGGTGATAGACGTAGTAGCGCAGGTCATCGAGCAGGAAGACGGCCAGGAACACCCAGCCCGACAGGCCGAGATTGAAGATACGGAACTGCCAGAGCCAGAGCAGCGCCCAGTAGGAGACGACGCCAAGCAGCAGCCCGGCAACGACATTGCCGGTGCCCATCATCAGGCTGGTCAACGTGTCGCGCGTCTCGAACGAGCCCTTCGCGCGACCTGTGCGCACCAGCCATAGCTCGATCAGGATCGCGGCGACGAAAAACGGAATGGCCAGTTGGGTGACCTGCGGAAAATCGTAGCTGTCCATCACGCGGCCGCCCTGGCGGAACTCGTGTCTCGCGGCTCGAGGGCGTTCAGCAAGGCCCGCGCGTCGGCGGCATTGGCGAAGCGGAAGCGGCCGCCCTTCCAGGTGAAGTCCGTCAGCCGCATCAGAATTGTGTTCGTCTCGTCAGGTTCGGACACCGCGACGTCCGCAGCGGTGACGATACGCGTCAAGAAACAGTCGCCGATGCCATGAACGATACCGACGCGCCCTCGCCCGATGTCCAGAAACGCGGTCCGGGCATCCGCCGTCAGACGGACAGTCGTGGCTGCCTCATCAGGAAAATCCTCGGCGAAAAGGCGCAGAGTTTGATCCCGGCTGTCCAGAGTGGCCAGCTTGCTGCCGCCGGTGAAATGCACTGCGGCAACCGACAGCGCAATGCCTAGCACGACGATCGCGACCAGCACGGGCAAGCTCATGGATTTCCTCCTGGCCAGCCCGTCGTCTTCGGCGACAGTTCTCGGCAGGCTGACTCCTTAACACGATTGACGTTTACGTCAAAGTGTCGGCCAGCCCTTGCCTGCACGACGCAGCAGCAACCAATGCCGGCGCAATGCCGACAGCCGTGCCACGCCGCTGAGCGGTGAGTGGCGCGGGCCTTCCATCTTGTCGAGATAAGCCCGTGACAGCGCCAGCGGCAGGAATGCCGGACGCAATGACCCCGGCAGCGCGGCGGCACCCCGCTCGAAGGCTGAAAGATGTTCGCGCGCCAGCGCGATCATCGCGGCCACGGCGCGCTGGGCGCCAGACCCGCCGTCACCGGCAACAAATTCTTCCGGCGACGAGCCCGCCGCCGCCAGGACGTCAGCCGGGATAAAACACTGCCCGCGCCTGCGGTGCAGCGGCAGCAGAAGCAAAAGCCCCGTTATTGCCTGGGCGCAGCCCGCCCTGCCCGCCAGTTCGGCAAATCCTGGCGCCTCGGCGGAATCGAGTACCATCGCCGCGAGTTGAATGAGCGCGGCCGCCGTCTCGCCGCAATAGCCCTCCAGATCGGTGCGCGATGGCATCGGGTCATCATAGAGATCGAAGATACGTGCCTCGAGCATGTTCTCGAAGGCCAGTTTCGGCAGCTTGAATGCCGCAATGGTGGCGTTCAAGGCTTCGGCAACGGGATGGCCAGCACCCGCTTCGCCGCCGGCGTCAATGACATCGCGCCACCACTGCAGCCGCACCTCGCCGGGCAACGCCTCATGGATGCGGTCACGGATGCCGGCGATCTCGGCATTGAAAGCGTAAAGCGAAAACAGCGCATCGCGCTTGTCGGCGGGCGCGTAGAGGGCGGTGAGATAGCGGTCATGGTCGGCGGCGCGCACCGCCTCCATGACGATTTTGGCATTCTGCGACATATCAGTCGACGGCAATGAGCGCGGCAGCCACGGCGCGGTTTTCCGCCAGAAGGACGTTGTAGGTCCGCACTGCTGCCCCGGTCGACATCGGGTCGAAGGCTATGCCTGCATCCTTCAATGCCCCTCGCAGTGCCGCCGGCAACGGCCGCAGATCCCTGCCCATGCCCACCAGCAGGATCTCGACCTTGTCGGCCTCGGCCATAAGCCGGTCGAAATCCGCGACCGTCAGCGCCAGGGGATTTGCCGGCTCCCAGCCGTGGATGCCGGACGGCAGACATAGGAGCGAGCCGCGATGCGACATGTCGGCAAAGCGGAAGCCGCCATTGCCATAAGCCTCGATTGGCGCGCGGCCGGGGAAATGCGCCTCGCGGATGACGATGCCTTTGCCGGTCACCACTCTGTCACCCCTTCGGGGCCGCGCGTCAGGTCGCGACCGCCTTACCACCGTTGACCGGCTTTTCCTCATCGGCTGAAGCCTGCGGCCGCAGCTTGAACAGGATCAGCAGTGGCGCCGCGATGAAGATCGACGAATACGTGCCGAACACGACGCCGAACAGCATCGCCAGCGTGAAGGAGCGGATCACTTCACCGCCGAACAGCACCAGCGCCAGCAGCGCCAAGCTGGTCGTCACGGACGTCAGCGTCGTTCTCGACAACGTCTCGTTGATGGCGTTGTTCAACAGTTGCGGCAACGGCATTCGCTTGTATTTTCGCAGATCCTCGCGGACGCGGTCATAGACGACGATCGTGTCGTTCAGCGAATACCCGATGATAGTCAGGATCGCCGCAAGGGAAGACTGGTTGAATTCGAGCCCGCTGATGACAAAAAACCCGAGCGTCATGACCACATCGTGCACCGTCGCAACAATGGCGCCGACCGCGAACTGCCATTCGAAACGGAACCAGACATAGACCAGGATGCCGACCAGCGCGACGATCATGGCTATCGTGCCTTGCTTGGCCAGTTCGCCCGAAACTGTCGGGCCAACCACTTCGACGCGGCGGAAATTATACTGGTCCTGCAACTCGCCGCGCACCTTGTCGATCACGGTCTGCTCGGCATTTTCACCCGCGTCTTGCGTGCCGACGCGGATCAACACGTCGTTGGGTGCACCGAACTGCTGCACCTGCACTTCGCCGATGTTCAGTTCCGTCAATCTGCCGCGGATGTCGGCGAGATCGGCAGTGCCCGACTTGGATTGTACCTCGATCAGCGAGCCGCCCTTGAAATCGATGCCGTAATTGATGCCGACACTCATGAACAGCACCACGGACAGTATCGACAATGTGCTCGACAGCCCGAACGTCCACCGGCGGATACCCATGAACGGAATTTTCGTGCCCGGTGGAACGAAGGTCACCGGTGCTTTCGGCAATTCCTTCGGACGGGCACGCCGCAGCCAGATCGAGACCAGCAGGCGGGTGAAGGTGAAAGCGGTGAAGACCGTGGTCAGGATGCCGATGGCATAGGTGATGGCAAAGCCCTTCACCGGTCCGGTTCCGAGATAGAACAGCACCACGGTCGCAATCAGCGACGTGACGTTGGAATCGACGATGGTCGCCAGCGCCTTCGAGAAGCCGGTGTCGATCGCCTGGATCACCGAGCGGCCGGCGCGTCGCTCCTCGCGGATACGCTCGTAGATCAGCACGTTGGAATCGACCGCCATACCGATGGTCAGCACGATACCGGCAATACCCGGCAAGGTCAGTGTCGCGCCAAGCAGCGACAGCAGCCCGACGATCATCGCCACGTGCACCGCCAGCGCGATGTTGGCGAGGAAGCCGAGGAAACCGTAGGCGACGAACATGAACGCCACGACGAGGATCGAACCGATGATGCCGGCGACCTTGCCCGCATGGATCGAATCCTGACCAAGGCCCGGACCCACGGTGCGTTCCTCGATGACGGTCAGCGTCGCCGGCAGCGCACCGGCGCGCAAAAGCACGGCCAGATCATTGGCGCTCTGGGCGGTGAAATTGCCGGATATCTGACCCGTGCCGCCGAGGATCGGCTCGCGGATCTGCGGCGCCGAGATCACCTGGTTGTCGAGGATGATGGCAAACAGCTTGCCGACATTCTGCGCGGTGGCCTGGCCGAAGCGTGCGGCGCCCTTCGAATCGAAGCGGAACGAAACCACCGGCTCGTTGTTCTGCGAATTGTATGTCGCCTGTGCGTCGACGAGGTTTTCACCCGATACGATGACGCGGTTCTCGATCAGGTAGGGAACCGGCGGATCGTCCTGCGAATAGAGCACGGAAGAACCGGCCGGCGGGCGACCCTTGAGCGCGTCCTGCACCGGCATCGACTGGTCGACCATCTGGAAGGTCAGCTTCGCGGTCTGGCCGAGGATTTCCTTCAGCCGCTGCGGATCCTGCAAGCCAGGCACCTGGACGAGGATGCGGTCGTCGCCTTGCCGCTGCACGATAGGCTCGGTCGTGCCGAGTTCGTTGACACGGCGCTCGACCACTTCGATCGACTGCGCCAATGCGGTCGAAGTGCGGTATTTAATGCCGGCATCGGTGACGGTGAACTTGAGCAGGCCCGGCTCGGAATCGTCGAGCGACATTTCCTGGATGGAACCGCCGGTGAAGAGGCCGGCAGCCACAGGATCGGTCAGGGTCTTCAACGCCTTCTTGGCGGCATCGAGCTGAGCAGGATCGGTGATGCGGACCTGCAAGGTGCGTCCCGTGCCGCCCAAGCCGGTATAGCCGATCTTGGCATCGCGCAGCAGTGTACGGATTTCATCGCGCGTCGTCTCGAGCCGATCCTTGATCAGATCGTTCTGATTCATCTCCAGCAGGATGTGCGAACCGCCCTGCAGATCGAGGCCGAGCGTCATCTGCCGCTTCGGCACCCAACTGGGGAGCTGGGCCAGCGTGCTGGCGGGGAACAGATTGGGCGCGGCGAGGATCACTGTGGCGGCCACGGCCAGCCAGATCAGGATCATCTTGAAGCGCGAAAAATAAAGCATATGGCGTCGTCCGTCAGAGCGTGTCCGCGGATCGCTCCGCCTGGAATTTGGTTATTTCTTGGCGTTCTGGTTAGCGACCGGTTCGCCCTTGACGCGCACGTCGGCGATCGTCGAGCGCAGCGCCGTCACCTTGGTGCCGCCGCCAAGATCGATCTCGAGCTCGTTGTCGTCGATCACCTTCGTTACCTTGCCGACGAAACCGCCGCCGGTGACGACGGTGTCGCCGCGACGAACCGCCGCCAGCATCTCACCGCGCTTCTTCAGCTGCGTGCGCTGCGGGCGGATGATCAGAAAATACATGATCACGAAAATCAGGACAAACGGCAAAATGCTGATGAACATATCGGGAGAGGCGCCGCCGATGCCTTGGGCGTATGCCGGTGTCACGAACATCGAGGTACTCCTGAATTTTGAAAAGCAGCCGCCAAACCGTTAAGCGAGATTGGCGGCCCCGCGAAATTTGGCCGGAATATAGTCGGTAAAGTTGCCAATGCAACTGCGCGGCCGGGCAAATCCGCTGCTTTTCCGGCCTGTTTAGCCGTGTTAGAGCAGGATCACGAAAACCGAGACCCGGTTTTCGGAAAAGATCACGTTCGAACAAATGGTTGCAACCGGTTTCGAAACCGCCGGAATCGAACCGGGGTCCGCCTGCCATCAAGAACCAAAGCAAAAGACCTGATATGACCGATACCAGCATCGACGCCCTGAACCAGAAACTGGACCGCCTGATCGAGGCCGTCAGCCGCCTCGCTCCGCCGCCGGTGCCTGAAACCGACCTCAACATAGCCGATTGCTTCGTCTGGCAGGCCGATCCCGGTTATCTGGAGCCGGTGGGCAAGGTAAACCGCGTCGACATTGGTCTGATCCGCGGCGTCGACCGGGTCCGCGACATCCTCGTCGACAATACCGAGCGCTTCGCCGCAGGCTTCGCTGCCAACAACGTCCTGTTGTGGGGCGCGCGCGGCATGGGCAAATCGTCGCTGGTCAAGGCCGTGCATGCGCAAATCAATGCCAAGACCCACTCCGGCCTGCCGCTGAAGCTGATCGAAATCCACCGCGAGGATGTCGATACGCTGCCGAAGCTGATGAGCCTGCTGAAGACGGCTCCCTTCCGTGTCATCCTGTTTTGCGACGACCTCTCCTTCGATCATGACGACACGTCCTACAAGTCGCTGAAGGCAGCGCTCGAAGGCGGCGTCGAAGGCCGCCCGGCCAACGTCATCTTCTACGCCACCTCGAACCGCCGCCACCTGTTGCCGCGCGACATGATCGATAATGAGCGCTCGACCGCCATCAACCCGTCCGAAGCGGTCGAGGAAAAGGTCTCGCTGTCCGATCGTTTCGGCCTGTGGCTCGGCTTCCACAAATGTTCGCAAGACGAATATCTCGATATGATCAAGGGCTATGCCAGCCATCATGGCCTTGACGTCGATCCCGAGCAGCTACGGGCAGAGGCGCTGGAATGGGCGACGACGCGCGGCAGCCGCTCGGGCCGTGTCGCCTGGCAGTTCACGCAGGATCTTGCCGGCCGTCTCGGAAGGCCATTGAAGGATTGAGGCGTTTGATCGCGTCGCCAACGCGATCAAACGCCAACGTCATTAGGGCGGCTGCGCCCGTCGCAGGTCGCGCGGCGTTTGGCCGATCTCGCGGCGCATCCAGTGCGCCAGATGTGACTGGTGCGCGAAGCCCGTCATTTCAGCCACTTCGCTTGTGCTGAGATCGCCTCGCTGCAGCAGAACACGTGCGCGTTCGACGCGACGTCGCAACACATAGCGGTGCAGGGTGACGCCCGTCGCCACCTTGAACCATATCCGCAAATGCGAGCTGCTCGCGCCGGCAACACGGCTTAGTTGATGGATCGAAAGCGGCTCGTGGAGAGCCGCCTCGATGTGTTCCAGCACGCGCTGGAGCTGGGCATTCGACAATCGGTTCGTTCGATCGATATCAGGTTCACCGAGGCCAAGCAGCCTCACCGCCAGTGCGGCGCCAATACTGTCGGCAAACAAAGGATCGCTCGGCGAGTTTGCGTTCAGCTCACTCTCGAGCGCTCGAGCGAGATATTCGATGCGCTGGTCACGAAGCAGGTGACGCGTGTCGAGCCGCAACGCTTGCGCCTTGCCGCCAAGCTCCGCCGCCACCCTGTCCATCAAGGCTGGCTGCAACGCGATCTCGATCGTGTTGAACGAGGTTTCGGCCTCGAAGCCGCCCTCCTGACCGGCCGGCACCAGATCAATATCGCCGGCGCGCCTGACGAAATATCGTCCGACCTGATTGCAGTAGGAGCGCGTCGCCGCGCTGGCATGCACCATGATGCGATGGTGTGGCGCCCGGGGCAGGCGGTGGACGCCGGCTTCGATATGCCGGGAGGCTAGTGTTACGTCGGACGCGACTGGGGCCGGAGCGTATTTGCGAACGCATGCTCTCTCGATTCGTGGCAAAACCTGTTCAAGATTTGGCAATTCCCGCGCGATTTTCAATGCCTTGGACCTGTACTCACGCCTCTCCATCAAACTTGAACGAGAGGTTATGCCATGAGTTTCTATGTTGTTGTCGGAGCCGGCCCGGTCGGTCGCGAAACCGCTCGCCTTCTTGGCGAGGAAGGACATGATGTCGTCCTCACCAGCCGGAGTGCCGGTTCGAACGCATTGCGGAATGTGCGGGTCGTACAGGCCGACGCCACCGATGCGTCGGAACTCGCGCGTGTCTGCCAAGGCGCCGATGCCATCTTCATGTGCGCCATGGCCACCTATCACAGGTGGCCGACGGACTTCTTCCCCATCATCGACGGCACCGTGCGCGCGGCGGAAGCTGTCGGCGCGAAGCTCATCGTGCTGGGAAACCTGTATGGCTATGGGGAAAATGCCGACAGCCCGCTTCGCTCCGACCTGCCCCTGGACCCGACTTCGAAGAAAGGAACCGCCAGGACGATCATGTGGCAGCGGGCGGTTCGTGCCGACGTACCGGCGATCGAAGTGCGGTCGAGCGACTATCTCGGGCATGGCGCCATCAGCTACTTCTCGCTGGTCGCTCTGCCCTCCATCATCGACGGGAAACCCACCGCTTTCATTGGAGACCTCGATGCGACGCATGCGTGGACCTTCACCAAGGACGTCGCCAGGACGCTTGTCGCGGCTTCCCGTTACGCGGGCGAATGGGGGCGCGCGTTTCACGTCCCCTCGCAATACGCCTCACCCAGGGAGCTCATCCAGAAAACCGCTGCGATGCTTCGACGAGAGGTTTCGGAAATCCGATCCTATTCCACTGCCGAGATGGAGGCATTGGGCATGCATGAACTCATCGAGATGAGCTATCTTTTCGAGAACCCCTTGCTGGTCGATTCTTCCGACGCCGAGATGCTTCTCGGTATCAAGGCCAGCAGCCTTGAGGTCATGATCGCCGACACGCTACGCGATCATCTTTGAGCCTTGAGAAGCAGGCATCCGACAAAACTGAAAAAGCCCGCTCCTTTCGGGGCGGGCCTGAGCCGGCGGGCCGGACTGGAGGTCAGACGGCCCGCAAATCGCTTTTTTTATTCTATTCGAGATAGCCTGACGGATCGACCGGAGCCGAGTTCTTGCGCACTTCGAAGTGCAGCTTCGGCGAGTCCGTCGTGCCGCTCATACCCGAGAGTGCGATTTCCTGGCCGCGCTTGACCTTCTGGCCGCGCTGCACCTCGATCGAGCTGGCATGACCATAGACAGTGACCAGACCATTCTCGTGACGCACCAGCACCGTGTTGCCGAATTCCTTCAGCCCGTCGCCGGCATAGATGACGACGCCGTTCTCGGCCGCCTTGACCGGCGTTCCTGCTGGCACGGCGATGTCGACGCCGTCCTTGCCGGATCCGAAACCGGAAATCACCCGGCCGCGAACCGGCCAGCGCATTTTGCCGATCCCAGTGGCACCCGGCGCCACCGCGTCGTCGTCCTCGGCCTGCTGGATGACCTTCGCGTCCTTCTTCGGCGGCGTGTAGGATGCCAGCGTTTCCGACGGCGTGGTCTTTGCCGGCGCTTGCGTGGTTGCCGTGGTCACCGGATCGACCTTGGCTGGCTTGGCGCTGGCTACTGTCGCTGTTCCGCCCGCCGGCACCTTGAGGGTCTGGCCGATCTTCCGCAGGCCATCCTTCATGCCATTGGCCTGCTTCAGCGCGACGACGCCGACGCCGGTCTTCCTGGCAATCGAGGACATCGTGTCTCCCGACTGGACCGTATAGGTCCCCGCGACGCCGGTTGCCTTGGCCAGTTGCGCCGGCTTGGGCTCCTTGGGCTGGCTCGCGGCGGCCGACGCGTCGACCTGAGCCGCGGACTTGCCCTCCTTGAGCTTCGGCTGCTGCGGCAGCACGGCGACCTTGTCCGGCGCGGTGGCCGGCAGATCGTGCTTGCCGTCCTTCGCCGGCTTTGCGTCGGCAACCTTCGGCTCGCTCTTGCTTGAATAGCCATAGGCCGGGATGACGATTTTCTGGCCGGTCTTCAGCCCCTTGGTCGGGCTCAGGCCGTTCACCTTCATGATGACATCGGCCGGCACCTTGTAATGCGCCGCCAGGCCGGAAATGGTCTCGCCGTCCCTGACGACGATTTCTGTCGCGTGCGGTGTGCCTGCCTGGGCCATCTTCGGTTCGTCGGGCTGGGCATTCTTGAAAGGCTTGGCGGCCGGCGCGACAGCACCGGTCGTCGTCCTGTCGACATGAGGAGCGGGCCGAACCAGGGCCGGCGCCGATGCGACACGCACCGGATTGGCGGCGGGCGCGAGCGCTGGAGCCGGCTGCGCCTGCGCGGAAGCCGGCGGCGGCAATGGCCGGCTGGAAACCGGTTCGAGACTGGAGCGACTGACCGACTGCGTATGGCTGCCGTCGAGCGGAGCGGCCGAGACATCGCCCGGATAGGGCTGCACCGCATCCTGCTTGTTGATGATGGCGCGCTGATTGTTTGTCGAGGAGGTGAAGACGTCATCGACACTGTTGAACCGCGAAGCCTGGGAACTGCACCCGGCCGCCGCACCCGCAATCATCAGAACAGCGCAGCCCCGCGCCAGATTGCGACTATTTGCCTTCAAAACACTGAGTTGCATCGCACTAACCCGCACAAACGCTGCACCAACTGGACAGGATTAAAGCGCGTTAATGTTACTGGGCGGTTAACCCATTAGAATCCGACGAAAATTTTCTTAAAACATTTGAGGATGGTCGGCGATGCCGATAGCGGGCCCGAAAGAGATCTGGCAGCCGGCCTGAAACTAGATAACCGCTGCCAGGCTGCGCAGAATTGGTTGCAGCCGCACCATACCGATATCCTCGCGTTCGAAACGGCTGCCGACCTTGGTGAGCTTGGCCAGCACCTGCTCCCCTTCCTCCGGCCCGATCGGCGCGATGACGATGCCGCCGCTCGACAATTGGTCGAGCAGGAAGCGCGGCAGGCTGTCGAACGCCGCCCAGGCCACGATGCGGTCAAACGGCCCCTCATTGGGCAATCCGTTGGAACCATCGGCGTGGCGCACGATGGCATTGCCAATGCCGAGCGCCTCGAATCGCTGCCGGGCTTGCTCGACCAGCGTCTTGTAGCGATCGACGGTCACGACGCGCGCCGCCAGCCGGGACATGACAGCCGACGTGTAGCCGGAGCCGGTGCCGATCTCGAGCACGCGGTTTCCCGTTTCGATAGCGAGTGCGGCGATCACCGCCGCCTGCATGTCAGCCCCTTCGATCGCCTCGCCGCATTCGATCGGCAACATGCGATCCGACCAGGCGATCGGGTGGAACTGCGCCGCCAGGAAGCCGCGCCGGGGTGTCGCCTCGAAAGCCGCGATCAGCGCCTTCGGCACCGTGCCCCTGCCGCGCAGGCGCAACAGGAAAGCGGCAAATCCTTCGCGATCGTCGATTGGAAAGCCTTGGTTCATGCAAGCGCCTTGCTCAATTGGTCACGGATCTCGTGCGCGGTGAGGTCAAGCTGCAACGGCGTCACAGACACCAGCCTGTTGCGCAGGGCAAAGAGATCGGTTCCCTGCTTGCCTTCGACCGGCTCGCGGCCGAAGCGCAGCCAGTAATAAGGCAGGCCACGGCCGTCGCGGCGCTCGTCGACCCACAGGCTATGAACCAGCTTGCCCTGCGTGGTGACAACAGTGCCGGCCACCTCCTCGGGAAGGCAGTTGGGGAAATTGACGTTGAGCAGCACGCCGTCGGGCAGCGGCGCCGCGACGAGCTTCTTCAGCAGCGCCGGCGCCAGTGCTTCGGTCGTCTCGTAAGGGACGACGCGATCCTCGCCGACATAGCTGTAGCCCTGGCTGAGCGCGATCGACCTGATGCCGAGCAGCGCGCCTTCCATGGCACCGGCGACGGTGCCCGAATAGGTCACGTCATCGGCGATGTTGGCGCCCGAATTGATGCCGGACAGGATCAGGTCGGGGGCGCCGGGCAGGATCTTCCTGACGCCCATGATGACGCAATCGGTCGGCGTGCCGCGCACGGCAAAATGCTTCTCGCTGATTTTTCGCAACCGCAGCGGCTCCGAGATCGAGAGCGAATGGGCATAACCCGACTGGTCCTGCTCCGGCGCCACCACCCAAACATCGTCGGACAGTGTGCGGGCGACGCGCTCGAGCGACGCCAGGCCCTCGGCATGAATGCCGTCGTCATTGGTCAGAAGAATGCGCATTATTTCGATTCGATCTTTTCCAGGCCGCCCATGTAAGGCCGCAGCACTTCAGGAATGGTTACGCTGCCATCCTCATTCTGGTAGTTTTCGATGACAGCAATAAGGGCGCGGCCGACAGCGGTGCCCGAACCGTTGAGCGTATGGACGAAGCGGTTGCCCTTGCCGTCCTTGTCCTTGTAGCGGGCGTCCATACGGCGCGCCTGGAAATCGCCGCAGACCGAGCAGGACGAGATTTCGCGATAGGCGTTCTGGCCGGGCAGCCAGACCTCGATGTCATAGGTCTTGCGCGCGCCAAAGCCCATGTCGCCGGTGCACAGCACCATGGTGCGGAACGGCAGGCCGAGCCGCTTCAGCACTTCCTCGGCGCACTGCGTCATTCGCTCATGCTCGGCCAGCGAGGATTCCTGGTCGGTGATCGACACGAGCTCGACCTTGTAGAACTGATGCTGACGCAGCATGCCGCGCGTGTCACGCCCCGCCGAGCCTGCCTCCGAACGGAAGCAGGGCGTAAGCGCGGTGTAGCGCAGCGGCAGCTTTTCATGCGACGTGATTTCCTCGCGCACGAGATTGGTGAGTGGCACTTCGGCGGTTGGGATCAGGCCAAGCCTGCCCTCCCCATGTGGCGTGAAGAACAGATCCTCCTCGAATTTCGGCAACTGGTTGGTGCCGAACAGAACGTCGTCCTTCACCATCAGCGGCGGGATGATCTCCTCATAGCCGTGCTCGGTCGTGTGCAGGTCGAGCATGAATTGGCCGATCGCGCGTTCCATCCGCGCCAGGCCGCTCTTGAGCACGGTGAAGCGCGAGCCCGACAGCTTTGCCGCGCGCTCGAAATCCATCATGCCGAGCGCTTCGCCGATCTCGAAATGCTCCTTCACCCAGTTCGGACGCGTCGGCACTTCACCAACGGTGCGCTTGACGACATTGTCGTGCTCGTCCTTGCCGACCGGCACGTCGTCGAACGGCACATTGGGCAGCACCGCCAGCGCGTCGTTCAGCGCCTTGTCGAGCTCGCGCTCGCGCGCCTCGCCGTTCTGGATGAAAGTCTTGATCTCGCCGACTTCGGCCTTGAGTTTTTCGGCAAGGGCGGCATCGCCCGAACGCATGGCGTTGCCGATCTCCTTCGAGGCGGCGTTGCGGCGCTCCTGCTTGGTCTGCAGTTCGGTGACATGCTCGCGCCGCGCCTCATCCCGGGTGATCAGATCATCGACCGTGGACTGCGCCTCAGCCGACGGCCACGAGCGCTTGGTGAGCGCCTCGACAAGGACCTTCGGATTGTCGCGAATCCATTTGATGTCAAGCATGGTTTGAACGCTCCTCGGGTAGCATGTCGCCCAAAAGTGCGCAGCGGTTTTGGGACAACGACATGCTCAAAACAAAAACTGAAACGCACCGCCTTTGTGGCGATGCGTTTCAGTCAGAGGGGGTAAACCGCATCCTTGATCGATGCAAGATGGGCTGATTGCTGTTTTCCGACGCTGGCCCGGCCCTGTTGTCCTACGAAGCAGCTGGCGCTGGCGGCTCGTCCGGCGCCTTGTCCGCCACGGTCTCGCCGGCTTCCTGCTTCTCGCGCGCAAGCCGCTGTTTTTCCTGATCCCGCTCGATCCATCGCGCGGCCCAGATGGAGACCTCGTAGAGAAGGATGGTCGGAAGGGCCAGACCGATCTGGCTCATCGGATCTGGAGGTGTCAGCACCGCGGCCACGATGAAGGCGATGACGATCGCCCATTTGCGCTTTTCCGCCAGCGCCTTGGACGACAGCATGCCGACACGCGTCATCAGGCTGGTCACCACCGGCAGCTGGAACACCAGGCCGAAGGAGAAGATCAGCGTCATGATGAGGCTGAGATATTCCGACACTTTCGGCAGCAGGGAAATCTGTACCTGGTCGTCCGTGCCGACCTGCTGCATGGCGAGGAAGAACCACATCACCATCGGCGTGAAGAAGAAATAGACCAGCGAGGCGCCCATCAGGAACAGGATGGGCGATGCGATCAGGAACGGCAGGAAGGCATTGCGCTCGTTCTTGTAGAGGCCGGGCGCGATGAATTTGTAGATCTGCGTGGCGATCAACGGAAAGGCGATGACCATGCCGCCGAACATGGCGAGCTTGACCTGGGTGAAGAAGAACTCTTGCGGCGCGGTGTAGATCAGCTCGACCTTGTGCGGGTCGAGCCCCGCCCATTTCGTCGCCCATTTGAAGGGGACGACCAAAATGTTGAACAGCCGCTTGGCGAAGAAGAAGCAGACCAGGAAGGCTACGAAGAAGCCACCGAGCGACCAGATTAACCGCCTGCGCAACTCGATCAGGTGCTCCATCAGCGGCGCCGACGATTTTTCGATCTCGTCCTTTTCCTTGTCCGAAACGCTCACTTGGCGGCTCCAGCCGTCTTTTTGGTCACCTGCTTCTTCGCCGGAGCAGGCTTCGGCTCGGATTTCGTCCCAGCCTTGGCGGCGGCGGTCGACTTGGCGGCAACAGGCTTCGTCACGGCCGCGGCTGCAGGCGTTGCCGCTGTCGTGGCCTTCCTCGGCGCCTTGGGCGCGGGCGCGGCTTTTGCCGTCGGCGCGGGTGCGGCTTTTGCCGTCGCCGCCTTCGCGGACGTCGAGGCCTCGGACGGCGCCTTCGCAGCCGGTGCCGTCTTCGCGGTTTTCTTAGCTGCCTTCGGCGCAATGGCAGATTCCGTGGATGCCGCCACCACCGATTCATCGGTCATCGCCGGGAAAATCGGGGCTGGTGTCGTGGCTTCAGGCCCGTTGACGCCAGGCATGGTCGTTGCACCGTTCTTCAACGGCTCGGCCACCTGTGGCGTCGAAGCGGCGGGGGCCAACGGATCGGCCGCTGGTTTCGGCTTCATCACGGCGTCGACGCCGGCGCGCACATCGGCCGCAGCCTGCTCGAACGGATTAAGCTGCTTCTTGATCTCGGCAACCGGGCTCAGGCCCCTGAGCTCGTCGACCGACTTCTTAACGTCGTCGAGCTCGGCTTCCTTCAACGCCTCGTTGAACTGCTTCTGGAAGTCGCCCGCCATGGCGCGCAGCTTCGCCGCCGTGCGGCCAAAGGTGCGCAGCATGTTGGGCAAATCCTTTGGCCCGACGACCACGATCATGACGATCGCGATCACCAGCATTTCGGTCCAGCCGACTTCAAACATGGCAATCTGTTCCGACTAGAACTCTTTGGCTCAGCTCTTGCTGGCCTTTTCCTTCGCGGCCGAAACGGTCTCATCGGCACGGTGTTCGACGGTGCGCTTGTCGTCGGCGACGTCGTCGTCGGCCATGCCCTTCTTGAAGCTCTTGATGCCCTTGGCCATGTCGCCCATCAGCTCGGGGATCTTGCCGCGGCCGAACACCAGAAGCACGATGACCAGCACGATCATCCAGTGCCAAATCGAAAATGAACCCATAGCAAATCTCTCTCGAATGGTTTCCCTGGCGATGATCTATGCGTTTTCGCGTTGGGATTCAAACACAACCGCGACAGAGTTTATGAAAGGGTGTCGGATGTCACGCATTTTCAGCGAAGCGGCCCGCTACCAAACGGCGCATGTAAAGGCGTAAAGCGGCTTTTGATAGGCGCTCGTGGTCAATCTTCCGTGACGCGCGGCGTCAGCAGACCGAGCTCCTCGAGATCGATGTCGGTCAACGGATCCTCGTCCTCGGTCAGCATGTCGGGATCGGCGGGCGGCTGCGGGATGGAGAAGTTCGATGGCATGCGGCCTGAGAGCAGACCGGCGCCCTTCAGTTCCTCCATACCTGGAAGATCGCGGATCTCCTCGAGCGCGAAATGGTCGAGGAAGGTTTCGGTGGTGCCATAGGTAACGGGACGGCCGGGCGTTTTGCGCCGGCCGCGCATGCGCACCCATTCCGTCTCGAGGAGCGTATCCAGCGTACCCTTCGAGGTCTCGACGCCCCTGATGTCCTCGATCTCGGCGCGCGTCACCGGTTGGTGATAGGCAATGATCGCCAGCACCTCGAGCGCCGCCCGCGACAGTTTTCGCTGCTGCACCGTATCGCGGCTCATCAGGAAGGCCAGGTCGCCGGCGGTGCGGAACGCCCAGGCGTCGCCGACCCGCACCAGATTGACGCCGCGCCGGGCGTAGATCTGCTGCAGCTCTGTCATGGCGAGGGCGACGTTGATGCCATCGGGAAGCCGTGTGGCAAGCTGCTTTTCGCTCACGGGCTCGGCGCTGGCGAACACGATCGCCTCGGCCATGCGCACGGCTTCCGCCATATGCAGCCGCTCGGCCGGATTCTGTACCGAAGCCTGGGCGATCTCACCCTCTTCCGGCTCATCGTCCACCTTGAAAGGAATAACCGAAGCGTTGGCGCGTTCGCTCATGATGCCACCTCGACTGCCTTGATTGTCTGTGCGCGGTGGTCGCGCAGATAGATCGGTGCGAACACCTCGTCCTGCCGCATATCCATCTTGCGCTCGCGCACCAGTTCCAGTGTGGCCGCGAACGAACTGGCGATCGCGGTGCGCCGCTCTTGCGGGCTGGTCAGATATTGGATGAGGAAGCTGTCGAGCGTCGTCCAGTCGCGCAACGAGCCGATCAGCCGGGTCAGGATGTCGCGAGCATCCTTGAGTGACCAGACGCCGCGCCTGGCGATCGTCACATTGGTGATCGCCTGCTTCTGCCGCTGCTGGGCATAGGCGGTCAGGAGATCGTAGAGCGAAGCCGAATAAGTGTTGCGCTTCTCGATGATGACCATTTCCGGCATGCCGCGCGCGAACACGTCGCGGCCGAGACGGTTGCGGTTGACCAGACGCGCCGACGCGTCGCGCATGGCTTCGAGCCGCTTCAGCCGGAATTGCAGCACCGCCGCCAGTTCCTCGCCGCTTTCGCCCTCTTCGCCCGGCTGCTTGGGGATCAGGAGCTTCGATTTGAGGAACGCCAGCCACGCCGCCATCACCAGATAGTCGGCGGCAAGTTCGAGCCGCAGCGCCCTCGCCGTCTCGACAAAGGTCAAATATTGCTCGACCAGCGCCAGGATGGAAATGCGCGCCAGGTCGACCTTCTGGGTGCGGGCCAGATGCAAGAGAAGATCCAGCGGGCCTTCGAAGCCGGCCACGTCGACGACCAGCGCCGGGTCGCCCGTCAGCCGAGACTCATCGTTCTCGGCCCACAGACGGTCCATCGGTGCAGCCTTCGCGGCCTTGCTTTCCAATGCTTCCGCCACTGCCTGTCACGTCCTCTTGCTAGGCCACCGCGTCGAAATAGGTGGCGAATTCGGCACGGATCTCGGTTTCTTCGGCCGCGTCGCGCTTGCTTATATAGGTCATCGCCCGCTTGGCGCGCTCCAGCGACTTGCCTTCAAGCCCCGTGGTGCGCGATGCGATGCCCGCCATCTCCTCAAAAACACCGTTGCAGTGAAGGACCAGATCGCAGCCCGCCGCAAGGATCGAGGCCGCCTTTGTCGGGAAATCCCCAGAAAGTGCCTTCATCGACGTGTCGTCGCTCATCAGCAGTCCATCGAAGCCGATCTCGCGTCGAATGATCTCGTCGATGACCTTGCCGGAAGTCGTCGCCGGGTTCTTGGGGTCGATCGCGCTGTAGACGACATGCGCGGTCATTGCCATCGGCAGATGGTTGAGCTCGCGGAACGGAGCAAAGTCATGCCGCTGCAGATCGCTGAGCGAGGCGTCGACGACGGGCAGTTCGAAATGCGTGTCGGCAAAGGCCCGGCCGTGCCCCGGAATATGCTTCATCACGGGCAGCACGCCACCCGACATCAGGCCCTCGGCCGCGGCGCGGCCGAGTTCGATGACCGGACGCGGATCCTTGCCGTAGGCGCGCGCGCCGATGACATCGCTGGCCCCTTCGATCGGTACGTCGAGCACCGGCAGGCAATCCGCCGATATGCCGTAGCGCAGCAGGTCGAATGCATGCAGCCGCGCCATCAGCCAGGCGGCGCGGGCGCCGGCGTCGTGGTCATCGCGCCACAGCGCCCCAAGCGCGCCGCCGGCCGGGTAGTTCGGCGCCAGCGGCGGCCGCAGGCGTTGTACCCTGCCGCCTTCCTGGTCGATGAACACCAGCGCGTCGGGGCGTCCGATACAGTCGCGCATTTCGGCGACCAGATCGCGGATCTGCTCGGCCTCGCCGATATTGCGGGCAAACAGGATGAAGGCCCACGGGCATTCGTTGCGATAGAAATTGATTTCTTCGCGGGTAAGCGATTTCCCGGCACAGCCGAGGATCATGGATTTTGATTCGGTCATTTCAGGAGTCTAGGGCTTCGCGCGATCAAAGGGAATCATGCCTGACCGCATGCAGCGGGCTGCAAGACATGCTTCCACATGAAAAAGTTAGGCATATGAATATCGCCATATGAAAAAGCCGGCGTGGCCTTGGGCCGCGCCGGCTTTGAGAGATGGGTCGACGTCTAGCGCGAGACGAAGCAGTTGCCGCCCGCAGCCTTGTAGCTGGTGCACAAATTGATGGCATCGTTGCGCGACTGGGCCGGAACGCGGACGCGGTAGAACGTGCCCTTGCCGGCAATCTCGGCCTTGACGATGTTGGCCGTGCGACCGGAAAGCACGCTGCCATAGCGGCGCTGCAGATCCTGATAGGTCGACTGGGCGCTGTCCACCGTCGGCTGCGAAGCGATCTGTATCGACCACGAACCGCTGCCGGTCGCGGTCGAGGCCGGATCGATGGAAGCGACCTGATCGGGCTTGACCTCGCCGACCACGTCGACCGGCTGGTCGGACGGACGCTGCGGCGCGATCGCAACCTTGGCTGGCGTGTTGGCCGACTGTGCCTTGGCTTCAGCCTTGGCAGACTTGGCGGCGGGCTTCAGAGCCGGCGCATCGTCGGCCTGCGCGGCGGCGGGCGCCACGGTGCCGGTCTGATCGGTGCCAGTCTGGTCAGTGCCAGTCTGGTCGGTGCCAGTCTGGTCGGCCTCGGCCTGACCGGCAGGCGCCACATGCTGTGGCGCCGGATCGGTCGGCTCCGCCGCGGCCACCTGAGGTGCCGCCGGTGCCGGGTCCTCGCGCGCCACCAGTGAGCCGTCGGATTTGACCACCATGGTCCTGACCTTGCGCGGCGCAACGGCAACGACATTATTGTTGGTGCCCTTGTCGGCGTCCTGCAGGACCTGGGCGATGCGATCCTCCGACTTCGGCGCGGGCGCCGCGTTGTCGGCCGGGGCCGCGCCAGCGGTCGAAACGTCGCCGCCGCCATCCGTGCCGGCGGCAGCGTTCTGGTCGGGAGAAAGATCGACGGCGCGGGCCGCGTCCTTCGCCTGCACGTTCACCGGTTCCTCGACGTTGGTGACAAGCTTCTGCTGGACCGGCTCGGCGGGCTTCGCACCCTTGACCACCGCGTCATAGACCTTGTTGTCCTGGTTCGGCACCACGGTGCCGCCCGGATTTTCCGGCTTGATCTTGATCGGCGAATTGTCGGCCTTGACGATCACCGGAGCTTCGCTGCCGCCCTTGCCGCCCAAAGAGAGCGCGAAGGCGCCAAGACCCCCAGCGACCGCGACGGCACCGACAATCGCGGCAATGAACAGGCCGCGCCGGCCCGACGACCTGGCGGCTTCCCGCTGGCCGAGGCCTGGAACCGACATCGCTTCGTCCAGTTCGGGATCGTAGTCGAGTTCATCGACGGTAAAATCGTCCGCCTGCGAGACCGGCTGGCTGCCGGGCAGATTGTCGAGGTCGAAGCCTTCGGCGGCATCGGCATAGGCCGAAACCGCCGACGCGCGGCCAGCCATTTCCGCCGGCCGTGCCGCATAGGTCCGCGCTTCCGGTTGATAAGCTTGCCTGGGCTCTTCGGATCCCGGATTGGCCGCGCCATATCTGGGATTGACGCTGTCATAGCCCGGATTGGTTGCGCCATATCCCGGATTGGCTGCGCCATATCCCGGATTGACCTTGTCATAGCCCGGATTGTACCCGGCATTGTAGGATTCGTCGGCATAAGCGGCGGCGCTGGCGTCGGCAGGCGCGACCTCCACGGAATTCATCTCAGTCAGAAGGCTGGCGAATTCGGCGTCGAGATCGTCATAACCCGACGCTGCAGGCTGATCTTCCTCGAAATGCAACTCTGGAATGTCGAGATCGTCAGCCAGCGCCACGACACGCTCCGGCACATCGACCGTCTCGACATCGGGCATCTCTTCATAGCTCGAGGACTGCGGCGCCTGCGGTGCCGAGACCGGAGCCATATAGGGAGCAGCTGCAACCGGCTCGGCCAAACGGTAGGAAGGCACCGTGGCCACTTCCGGCGCTGCCGTCCTGGCCGCCGTCGAGGCGACAGGCTGCGCGGCAAATGCCGGCTGTTGGGGGACCGGTGTCACGCGGCTCCAGGAACGGGCAGGCTCCGACTGTGCGGAGCGATCCGCCAGCCAATCGAGCGAATCGGCCTGATCCCGCCGGGACGCTGTTTTGTCATGCGAATCGATGCTTTTGGCCAGGGCGGCGTCCAAGGCATCATTGTCGAGATCGACATCGCCCTGTTCAGCGCCATCCGAACCGAAATCCTGGTCCTGAAGTTCATCGAGCAACAGGTCGTCGAGGTTGGCGCCGGCGGCCTGGGCGGATCCGGCGTGATGCACATCCTCGGATACTGCCTCATCGAGATCCCAGTCGAGATCACCAACAAGATCGGCGGGTTCCTCCGCGTCCTTTGCTGTCACGCCGAGAGGCGGCTGAACGGGTATCGCGGCCGGCTGGTTCACGACAGGCTGAGCCATGACCGGCTCCTTGGCCGCTGGCGGCGTGCGCGCGGTCATGGCGCCAAGAAGCGCATTCAACTCGTCTTCGAGGCTTCGTTCGTCCGCGATGGGGGCTTGCACTGGCGGCGCAATGGTTGCCACGGGCGCCGACTGCGCCGGAGCCGCGGCGATTTCAGCGACGGGCTCTTCGCCAGGCTGAGCAAACGCCTCGTCCAAATTCAGGTCGAAAGAATGGTCCGAAATGGCTTCAACACCTGGAACCTCGTCCGTCGTGTCGACGGCATCGGCAAGCAACTGGTGCGCTTGCGTGTCGTCAAAAGCCTCTGGCTCATCCGCCTGAACGTCAAGATCCACGTCGACATCTGCCAGGGCGTCGTCGAAGTGACCCACGAAATCCTCTTCGGAGATCGCCTGGGTCTCACTCGCGGTGGCCAGTACAGGTTCTGGATATTCGACAGCAGCCTCTTGGCGCTGATCCGCCGGATGGTCGTCGAGCACCAGCTCGTCTTCGAGCGAGATCGCGACCGCATCGTCGAATTCATGATTGGAGGCCGGCTCGACGGCCACCGGCACTTCGGCAACCGGCGATTCAACGGCATACCGGGTCTCGGCTGCCTCGTCCTCGATATGGAAATCCTGGTCGAGGGAGGCGGCAAGCTCGTCGTCCATTGGCAGATCGTCGTCGAAGGGCGAAACGTCTTCGAGAGAACTGGCGACGGCACTGTCGAAATCGGCGTCAAAGGCAGGCTCGACGGACAGCACGGCTTCCGAGGCGCCAGGGTTCGCATGGCTTGCGGCGACCGTCTGGTCATCGACTTCAGCCATGTCCAGATGGAAATCGTCATCGAGCGACAGCGCAAGATCGTCGTCCGCCGCATCGACGGTCATCGGCTCGAATGCCGGCTCACGAGCTTCGACAACTGGAGCAGCAACGCTATCGACAGCGTCGAACTCGCCCATCAGTTCCTTCTCGAGATCGATGTCGAAATCGCCCTCTCCCGCGGCCCCATCGGTGACAGCGGCTTTCGGCTCGGTCGGCTTGACCGGCTGGCGCGGGTCGAATCCCATGATCCTGGTCAGTTCCGCGAACGGATCATCCTCGCCGATATCGTTGTTGTCGGCTACTCTCAGCTGGGTTCTGTCTGCCATTATTGTTCCCGAACTCGCACTCATTCGGACGCCTTGGACGTCGCGCAGGGTTGGCCCTTACCAGCGCAATGTGGGCAAAAGGTGACAGGTTTTTTAGTCAAACCTAACGCATTTCGGTGGGCGCGGCGGCTCCGATCAACGTCAGGCCGGACGTGAGAACATCCGAAACAGCCTGCACCAGCCCTAGTCTGGCATGCGTCAATTGTCGGTCGTTAACCTTAACAAAACGTAAGTCCGGATTATCCGTGCCACGGTTCCAGTGTCCATGGAAACTGGAAGCCAGATCATAGAGATAAAATGCCAGCCGATGCGGCTCCAGCGCAAGAGCGGCGGACTCGATCAGACGCGGATATTCAGCGAGTTTTCGGATCAGGCCGATTTCACCTTCGTCGGTCAGCGACGTTGCCGCGGCCGCCAGGCCGTTGCGATCGAAATTCGCCTCCCCCAACTGTTCGCTCGCTTGCCGAAACACCGAATGGCAGCGCGCCGAGGCATACTGCACGTAGAACACCGGATTGTCCTTGGACTGCTCGGTCACCTTGGCGAAGTCGAAATCGAGCGGCGCATCGTTCTTGCGATAGAGCATCATGAAGCGGATCGGATCGCGTCCGACTTCCTCCACCACCTCGCGCAGCGTCACGAAGTCGCCGGACCGCTTCGACATACGCACCGGCTCGCCATCGCGAAACAGCTTGACCAGATTGCACAAGAGGACGGTGAGCTTGACGTCGTCGCCGGCAATCGCGCGCGCCAAGGCTTCCAGGCGCTTGACGTAGCCGCCATGGTCGGCACCGAGAACATAGATCAGGTCGACGAAGCCGCGATCGACCTTGTCCTTCAGATACGCCACATCGGCGGCGAAATAGGTGAACGAGCCATCGGACTTGACCAACGCCCGGTCCATGTCGTCGCCGACGGCGGTCGAGCGGAACAGCGTCTGTTCGCGGTCTTCCCAGTCGTCCGGCTTCTCGCCCTTGGGCGGCGGCAGCTTGCCCTTGTAGATATGGCCCTTCAGCGTCAGGTCGTTGATCGCAGAGCGGATCTTCCGGGCATTGTCTGCATGCAGCGTGCGTTCGGAGAAAAACACGTCGTGGTGGACGTTGAGCAGCGCAAGGTCCTCGCGGATCATCGCCATCATCGCATCGATGGCGCGATCCTTGACGATGGCCAGCGCCTCCTCGTCCGGCATCTGCAGCAGGCCCCGGCCAAATTCCTTGGCTAGCGCCTGGCCAAGAGGGACGAGATAGTCGCCCGGATAAAGCCCTGGTGGTATCTCGCCGATGTCGTCACCGAGCGCCTCGCGGTAGCGCAGTATGACCGAGCGGCCGAGCACGTCGATCTGCCCACCGGCGTCGTTGATGACATATTCCTTGGTCACGTCGTAGCCGGCGAACGCCATCAGGTTGGCGAGCGCATCACCGACGACGGCACCCCGGCAATGGCCGACATGCATCGGCCCGGTCGGGTTGGCCGAGACATATTCGACGTTGGTTTTGTGGCCGGCGCCGATCGTCGAACGGCCATAATTGCGCCCCTCGCCCAGAAGCGCCGACAGATGCGCCTGCCAGAAACCGTCCTTGAGCCGCAGATTGACGAAACCCGGACCGGCGACCTCGGCGGCGGCGACGTCCCTGTCGGCCCGTAGCGCTTCCGCCAGCTTCTCGGCCAGCGCGCGCGGGTTTTGTCCGGTCGGCTTGGCCAGCACCATTGCCGCGTTGGTCGCGAGATCGCCGTGTGTGGCGTCGCGCGGCGGCTCGACGGCGATACGCGACAGATCAGGCGAAACGCCGTCCTTGTCTTTCAGGTCAAGCGCTTCGACAGCCTTTACGACTCGCGCGGTGAAATCGGCGAAGATGTTCATGGTGTATGCTCTGGCGGCTTTGTGACGAATCCGGCCCTTTGGCCGGCAAATCGAGCCCGCCCTAGCTCAAATCCGGGGTGCGGTCAAACAAACGCCTGTGTTCCTTGAGCGCGTAGGTGTCGGTCATGCCGGCCAGGAAATCGGCGACGCTGCGCGCCTTGATGCGATCCTGCGCGTGGTCCAGCCCTTCGCACCAGCCGTCCGGCATGGCGCGCGGATCGGCGAAATAGACATCGAACAGGTCCCTGACGATCTGCTCGGCGTCCGCGCGCACCCGCATGACCTCCTCGTGCCGGTAGAGGTGCTTGTAGAGGAAGGCCTTCAGTTCCTTCTCGGCTTCCGCCATCTCGGCCGAAAAGGTCACCATCGTCTCGCCCGCCGCCCTCACCGCGTCGGCACTCGGCGGCCTGATCCGCTCCAGATTGGCGGTCGTCGACTTGATCACATCCTCGACCATGGCCGTGATCTGCCGCCGCATCAATTCGTGACCGGTGCGCACGTCATCAAGCCTGGGATAGCGCTCACGCACACTCGTCAGGATCGTTCCGGGCAGCGAAACGCCCTTCAGCATGTCCAGCGTCAACAGCCCTGACCGCAGCCCATCGTCGATATCATGCGTGTTGTAGGCGATGTCGTCGGCAATCGCCGCGCACTGCGCCTCGATGCCGGCGAACCGGTCAAGTTCGAGATCCTGCAATTGCGAGTAGTCGCGGATCGCCTGCGGTACCGGCCCTTTCAGGCCTTGGCCGCTGCTGTCGGTGAGCGGACCATTGTGCTTGACCAGGCCTTCCAGCGTTTCCCAGCTCAGATTGAGCCCATCGAATTCGGCGTAGCGAGCCTCCAGCCTGGTCACGATGCGCAGCGATTGTGCGTTGTGGTCGAAGCCGCCCCAAGCCGCCATCTTTTCGTTCAGCGCGTCCTCGCCTGTGTGGCCAAAGGGCGTGTGGCCGAAATCATGCACCAGCGCCACCGCCTCGGCGAGATCCTCGTCGCCGCGCAGCGCCCGCGCCAGCGCACGCGCGATCTGCGCCACTTCGATCGAATGGGTCAGCCTTGTCCGGTAGTGGTCGCCTTCATGGGCGATGAAGACCTGCGTCTTGTGTTTGAGCCGCCGAAACGCCGTCGAATGGATGATCCGGTCGCGGTCCCGCTGGAACGGCGTGCGGGTCGGACTTTCCACCTCGTCGAACAGCCGGCCGCGCGAGCGGGCCGGATCCGAGGCATAGGCCGCACGCGGCCGATAGCCGAATCCGATGTCGCCAAGCTCATTTGTCATGGCTGATGCTGCCGCAGTTGACTTGCCCCGTCGCGCTTCATACCTATCATGTGAAACCGAAAGCAAGGTGACGCCTATGGGCGCGGATGCCAAGACCGCCATGAAAGTCGAGATGACCGAGGCTGCCGCCAAGCGGATCGCCAGGATTGTTTCGGCCGAAGCCGGCAAGACAGCGCTGCGCGTTTCCGTCGAAGGCGGCGGCTGCTCCGGCTTTTCCTATAAGTTCGACCTCGTCGACACACGCAACGACGATGACGTCGCTATCGAAAAGGACGGTGCCACGGTGCTGATCGACGATCTGTCCCTGGTCTATATGGGCGGTTCGGTCATCGACTTCGTCGACGATTTGATGGGCCAGTCGTTCCAGATCAGGAACCCGAATGCGGTCGCCTCCTGCGGCTGCGGCACCAGCTTCTCCATCTAGGACCGAGATGCCAGCAACCGGCGCGGTTCGTCAGGTTGCGCTCTCCGCCGGTCGCGACCTCGACGCGACGTTGGCCTTTTGGCGCGATGTCCTCGGCATGAGCGTTCATGCCCGCTACGATCCGCCCGGCATCGCCTTCATCATGGTCGGCGATGTCAGGCTGTTGTTCACCGACGGCATCCCGGCCGGCACCATCTATCTCGATAGTGTTGGCCTCGAAGCCTTCCACGCCGACGCAAGGGCAGCCGGCATTCCCTTCACCGCGCCGCCGATGCTGGTCCATCGCGACACCGAGGGGCAGTTCGGTCCGGCGGGGGAAAGCGAATGGATGGCCTTTCTAAAGGACCCGGCAGGCAATACGATCGGACTCGTCGAACGCCTTCCGTCGCAGGAACAATGAGACCGTTATGAAAATCGTCACCTGGAACATCAATGGCGTGCGCGCCCGTATCGGCAACCTGACCCATTGGCTGACCGAAAGCGCGCCCGACATCGTCTGCCTGCAGGAGATCAAGACGGTCGACGAGCAGTTCCCGCGTGCCGAGATCGAGGCGCTTGGCTACAATGTCGAAATCCACGGCCAGAAGGGCTTCAACGGTGTCGCGCTGCTGTCGAAGCTGCGCTTCGACGAGGTTATCAAAGGCCTGCCGGGCGACGAGGCCGACGAACAGGCGCGTTTCATCGAAGGCGTGTTCTCGACCGACAAGGGGGCGCTTCGCGTCGCCTCGCTCTATCTGCCGAACGGCAACCCGATCGATGACGAGAAGAAGTTTCCCTATAAGCTGTCCTGGATGGCGCGGCTGGAGCGCTGGGCGCAGGAGCGCCTGAGGCTGGAAGAGGCGCTGGTGCTGGCCGGGGACTACAATGTCATCCCCGAGCCGGTCGACGCGCGATTTCCCGAGAACTGGCTGGGCGACGCGCTGTTCCAGCCGCAGACGCGGCAAGCCTTCCGGCGGCTTTTGAACCTCGGCTTCACCGAGGCGGTGCGCGCGGTCACCGATGCCTCGGACACCTACACCTTCTGGGACTATCAGGCCGGCGCCTGGCAGAAGAACAACGGCATCCGCATCGACCATCTGCTGTTGTCGCCGGAAGCCGCGAACAGGTTCTCATCGGCCTCGATCGAAAAGCATGTGCGCGCCTGGGAAAAACCGTCCGATCACGTCCCGGTTGCCATCGACCTCGCCTTGCTGCCGGCCTGATCTGGGGCCTGCCGCTGCGGGCTAGTGCCGGGCGCGCCGATACCGGAGGACCTCATATCGCCACATTCCGACGCATGATGGGAGATCATCATGGCGGCCGGGGTTCCCATGACCATTCGATTTGCTCTTTGTCCGATCGGCTTGGCATTCGCCACGGTCGCGATCGTGCCGGCTCTCGCCGCGCAGGAATGTCTTGCCAATGGAAAATCCTATCCGGTCGGCCAGGTCGCCTGCCTGACGGTCGCCGACCAGAGTCATTTGGCTCGCTGCGACATGGTGCTGAACAACACATCCTGGACCAAGGTCGGCGATAGCTGCCCCGCAAACACCATGGCGCCGCAGGTGCACGTCACGCCGATCTCGACACCCGAGCCGAGCATGGTGCCGACGGAACCGACCGAAAACTGATTTTCTTCTGGATTGCCTCGCCTTCAGGTAGAGACGAGCCTTGATAGGCCGACGCTGCCCTCAGTGCCTTGCGGGCGTTTGTCGCTCGAAAAGCCAAGCAGTTGGCTTTTCGTCCACTACACGGATCGCTCCTCCGCTCGTCGCATGGTGACGGGAGAAAGAGCCTACTGATCGGTGTTGTTGCCCTTGGTCAGGATATCGTCCGCCAGCGAGATCGCGGTGCGGCGGTCGGCTTCGCCGGCCGCGGCGAACGCCTCTTCCTGCATGCCGCGGATCCAGGGCTGATCGGCCGGCGACGCACGCTCGAGGGCCGCGGTCATCATCGCCAGGCCGCGCACGATCTTGCCGCTCTGGAACAACAGGTGGCCAAGCGTCGCCTGTGCGCCGGCATGGCCCTTCTCGGCGGCGAGCTGGAACCAGCGCCCGGCCTGCTTGACGCTGGCCTTCACGCCGCCCTCGCCCTTCAGGAACATCTGGCCCATCTCGAACTGAGCGTTCGGATTGCGGTAGTTGGCGGCGGCGCGCATGTAGTATTCCTGCGCCGCCACCTCGTTCTCGGTGACCGGGCTGCCTGGAATGCCCGTGCGCAGATAGTCGCCGAGCGCCACCAGAGCGTCGGAGACGTAGCTTTCTTCCGGAGAGCCGGGCTCGACGTCCTGGTCGACGATCTCCGAGAAGAACTTGAACGCCTCATAATCGTCGCGGGCCACGCCGTCGCCTTCGGCATACATGCGGGCAAGCTTCCAGGTGGCGCCGATCTGGCCGTTTTCGGCGGCGTATTTATAGGCCTCGGCGGCTTGCTCCTTGTGGCCACTCTTGTAGGCGGAGAAACCGAACTGGAACACCGCCCAGGGGCTCGACTGCGGCTTCACGCCGGTCTTGTCGTCGAACACCTTGTCGTCGAAGGCCATGGCCTGGTCCACGGCGCCAAAGATCGCAACCACGACCAGTGCCGAAAGGACGGATGACCTCAACAACTCTGGTGTTGACTTCAACAACTCAGATATCCGCATAGCAGTGTGTTTCTTTCGCACCGCCCGGATGGGTGACCGCGCCATCCCTGGCGGACCCTACCGTTTGTGCGTATTTCCATATCGCGCCAGACTGATAGTCGGTCGTGCGCGCCTTCCAAGTCTTCGCTCGCGCCGCCAGCTCGCTCTCGGACAGCGCCACCTCGATCGTGCCGTTCACCGCGTCGATCGTGATCACGTCGCCATCCCTGATGAGACCGATCGGGCCGCCCACCGCCGCTTCCGGCCCGACATGGCCGATGCAGAAGCCGCGTGTCGCGCCCGAGAAGCGGCCATCGGTGATCAGCGCCACCTTGCCGCCCATGCCTTGGCCGTAGAGTGCCGCCGTCGTCGACAGCATCTCGCGCATGCCCGGGCCGCCGCGCGGTCCTTCATAGCGGATGACCAGAACCTCGCCTTCCTGATAGGCGCGGTTCGTCACCGCCTCAAAACATTCCTCTTCCGAATCGAAGCAGTGCGCCGGGCCGGAGAATTTCAACTCCGCCATGCCCGCGACCTTCACGATCGCGCCTTCGGGGGCAAGGTTTCCCTTCAACCCCACGACACCGCCGGTTTGGGTAATAGGTCTGTTGGCCGGGCGGACCACATCCTGGTGTTCATTCCAGGCAACGTGCTCCATATTTTCGGCCAAAGTACGGCCAGTGACCGTCAGGCAATCGCCATGCAAATAGCCGTGGTCAAGCAGCGTCTTCATCAGCAGCGGGATGCCGCCCGCCTCGAACATGTCCTTGGCGACATATTTGCCGCCTGGCTTGAGGTCGGCGATGTAGGGCGTCTGCTCGAAGATTTTCGCCACGTCGAACAGGTCGAACTTGATCCCCGCCTCATGCGCGATCGCCGGCAGATGCAGTGCCGCATTGGTCGAGCCGCCGGTGGCCGAAACCACGGTCGCCGCGTTTTCCAGCGCCTTCAGCGTGACGATGTCGCGCGGGCGGATGTTTTTCGCGATCAGCTCCATGATCTTTTCGCCCGAGGCGAAATTGAAACGGTCGCGCATTTCGTAGGGCGCCGGTGCGCCGCAGGAATAGGGCAGCGCGAGGCCAATTGCCTCCGCGACGGTGGCCATGGTGTTGGCGGTGAACTGGGCGCCGCAGGAACCGGCCGACGGACAGGCGGCCTGCTCGATTTCAAGCAGCTCGGCATCGTCGATCGTGCCGACCGAGTGCTGGCCGACCGCCTCGAACACATCCTGCACGGTGATCTGGCGGCCGCGATAGCTGCCGGGCAGGATCGAACCGCCATAGATGAAGATCGACGGCACGTTGAGCCGCACCATGGCCATCATCATGCCGGGCAGCGACTTGTCGCAGCCGGCGAGGCCGACCAGCGCATCGTAGCAATGGCCGCGCATCGTGAGCTCGACCGAATCGGCGATGACCTCGCGCGACACCAGGGACGACTTCATGCCCTGGTGGCCCATGGCGATGCCATCGGTGACGGTGATGGTGCAGAACTCGCGCGGCGTGCCGTTGGCGGCTGCGACGCCCTTCTTGACCACCTGCGCCTGGCGCATCAGCGAGATGTTGCAGGGTGCTGCTTCGTTCCAGCAGGACGCGACGCCGACCAGCGGCTGCGCGATCTCGGCCGCCGACAGGCCCATGGCATAGAGATAGGACCGGTGCGGCGCACGCGCCGGACCGACAGTCACATGGCGGCTAGGGAGCTTAGCCTTTGAAATGACCTTGGCGTCCATTCTCATCCTTGCCGCGGGCGGTGCGGCCTGTCCCATCGCCGAGCCTTTTGGCGCATGTCCCAGGACAAGATCGAGGTGCGCCGGGTTTATGGCGGGAAATAGGCAATTTCCGCGGCCTGCCCCTTAGCGGAGGGGTTGTTCAGAAAGTGTTGCTGAAACGTCACAATTGCGCGAGGCGGCCGAGAGTGCGGCTTATATGCAACGCCGCTTGGATACCGGACATACCAGTGATGTCGGCTCAAATGAAAAAGGCCGAGCAACGCCCGGCCTTTTCTAATAATATTCAATAGTTTAGAACTTTATCTTTACGCCACCGGAAATTGCCGTGACCAGATCATTGCCGAAGTCGTAGCTGGCATCCTCGCCGGCAATATAGCCGTTTTCACCGGCCAATTCTCCTGAGTGACCGCTGGTCAACACGCCGACCGCTCCCGCCAAACGAATTTCGACGCTCGGCGACGGCGTATAGGCCACGCCACCACCCAGCGTCCATGTATCAGTCTGCGCGCCATAGCCATGCGAGGTGCCACGATCCCACGAAAGCTGGCCGGCGGCACTCCACTGATCGTTGAACTTGTGGCCCAGACCGCCTGTGACGGTCCAGCCGTCACGATACATCAGATCGAGCGAAGTCACCGCGGCCGGCGAACCGGTGAAGCATGACGAAGCGGGGAAACCCATCGGGCAGATCGGAACGCTTTGCAGCAGGCTCCAGTTGACCCACTTGACAGAGCCAAAGGCGAGCCAGCCGGGCGCGATGCCTGACTGAAGTTTCAACTCCAGCGTATCAGGCATGTACTGCGTTGAGCCATAGATGGGGGTAATACCCCTGCCGATACTGGTGAGATCCAGTGTTCCCTCGATATTGTCGAGCTTGACTTTCGAGTTGTAGACCAAGCTTGCGCGCAACGCGATGTCGGGGATTTCGTAAGCAATTCCCGCGCGCCAGCCCCAGCCGCTGGTTTTCAGGTCGACACGACCCGTCAGTGCCGGAAAAACATTCACCAGGCTTTCCTTAAAGCCCGAGATATCCTGGTAGAACAAACCGCCGATAAAGCGGAGTTGGCCCTTGCCGGCATCCATCTTGTAGGAGCAGGTACCTGCGTAGTTGTCGCTCCTGATATCGGTTTCGATATTGGAGAGCGCTCCGTTCCATATACCTGGCGCTGTGTGCGCGCCCCAGGGTTGCGAATAGTCGACCATGCAATCGACGCCTTGCACAACTTGGACCTTGGCCCCAATGCGCGGAACCCAATAACCCTCGGCACCATCGGCTGAGGTGCCCAAGCCGAGATTTGCTCCGCCCGGACCACGCGCATTCTCATACTTGCGATCTGGCATCACATAGGTCGCTTCAGCTTCCGTAGTGAATGGCGCCGGATCGAACAGCAGGTCGATATCGTAGCCGCCGCGCTCCAGACCGCCGGCATGCGCCGGATGAATAACTGAACCCATCAAGGCCAACGAAAAGCACCCTGCCCCCAGCAGTGCTTTCAGACGCAAATTGTTCATGGACATCCTCCCCGAATAACTAGTGGATCAAGCTAGAACCAATTCACGTTAACGGTGCAATAACGAATACGTTGGGCGTACATGTACATGTTCGCCCAACTTATTTCGGGCAAAATGCAGGCGGACGCCGCGACCCCAAAAAACGGTCTTTGGTGAGGTTCACCGCTCCAAAAAAAGGAAAAAGCGACCGGAAAGGCTCAAAAAAGGCCGATTTAAGCGGTCTGCGGCCCCATTGTTACATTATGGCAACAATGGGGCAAAAACTTCCGTTTACGTCAACATTAACGCAACGGAATGCCGGTTTTCGAGGCACGAGACCGCCCATTTTAGAGGGCGCTAAAATCTCCCGAATCTGCCCTTCAGCCGGCGTCACGAACCCTGGTCAGCGCCACCGAAAGCTTGTCCTGCGCGTCGCGATATTCTGCGAGCTTTTCCCGTTCGCCTTCGACGATCTCGGCCGGCGCGCTGGCGACGAATTTCTCATTCGACAGCTTCTTGTGCAGGCGCGCGATTTCCTCGGTCACCTTGACCAGTTCCTTTTGCAGCCGCACGGCCTCCGCCGTGAGGTCGATCAGGCTGCCAAGCGGCAGACAGATCGTCGCCTCGTTGAGCACGATCTGCGCCGACCCCTTGGGTGCCGCATCGGCGAGCGAGATGTCGCCGACGCGCGCCAGCCGCTTGATCGCGGACTCCTCGCGAACCAGTCGTTCACGCGTCACGTCGTTGGCGCCGACCACCACGAGCGGCGCAATGGCCGCCGGCGGCACGTTCATCTCAGAGCGCACCGAGCGGATGCCGGAGACGAGATCGACCAGCCAGTTGATGTCGGCGGCTGCTTCCGCGTCCTCGAAATCCGGTGACGGCCATGCGGCATGGCACAGCAGCGAGGCCCGTTCCCTGCCTTCGCCCGCCGTCTGCGCCCACAACTCTTCGGTCATGAACGGCATCATCGGATGAAGCAGCTTATAGATCTCGTCGAGCACGAAGGCGACGCAGGCGCGGCTTTCAGCCTTGGCCGCCTCGTCCGTGCCCATGAACACCGGCTTCAGCAGTTCCAGATACCAGTCGCAGAACAGGTTCCAGACGAAGCGGTAGGCCGCTCCAGCCGCCTCGTTGAAGCGGTACGAGGTGATGCCGTCGGTGATCTCGCGCGCGGCGCGCGTCAACTCGGTCAGGATCCAGCGGTTGACCGCCAGCTTGGCGTCGTTCAGCCAGAAATCGTCATTGCGCGCAACTTCGTTCATCTCGGCAAAGCGCGTCGCGTTCCACAGCTTGGTGCCGAAATTGCGGTAGCCGGCGATACGCGCCGGGTCGAGCTTCACGTCGCGCCCCTGCGCCGCCATCACGGTCAGGGTGAAACGCAATGCGTCGGCGCCATATTCGTCGATGAGATCGAGCGGGTCGATGACGTTGCCTTTCGACTTCGACATCTTGGCGCCATTCTTGTCGCGCACCAGCGCATGGACATAGACGGTGTGGAACGGTTCCTCGTCCATGAAGTGCAGGCCCATCATCATCATGCGGGCAACCCAGAAGAAGATGATGTCGAAGCCGGTTACCAGCACGTCGGTCTGGTAGTAGGTTTTCAGTTCCGGTGTCTGGTCCGGCCAGCCAAGCGTCGAGAACGGCCACAACGCCGACGAAAACCAGGTGTCGAGCACATCTTCGTCGCGGGTCAGGATCTCGCCCGGCTTGAAGTTCTCGAGCTTGTCCTCGACCCAGGCCTTCCATGGCCCTTCCAGAGCCAAATAATATTCGATCGCCGCACTCAGCGCCTCTTCCTCGGTCTTCTCGACGAAGACGCGGCCGTCCGGCCCATACCAGGCCGGAATCTGATGTCCCCACCACAACTGGCGTGAAATGCACCAGGGCTGGATGTTCTCCATCCAGTCGAAATAGGTTTTTTCCCAATTTTTCGGGACGAAGTTGGTGCGACCTTCGCGCACCGAGGCGATCGCCGGCTTGGCGAGTTCGGCCGCATCGGCATACCACTGTTCGGTGAGGAACGGTTCGATCGGCACGCCGCCGCGGTCGCCATGCGGCACGGCATGGCGATGCGGCTCGACCTTGTCGAGGAAGCCGCCGGCCTCCATCAGTTCGACGATCTTCTTGCGCGCGACGAAACGGTCGAGGCCGTCGAGTTCGTCCCATACCGCCTGACGCTCCGGCGTCACCTCGAGGCCGGCGAGGAAGTCCTCATTATCCCTGAGCTTGATGGCGGCTTCGACGGTGAGGATGTTGATCGCCGGCAACTTGTGGCGCTTGCCGACCTCGAAGTCGTTGAAATCATGCGCCGGCGTGATCTTGACCGCTCCGGACCCCTTTTCCGGATCGGAATACTCGTCGGCCACGACAGGGATCTTGCGCCCGACGATCGGCAGGACGACGTTCTTGCCGATGAGATGCTGGAACCGCTCGTCGTCGGGATTCACCGCGACAGCCGTGTCGCCCAGCATCGTCTCGGGACGAGTCGTCGCCACGATGATGAAGGTTTTCGGGTTTTCCGGATCGAAGGCCGCGCCTTCGATCGGATAGCGGAAATGCCAGAGATTGCCGTTGACCTCCTGCTGCTCGACCTCGAGATCGGAGATCGCGGTCAACAGTTTCGGGTCCCAGTTCACAAGGCGCTTGTCCTTGTAGATCAGCCCTTCCTTATAGAGCGTGACGAACACTTCGAGCACGGCCTTGGACAGGCCCTCGTCCATGGTGAAGCGTTCGCGCGACCAGTCGGCGGAGGCACCGAGACGTTTCAGCTGGTTGAAGATCAACCCACCCGATTCGGCCTTCCATTCCCACACCTTCTCGATGAATTCTTCGCGGGTGAGATCGCGGCGATGGATCTGCTTTTCCATCAGCCGGCGCTCGACCACCATCTGCGTGGCGATGCCGGCATGGTCCATGCCGGGCTGCCACAGGACGTTCTTGCCACGCATGCGCTCGAAGCGCACCAGGATGTCCTGCAGCGTGTTGTTGAGCGCATGGCCCATATGCAGCGAGCCAGTGACATTGGGCGGCGGAATGACGATGGTGAAGGCCTCGGCCCCCTCCTCCGCCCCAGCGCCGGCCCGAAACGCATCGGCTTCCTCCCACATCCTGGCGATCTTCGGCTCGACGGTCTTGGCGTCGTAGGTCTTTTCAAGCATGGGGAACGGTCCGCGATGTCGGGATTTTGCTGGTTCGGTGTAAATCGGAAGGTCTTGGTCAAGTCAACCGCGAGGGCCGCCCGGGATCATCACAAGCAGATAGGCGCGGCCCTGTTCATTTCAACGGACGGCCGTAAGGCATCGTTGCGAACCGAGCCCTGGGGCTGCTGCACCTTTATTGTCGGCGACCCCGACGGCAATTTGATCGCCTTTGCCAGTTCGGCGACCAGCGGCTGATCGCGCCGCAACGAGAAACGCCGCCTCGACGGCGACGTTTCTTCTGGAATGAAAGCCTGGACGCTATTGCGCCCCGCGTGCCACGCGCTCGATCTCTTCGCGCACCAGCCTTTCGACCAGCGTCGGCAGATTGTTGTCGAGCCAATCCTGCAGCATCGGCCGCAGCATTTCTTCGGCCATCTCGTCGAATGTCTTCTTGCTGCGGCTTGCAAAGGCGTCGGACAGCTCGCCGAAGGCGGCAGCAACCTGCCGGCCGGTATGTTCGGAAAGAATCGCGGGACGCACCGCATGCGCTTCGTTTGCCGCCGCGCGCGCCTGAGCCGTGCCCGGAGCATCGCTCGACGAAGACCGCTCGGTCGCGGGGTCCACCGCCGTTTCGCTCGCCGCCACCTCCGGCCGTGCTGCTGGCTTGCGGATGCTCCGGTCCGGCATCGCCTTGGTTTGCTCGCCAACCGCCGCGATCTCGCGGCGCCAATCGGCGATAATGGCTTCACTCGCCGCAAGCTCCGCGGGAGCCGCTGGCGTGTCGCGGCTGAGCACCGGCTCGGCGGCAACCCGGGCGCTTACCTCGGCCAATGTCGTCGGCGTCCTGCCAACAGCCGGATCGGCACGTGGCGGCGCTTCCGTGCGTGTGATCGCCGGTTGTACGGCTGGCGCCTGGGCTTCCGCCATAGCGGCCGGTTTCCTGACCTCGGGAACGGCACGCAGTTCGGCGCGGAACGCGTCTATGTCGGCGGCCGCAACAGCACTCGGCGCGGGCTCCAAATCCTGCTGCAACTCATCGGCCTCGCCGGGCTGCTTGCGACCGTTGTCGCTGTCTTCGATGATCCTCCTGATGGAAGCCAGTATCTCTTCCATGGAGGGTTCGCGCTGTGCGCTGCTTGCCGTTGCCATCGTCACATCCGCCGCCCTTGTGACCCGTTGCAGGTTTCCGCTCCGGCAACAGCCGGATTCGAATCATGACGACAGCGTAACCGACGGATCGCCGCACGAGAATCCCCAATCTGGGGACATGTGGGATTTCAACAGATTAGAGCGATTCCGCCAAAGCCGTGTGACGGTCCCGTCAGCACCCATCGAAGGACAACGACAGTCAGGCGTTTCCGATCGAACTGCCCAGCCCGGAAACGCCGTTCGAACGAAAGGCCTAGCGGCCGTCCGGCGTGCGCAGGCCGATCCACTTGTCCTTGACGGCGTTGTAGTGCTCTTCGGGCCTGTACTTCGTCACCTGCAGCGCAAGCCGGTCGACCGACAGACGGCCGACCGCCGAGAGGATGGCATAGCTCGCCACGACCACGTCGTGTTCGGAATTGGCCTGGTTGATCTTGGCGGTGATGAGGGTAGCCTGGGCATTGAGCACGTCGAGCGTCGTGCGCTGGCCGACATTGCGTTCTTCGATGACGCCGTTCAGTGCCAGTTGTGCGGCTTCGATCACCTGCCTGTTGGCGGATACACTTTGCTGCGCGGCGGTGTATTGCGACCATGCCGTGGCGACGGCCTGGCGCACCTGGTCACGGCTGACGTCGACCTGGATGCGCGCTTGCCCGAGCGACTCCTTGTTCTGCCGCACGATCGCCGAGGTCCGGCCCCCTGAATAGATCGGGATGGTCAGCGTTGCGCCGATATTGGCCGAGGTCGAATTGCCGTTGGAACCCGTCACGTCGGGGATGGCTTTGCGGTAGTTTTCCGAAATACCGGCCGAGGCCGACAGCTGCGGCAACAGCGCGCCCTCGGACGATTTCACCGAGAACGCCGCAGCGTCGACCAGATGCTGGGTGGCAAGGATGGCCGGATGTTCGGCCGAGCCGATCGCGATCGCGGCGTCGAGGCTCGACGGCAGCAACCGTCCCAATGGTGCGGCTGGCTTGAGCTTGCCCGGCTCGTCGCCGACAACCTGGTGATAGGTCGCGGCACTGGCCAATGCCTGCGCACGCGCAGCACTGAGCGAGGCCACCGCCGAGGCGCGCTGGGCATCCGCCTGCGCGACATCGGTGCGCGTACCTTCGCCGACGTCGAAGCGCGAGCGCGCGGCGCGCGCCTGCTCTGTCAGGAACTGCAGGTTCTGCTCGGTCAACACCGCGATCTGCCGGTCGCGAATCACGTCCATGTACGCGGTGGCCGCGCTGAACAGCGTGTTCTCCTCGGTGTTGCGCAGGCTTTCGACCGACGCCTTGACCTGGGATTCAGCCGCCGCCACGTTGTTTCTCGTCTGGAAACCGTCGAACAGCGACTGGTTGATCTGGATGCCGTAGCTGCCGCTTGTCAGCTTCGAATTGCCGCCGTCATTTGCCCGGCGCGTGTTCGTATAGTCGATGTTGGCCGATCCGGTAACCGTCGGACGCCAGCCCGATTTGGCAATGGCCACGCTCTCGTCGGTCACACGCACGCCGGCACGCGATGCATTCAGTGTGGAATTGTACTGATAGGCTTTTGCAAGAGCACCGGTGATGGTTTCAGCCGATGCAGCCAGTGGGGATAGTGCGGTCGCCGAAACAAGGACGGCGGTGAAAAATGATTTGCGTACTGACGGCACGGTATATCCCTCATTCGTTTTCCATGGGAACCGCGCCGCGCCGGCTTCTCCTTCTGGAGCAGCCGGCGTGGCGTGTTTCATGTTCCCTGTCGCTCGGCCCAAAGTGCCCCCCAGTCTGGGATCAGCAACGATCGTTCAAATGCAAGCGACCATGACAAAGCCTTTGCTGCAAGGCCAAATCATTCAGAATTCGAAAGCATGCTCACGTTCGAAGCCGGGTAGTGGCTTAATTGCCGCATTAAATGCCCTTCTCCCGGTTACAACCCCTCCAGCCTTGACAAAAAGCCGCGCCACGCCGGAATTGCCCTGTCCTTCGACCGCGACCAAGCGTCCGCCTTCGGCGAGCTGGTCGAGCAGCGACGCCGGCACTTTGCCGACACTGCCGCCGATGAAGATGACATCGTAAGGTGCCTTTGCCGCATGGCCTTGCGCCAGTGCGCCCTGAACCACGGTCACATTGCCGCAGCCCAGGCCGGACAGGGTCGACGCGGCGGTTTGCGCCAAGGCCGAATCGCTTTCGAGCGCCACGACGAATCTCGCCAGGCGCGACAGGATCGCCGAGGCGTAGCCGGTGCCGCAGCCGACATCGAGCGCCGAATCGGTGACACTGATCTCGGCCAGTTGCAACAGCTTGGCCAGCGGCGAAGCTTCCATCAGGTAGCGCGGGCCATCGGCGCTGCCGGCGATGCGGATGTCCTCGTCGATATAGGCCAGATCGCGCTGGCGATCGCCAACAAAAACCTCGCGCGGCACGGAAAGCATCGCGTCGAGCAACGGCGCGCTGGTCACGTCGGTGGTGCGAACCTGACCATCGACCATCTTGACGCGAAGTTCGGAAAAATCAGCGCTCATGTTCCAACCAATCTGCTTTCCGCGACACAATCGCGGTCCATTGGACAGGACGCTCAGGCTCCGGCGCTGACGCGCGGGAGCCTGGCCTGGAGATTGGAGGCCTCGCCCGGAATCGAACCGGGGTGCAAGGATTTGCAGTCCTCTGCGTAACCACTCCGCCACGAGGCCTCTTTGCTCCCGGCGTTCCACCCGGTTCCAATAGGTTGCGGCGAAAATGCCGTCAAGCGGCCACGACGTATTCCGAACGCTTTCCTCTGCGCCGGCTCCGCCCCTGTCAGATCGCCGTCGCAGCCGCCCTATTAGCAATCCGTTAAGCATGGCGGATGATCGGGCGAAACGCCGCGCACCGGCTTGCGTTGAGAAACAGGGAGGACTGCGCCATGCCCACGGCAAAGCCAAGGGACGAAACGCACGAAACGGAAAGCGTGTCGCTGCTGGGATGCGAGGAATTGGTGCGCTATGCCATCGACTGCCTGAGAATTGAAGGCACCGGCAGGCTGTCGCCGCGTGATCGCGCGCGTCTGGCCTCGGCTTCCGCGGTCCTGAAGGAGATCAGCGAGGATTTGAAGGCAGGCGCGCAACCCGATTCGGAGGAATCCGTCGGCGGCACGGAGAGACGGCGCCATGATTGATTCTCTTTCGAAGGCCACCGCCGTGCGAGATGCGCCGGCAAGGGCCGCTCAGTCCGGCCGGCGTCGCCGCTCCCACCAGACGACCAAGCGGCGCCGGTGGCGACGGACCATGGCTATTTCGTAGGAGAGTACCAGCAGTCCGAGCGGCACCATCCAGAAGCCAAGGATCGGCAGGAACCCGAGAAGGCCGCCAATCGTCAAAAGCACGCCGATGGTGATCCTGAGACCGCGCGACTGCGGCATGGTGAATTCGCGCCCGAAAACCGAGATCTTTCGTGCGGGTATCCGGTTTTCGTCCGCTGCCGTCATTGCGAAAAACTGCCTGTCTGGGGGCTCGATAATGCCATCTTACGAAAGCCGCGACCGCCCTTTCGGTTCCGCGCCCATCGCCAAGACGGCTAATATGTGGGTGGGCAAAGCCGATTGCGAGAAACCACCGCGCGAAAAAGTCTCGGCAAAATGCGAAATGCTGCTTTGCAAAGCCGAAACGGGTTTGCTATAGGCTGCGCCACTTGCTCAAAGAGCCTCCGTTCCCCGGTAGCTCAGTGGTAGAGCAACCGGCTGTTAACCGGTTGGTCGCTGGTTCGAATCCGGCCCGGGGAGCCAACATTTTCAAAAGCTTAGTCGATGCTCAAAATCTGCCGAAAGCGGCGGATCTACAGCATATCTACAGAATCTGAGTTCGCTTGCTGGGGCGTGGTCTGCGCCCGGTGGCACACCTCGAGTCGTTTCTGCCGCCGTCGGATGGGTCGCGTGCCTCGCACGCGCCACGGACATGCAACGCGGTTGGGATGGATGAAGATGTCGCGCAATCCACCTATCACAAGCGCCAGATCAGGAATAAAAAACGATCAGGCGAACGGCATAATCAGGTGTGCGGTGATCCCATGCCCCGCAAAACGAAGCGCCAGAAACAGCCCGACGAAGAACACACGCATCTGGCCATTAGAGTCGAGCGCTACGAGGCGAGCGTCGAAGCTGCCATCAATTACAACGTCTACACGCCGCAAACCGCTTGGAGTTCGGATGACGACGACCCACTGTATCGATTCATTTCGCGACTAACCGTCGCCGGATTGTCCACTTATCCGGAGGAGCGGGCGGGCGACACCTATGAGATCACAGTCTATGGCGACAATCTTGGTTCAGGCGATATTCGCGCGACGCTTAAAGATGTGCAGGAGCGGGATCAGCACGGGTCGGTCAAATACCGACAATACCGCGGTACGCAGATCCCGATTTACAACCCACCTCCGGGCATTGGGCTCATCGACAAGATCCGCGGTGAGCCGCGCTGGACGGCGTGGCTCCGCGTTTCCCCACACTATACGAGCGATGCACTCGCTTTGCTGCGCAACGGTCGAGACGGCGCTTGCTGCACAGCCGATCAAAGACCCACAGGAGCTTGTACAGATCAGCGGGCCAGTAGACACCACTGCTGCTCGACCAAGGCATTGCCGCCGCCCTCGGCGCGGCTGATAAGACACCGTTTCTTGGGGCAGCAGGAACCCGCTCCAGAACTCTACACGAAGCGGGTCCCTATTCCCATTCCTGACCACAGCGCGGGCTCAGGCAAGCGCTGCTGCGGCCAAAGGAATTACCGAAAGGATGTTGCCTGCCACGGCGGGAACGCAAGTAAGTCTTCTGGATGAGACCACGGCCGAATGGAGCAACTCCGGCGGCACGAACAGAGTTGCCGACTCCTTGACCGCCTTGTCCTATTCTGGAACAGCGCGGTCGAGGCCCACCCCTGACTGCGCAGGCGGCTCCGGCAAACCCCAGCCCCCGCCCACTGTCGGGGCCGCTGTGCTCATTAGCTTACGGGCCTATTTAGGCAGGCCAGGGTCGGATGCAGGATCGCGTCGATAGAGACTGGCCACCTCATCACCGCGCGATCCTTGCCGTCCTTACGCCATGATCCTTCTTAGCAGCGGCCATCTATCTTTCCTACCGGCCGAGCGGCTGCTTGGACAGCGAGACCAGTTCGGCTTCGTCGGTCACGCCAGCCATAAAGTTG
>NZ_JAPYKS010000120.1:0-254 GCF_037179605.1 Mesorhizobium salmacidum (SeqCode)
GCCGCCGTGCTGTCGGCCGATGTGCGCAACCTGACCGAGACCAACTCGGCCACCGACATCTCGAGCTCCGGCACGCTGACCGTCTCCGACGTCGACAGCCCGGCGACCTTCGTCGCCCAGGCCGGGACCGTTGGAACCTACGGCGCGTTCTCCATCGACAGCGCCGGCGCCTGGACCTACACCGCAAGCTCGGCCCACAACGAGTTCGCCGCCGGCACCACCTACACCGACACCTTCGACGTCGTCAGCGCCGA
>NZ_JAPYKS010000121.1:0-227 GCF_037179605.1 Mesorhizobium salmacidum (SeqCode)
AAAATCAGCGTTGAATCTGATTTGCCCTTCCTTGGGAATCCCAACCCGTTAAATCGTCACTACGCCCTAGGATGATCCCAATCGCCGCACAGGCCATGACGAGGATCATGGCCCATCTCGAAGGCGTGACCGAAATTGTCAGTCATCTGCACCACGCACAAAGGACAACAGCCCGGCCTGCTCATCGTGTGACACAGGATCCCGCAGGCCGGGCCGTACGCCGGCTT
>NZ_JAPYKS010000122.1:0-218 GCF_037179605.1 Mesorhizobium salmacidum (SeqCode)
GGCTCGGTCATCGTACGCGGCGACGAGACCGTGGTCATAAAGGCAACCACCATCAAGGAACTGGTCGACACGACAGGCGCCGGCGACCTCTACGCCGCCGGTTTCCTGCATGGCTATACACAGGGCCGCGACCTCCAGACCTGCGGCGATCTTGGCTCACTGGCGGCCGGATTGGTGATCCAGCAGATCGGCCCAAGGCCACGGCAGAACCTGCGCAA
>NZ_JAPYKS010000123.1:0-206 GCF_037179605.1 Mesorhizobium salmacidum (SeqCode)
GTGAATGAGTGCCAAGCTCAAGCTGTCAGCCACTCATCAGCAGCACGTGCCGCCGCCACCTCGAGCGCGTCGGGCGCGAGGATGCCGCGGGCAAGCGCAAAAGCTTCGAAGGCAATGCGCGCTGTTTCGACGTCTTTGTCACCGACCAAAGCAGATTGGCAGACACAGAGCGCGGCTGTGAATGTCGGGCTGCGGCTGCCCGGCCA
>NZ_JAPYKS010000012.1:0-196986 GCF_037179605.1 Mesorhizobium salmacidum (SeqCode)
GGTCATATCGTTTTGACCTACACGCGCTTCGGCCGATACGTCTACATGGTCGGCGGCAACCGCGAAGCGGCCGAATATTCCGGTGTCAACGTCAAACTGGTCTTAGGTGCGGTGATGGTGATTTCGGCCGTCTGTTCCGGTGTCGCAGGGATGATTGGCGTGGCCCATTTTGGCAGCGCCCAGCAGAACGAGTTCGACGGCTATCTGCTTGACGCCATCGCAGCGGTGGTGGTCGGTGGCACCAGCCTCTTTGGCGGCCGTGGCGGGATCGGCAACACGATCATCGGCCTGTGCATACTGGGCGTCCTCAACAATGGCCTCGATCACGTCCAGATCGACAGTTTTTTGAAAATCCTCATCCGCGGCATCATTCTGCTCGTCGCACTGATCATCAATGTCTATGTGCAGAATCTGCGTGATCGGCAACGCATCTGATTACCGGCGGTTGCCAAAGCACCTAAATGTGCAACTTCCTCCGATTCGAGCGGTGGAGGATGGTTTGCGCGTTGGAAAAGGTGGGTCGAGAACCAGGCTCGGAAACGAGGCCGAGTTCAACGATTGGCTCGAGGCGCGACAACCCCTCGACAGCGTCTCCGCATATTCGGCGGCCCGGAAAGCCATGACCGAGGTTTCAGATGCGCGTGTCGTACTCGGCGGCAAAATGGGCCTGTTAGATAATCCCGGCGACACCTACCAGGGAGCGATGCCAGGCATCATCCAAGAGGCAATTTTTTGCCCTTGAAGGCGGCATGTCATGTGTTCTGTTGGGTGCTTTTGGCGGTGCGGCCCGAGACGCGGCCATTGCGCTCGACCTTCTGGATCCCTCGAAGCGCGTTCCGCGCGGCGAGCAGTCGCCGACCTATGGTCCTTCCCTAGGGCGGGTCGCTGCCTTGCGCGACAGCATCCCCGGTGCGCTGCGACCAGCATTGATGGCGCTCGCAGATGATGATCGTGGCGAACCAATGGCCTATGACGTCGCCGATGCGTTGGATCGGTGGGCTGAGATTCAAGACGAGCGCTCACGCTTAGTAGAAAGGTTAGATGTACGGAGAGGCTTGCCGCGTTCCCCGATTGAGATCCCCCGCAGGTTCTGGAGTTCATCCAGATAATCGGCCCACCATTGCATCATCCTGACGCGTTCTTCCCAGTGCGCTCGGCGAACGTCGTTGTTCTCAATGTGGGCCAGTTGCCGCTCTATGGCGTCCGGATGCCACTTTCCGCATTCGTTCAGCAGAGTTGATGCCGTTGCTCGAAAACCGTGCGCGGTAGCTTCTTCCTTGCAATAACCCATCCGGCGCAGGGCGGCGTTAAGCGTGTTGTCGGAGATCGGACGCAAAACCGATCGAACGCTAGGAAACAGAAGCTATCCTCCACCAGAGATTTCTCTGAGTGAGGTCAGCACACTGGGCAGCTTGAAAAGGGTACACGGTGCGGTCGCCTCATTTTCATGCGTGCTTCAGGGACGACCCATACTGAGCTTTCGAAATCGAACTCTTCCCATTTGGCGGCGCGCAGCTCGCCGGGGCGGGGGAACAGCAACGTCATTAGACTAGCTTCAGTGCGGCTCGGGCTGTAAGCTGTCCGTCAAATGTATTGATCGCCCTTAGCAAGCCGCCGAAGGCCTTTGGATCGGTAATCGCAGCGCGCGGCGTGACCGTCGGACTGATGAGTGCACCTCTCAGGACGAGCGTCGGATCTGTCTCAGCGCGTGCGGTCGCGATTGCGTATCGAAACACGCTCCCGATGGTGGAGCGAAGTCGCCTGGCCGACTCATATCGACCGCGAACCTCCACGCGACGGAGGGCGGTAAGGATTGAGGCCGGATCGATCTCCCGAATGCACTTGTCGCCGATTGACGGATAGGCAAAGTCGAGCAGCCATTTGACCTTGCTGATCGTCCGGTCCGCTCGTCCTTCCTTCTTCAGCTTGTCAACATATTCGCCCGCGATTGAGCGAAAGGTGTCCTTTGTCGAACTGGCCTTTCGCAAGCTGCGTTCCTGTGCGGGGTTGATGCCAGCCAGCAGTAGACGCTTTGCGTCATCGCGGGCTTGGCGTGCCTCGGCGAGGGAACTGAGAGGATAGCTGCCTAGCGCCAAAAGTTTCTGCTTGCCTTCAAACGATAGGCGAGGCGCCATAGGCGGGATCCGGTGGGCTGTACCCAAAGCTGGAGCCCACCACCGTCAGACAGTTTAACGAGTTTGGAGGCAGGTCTGGCATTTCGGCATTTTAAATCGGATAGGGCCATTGATCGGACCTCACTTTGGCTTGTTGATACCAACAGGATGCCCAATACCAACGGAAATACCATCCCGGCGGCCCGTTGGACCAAGTACGCCCAGATCTCCGTAAAACGCGCCTAGCCGCGCCATTCGCTACAAAAGCAGAGCGATTTCATGGATTTGCAGACGCAGAAGCGTAGAGGCTTCGGCGAGAGGAATGTCGGGAGAAATGCCCTTCCCGAGAGATGGGTGACAGTTCATTCCGGATAGATGGGTTAGAACTTTCGGCCCTTTGCAAGGAGAGCAAGGTGCCTTGGAAGGAGTGTAACGTCATGGAAGAGCGGCTGAAGTTCATCGCCCGTCTGCTGGACGGCGAGAAGATGGCCGTGCTTTGCCGGGAGTTCGATATCTCGCGCAAGACGGGCTACAAGATCCTCACACGCTACAATGATAGCGGCTTGGAAGGACTGACGGATCGGTCGCGTCGGCCTTACCGCCACGCCAATCAGCTTCCGTTTCAAATCGAGAAGCTGATTGTGCGCCTCAAGCAGGACAAGCCGACATGGCGTGCGCCGAAGATACGCGAGCGGCTGGCTCGGCTTTATCCGGACGTGCACAGGCCTGCGATCTCGACGGTGCATGCGGTGCTCGACCGGCACCGCATGGTCGAGCACCGCAAGCGAAGGCGCAACAGGGCGACGGGGACACCGCTTTCAAACGGCTATCGGCCCAATGATCTTTGGTGTGCCGACTACAAGGGCGAGTTCATGCTCGCCGATCGGCGCTATTGCTATCCGCTGACCATCACCGACTTCGCCAGCCGCTATCTCATCGCCTGCGAGGCGCTCTCGACCACCAGGGAAGCCTATGCCTTCACCGTGTTCGAAAGCATTTTCAAAGAGTTCGGCCTGCCTAGCGCGATCAGGACCGACAATGGCGTTCCCTTCGCCAGCCCCAATGCGCTGTTCAACCTCAGCAAGCTGTCGGTCTGGTGGCTGCGCCTGGGCATCGACATCGAGCGCATCAAACCGGGCTGCCCGCAGCAGAACGGGCGCCATGAACGCATGCACCTCACCTGAAGAAGGAAACCACCAAACCGGCAGGCGCCAACTTTCTTCAGCAGCAGGCCAGGTTCGATGACTTCATCGACGAGTTCAACTCAGAACGCCCCCACCAGGCGCTCGGCATGGACTGCCCGGCAGAGCCTTACGCACCCTCAACGCGGCCCTATGCCGGCCTGCCCGATCTCGATTATCCGTTTCACGACAAGGCCGTCATCGTCACCACCTGCGGCCGCATCTGCTATAACAGCAAGAAGATCAATCTCAGCCTCGTCTTTGCCGGCCAGACCATCGGCATCAAACAGGTCGAGGATCACATCTGGTTGGCTAGCTTCATGGACTATGATTTGGGATATTTCGACGATGAGACATGCAGGCTCGAACCACTCCAAAACCCGTTCGGGCCAAAAGTGTTACCCATGTCTCCGGTATAAACCGTAACCTATGTGTCCAGAACGGACCAAAAGGGGATGGTGCCCAGAGGCGGATTCGAACCACCGACACGCGGATTTTCAGTCCGCTGCTCTACCAACTGAGCTATCTGGGCCTGTTCCGGCTAACGAAAACTCGTGCTCCGGATTTCATAAAGGCACCGTGGGCACCCCTTGAAAGCGCGTGGGTTATAGCATGGGAATCCGGCCTGTCCAGCGCCCAGATGTGGATTTCCCGCAGGAAAAGAAATGCCGCCCGATGGGCTGGTTTCCATGCCGTGCGCCCGCCTATCTGGCGCTTGCCAGTCCCTTGCGGAAGTCGGATGGCGTCATGCCGGCGAGCTTGCGGAAGGATTTGTTGAAGGCGCTGAGCGAGCCGAAGCCACTATCCATGGCCACGCGCAGCACATTGGCGTCCTGATGCATCAACAGCGCCTGCGCGTAGCTCAGCCGCAGAAGGTTGACATATTCGTTGAGCGTCATGCCGGTCGATTTCTTGAACAGGCTCATGGCGTATTTGGGGTGGATGTCGGCGGCCGCCGCTATGTTCACGCAATCGATGTCGTAGAGGAAATTCTCGGCGATGAAATCGCACATGCGCCCGACATTGCGCGACGACTGCTGATCGAAGGGGCTGCCCGCTTCCTGCCCGGCGGCGTTTCCCGGCACCAGCCGGTAGGGCTCGAACCGCACCCGCTCCAGCCGCAGCAGAAGTTCGTTGACGGCGTGCTCGGCCTTGGCCGGATCGCCTGAGCGGGCATAGCGGTTCCAGCGGGCGAAATTGTCGTTGTCGGATTGATCGGTGGCGCTGGTCACCAGCGTCGCGCCCGTCATCAGCCGATGGCGTATGTCCGCCGGTAGGTGCAGCCGGAAGAAATGCACCAGCGGCAGATGCGCGCCGGCATAGATGGCGTCGTCGCTCAAATCGTCCATCTGATGCGGCAAGCCGCCCCAGAACAGGCACATCTCGCCGGCCGAAAGCGATATTTCGTGCTCGTTCATGCGGTAGTGGACGGAGCCGCGGACGATGAAATTCACCTCGACCTGGGCATGCCAATGCGGCTTCAGCATCACCAGCGGGTTGGTGTGGAACATCTGCAGCGCCAGCGGAAAACCCTCAACGCTGCTGGCGCCGGGCTGGTAAAACGGCCTGTCAGGCATCTTACTTTCCGCCAATTCCATATTCCCTCTGTCAGGGACAGGCCCTTACCGGTGCCTAGTCTAGCCACGCTCACAGAGAGAGCAAATGAAATGGGAGGATTTCAATGCGCATCACACTGTCCTGCGCCGCGCTAGCGCTTGCCCTGGGCTCCGCCCCGGCCTTCGCGCAATCCGGCGAAATCACGATCTGGAGCTGGAACATTGCCGCTTCATCCCTGAAGGCAACGGTTGCCGGCTTCAACAAGCTGCATCCCGACATCAAAGTCACGGTCCAGGATCTCGGCAACCAGCCGACCTACGACAAGTCGATCGCCGGATGCGCGGCCGGCGGCGTCGGGCTGCCCGATATCGTCACCATCGAGAATGGCGAGGCCGAGAACTATTGGAGCCAGTTCCCCGACTGTTTCGTCGACCTGCATACGCTGGGCTATACGGCGGAAGACCAGAAGAAATTCCCCGATTTCAAGCGCACCGAACTCGAAGTCGGCGACAAGGCCTATGCGATGCCGTGGGATTCCGGCCCGGTCGCCGCCTTCTATCGCCGCGACTTCTATGAGAAGGCCGGCGTCGATCCGGCATCGATCAAGACCTGGGACGATTTCATCGCCGCCGGCAAGAAGATCCAGGCCGCCAATCCGGGGGTCTCGATGACCAATGCCGATTTCAACGGCGACAGTGAATTCTTCCGCATGATCTCCAACGAACAGGGCTGCGCCTATTTCGCCGAGGACGGCCAGTCGATCACGGTCAACCAGCCCAAATGCGTCGACGCCATGACCAAGGTCAAGGAGATGAAGGACGCTGGCATCGTCTCGTCCGCCGACTGGGGCACCAAGATCACCAACAACACCGCCGGAGCCGTCGCCACCCAGGTCTATGGCGGCTGGTACGAGGGCACTATCCGCACCGAATCGGCGGGCGAAAACGGCAAATGGGGCGTCTACCTGATGCCGAGCCTGACCGCGGACGGCCCGCGCGCCGCCAATCTCGGCGGCTCGTCGCTGGCCATCACTTCGGCGTCGAAGAACAAGGAAGCGGCCTACGAGTATCTGAAATACACGCTCGGCACCAATGAAGGCCAGATCACCATGCTGAAGGAGTTCGGTCTTGTCCCCTCGCTGGTCTCGGCCCTGAACGACCCCTATGTCAGCCAGGGCCTGCCCTACTGGGGGGGCCAGGCGGTGTGGAAGGATATTCTGGGCACCTTGCCCAAGGTTGTTCCGAGCCGCGGCACGCAGTTCCAGAGCGATGCCGAGATCATCGTCCGCGCGGTGCAGACCAAATATCTCGCCGGCGGCTATCCCGACGCCAAGGCGGCACTCGACGACGCCGCTAGCCAGATCGCCTCGGCGACTGGGCTGCCTGTCAAGTCCTGACCTCCCAGGACGGGGTCCGGGATGGCAGAAGTGCCGTCCTGGACCCGCCACTTGCTCGCTTGTCTTCAACACCAGGGATGAAGGAGGAGAAAAGATGCGCAACCGCAATGCCACGGCCTATCGCTTCCTCACGCCCTATCTCCTGATCTTCGCCATCTTCTGGGTGTGGCCGATCATCTCCTCGTTCCTGATCTCGTTCCAGGCGACGCGTACCGTGCCGTGGCGCTTCGCACCCGGCTTCAACTGGGGCCGGCTGATCGGCGACCCTGCCTTCTTCAACGCGCTGAAGAACACGCTGCTCATCCTCGTCATCCAGGTTCCGGTGATGATCGCCCTGGCCATGGTGATGGCGGTGTTGCTGAATTCGCCGCTGCTCAAGGCGCGCGGCCTCTACCGTTTCGCCTTCTTCGCCCCGGTCGTCGTCGGCGAGGTCGCCTATTCCGCGGTGTTCCGGCTAATGTTCAGCCTCGATTTCGGCATCGTCAACAAGCTCTTGAACAGCATCGGCCTGCCGAAGGTCGACTGGTTCTCCAATGTCACGCCGGCCATGGCGCTGATCATGATCGCGGTCACCTGGCGCTGGGCCGGGTACAACGCCATTATCCTGCTGGCAGGCATGCAATCCATTCCCGATGACGTCTACGAGGCGGCGACGCTCGACCGGGTGAGCAAGCTCAAGCAATTCTTCTACATCACCCTGCCGCTGTTGAAGCCGGTCATCGTCTTCTGCGCCGTGCTGTCGATCATCGGCACCATGCAATTGTTCACCGAGCCGTTCCTGATCACCGAGCGCGGCGGGCCGGGCGGCGGCACAGAGACGCTCGGCCTGCTGCTTTACCGCCAGGGTTTCCGCTCGCTCAACTTCGGCTATGCCTCGGCCGTCGCCTACACCATGGCGGGGCTCGCCATCGCCATCACGCTGGTGCAGCTTTGGCTGACGAGGGAACCGAAATGAGTTCGCTCTCGTCGGCAAGACTGAAACGAAGCATCGCACTGCACCTCTTCCTGACGCCCCTGGCGCTGATCTGGCTGTTTCCGCTGTGGATGATGGTGGTGTTCTCGACCATGCCCGACAACGGCATCTTCAGCCCCGGCATCGAACTGTTGCCGCACGGCAACTTCATCGACAATTTCAACAATCTGCAGCGCGACACCGACTTCGTCGGCGCCATCATCATCTCCGTTTGCGTGGCGGTGACCTACACCGTCCTGTCGGTGCTTTTGACCTCGATGGCCGGATGGGCGCTGGCCCGCTACCAGTTCTTCGGCAAAAGCGTCGTCGTCGCCATCATCCTGGGCACCATCACGCTGCCCTATGCGGTGGTGCTGATCCCGCAATTCATCATGGTGGCGCGTGACTTCAAGCTCGCCAACACATGGGTGGCGCTGATCGTGCCGCCGCTGTTCAATTCGCTTGGCGTGCTGTTCATGCGCCAGAGCTTTTCCATGATGCCGGACGATCTGTTCGATGCCGCCCGCGTCGAGGGCGTCAAGGAGTGGCGCATCTTCGTCTTCATCGCCTTGCCGTTGGCGCGGCCGATGCTGGCCGCACTCTGCATCATCCTGTTTCTCGCCTCCTGGAACAATTATCTCTGGCCGCTTTTGATCAACAGCCAGCCGGGTTCGATGACAGCACCCGTGGCGCTCGGCACGCTGATCGGCCTGACCAAAGTGTCGTGGGGCGGCATCATGGCGGGCGCGGTGATGCTGACCGTGCCGATGCTCGTCGTCTTCGTGCTCCTGCAGCGTCATTTCATCGCCGGCATCGCCGCCGGCGCGGTCAAATAAGGAGCAGAATGGCAACCGTCACGCTCACCAATGTCGCCAAGCGCTTCGGCGCGTTCGAGGTCGTCCACGGTGCCAACATCGACATCGCCGATGGTGAGTTCGTCGTCTTCGTCGGCCCGTCGGGCTGCGGCAAGTCCACGCTGCTCAGGATGATCGCCGGGCTGGAGGACATCAGCGGCGGCGAGATCGCCATCGGTGGCAAGGTGGTCAATGATGTCGAGCCCGCCGACCGCGGCATCGCCATGGTGTTCCAGTCCTACGCGCTTTATCCGCATATGAGCGTCGAACAGAACCTCTCCTTCGGGTTGCGCATGACCGGCAATCCCAAGGCCGACACCGAGCGGCGGGTGAAGCGCGCGGCCGAGATCCTGCGCATCAGCGAATTGATGGAGCGCCGCCCGAAGAAACTTTCCGGTGGCCAGCGCCAGCGTGTCGCCATCGGCCGCGCCATCGTGCGCGAGCCGCAAGTGTTCCTGTTCGACGAGCCGCTCTCCAATCTCGATGCCGAACTGCGCGTCCAGATGCGGGTCGAGATCTCAAGGCTGCATAAGGAACTCGGCGCCACCATGGTCTATGTCACCCATGACCAGACCGAGGCAATGACGCTCGCCGACCGGATCGTCGTGCTGCGCGCCGGCCATATCGAGCAGATCGGCAGGCCGCTCGAACTCTATGACAATCCCGACAATATTTTCGTGGCCGGCTTTGTCGGTTCACCGAAGATGAACTTCATCAAGGCCCATATTGTCGGGCGCGATGCAAAAGGCGTTGTGGTCGAATTGGCGGGCGAGGAGAAGACCCGTGTCGTCCAGCCGTTGACAGGCGTCGCGCCCGAGCCGGGCAGCAAGGTCATCGTCGGCGTGCGGCCCGAACATTTCGGCGTTGCCGGTGAAGGCGACGCTGACCTTACCGTCGCCATCGACGTGGTCGAGCACCTGGGCGGCACGAGTTTTCTCTACGCCAGGACGGCCCATGGCGAGGACGTGGTGATCCAGCGCGACGCGGCAAAGGTCCCCGAGACATCAGATGTCACCGTTTCCATCCGTAAATCCTACCTGTTCGACGAAAAAGGGATGCGGCTGCGCTGACCGGCCGCCCCTTTCCCAGCCTGCAAGGAGAATGACATGACTGCATCAACGCCCATTCGCTGGGGCATTCTTGGGCCGGGCGGCATCGCCAAGGCCTTTGCCGGCGGCGTCGCCGGCTCGCGCACCGGCAAACTGGTTGCCATCGGCGCGCGCAATCCCGGCAAGCCGGGCCTGGCCGAGAGCTTTCCCGGCGCCCGCATCCTCGACGGTTATGACGCTCTTCTTGCCGACCCGGAGATCGACGCGATCTATATCGCGATCCCGCATCCAGGCCATGCGCAATGGGCGATCAGGGCGGCGGAAGCCGGAAAGCATGTGCTCTGCGAAAAGCCGCTCGGGCTGACGGCCTTCGAGGCCGACGCCATGATGCATGCGGCGCGCAAGGCCGGCACCTTCCTCGGCGAAGCCTTCATGTACCGGCTGCATCCGCAGATGCTGCAACTGGTGGACCTGATCAAGTCGGGCGTCATCGGCGAGATCAGGATGATCAAGTCGAGCTTTGGCTTCGCCATGCCTGATTTCATGCCGCGGCACCGGCTCTACGCCAACGATCTCGCCGGCGGCGGCATCCTCGATGTCGGCGGTTATCCCGTTTCGATGGTGCGCCTCATTGCCGGCGCTGCCGCTGGAGAGCCATTCGCCGAACCCGACAAGGTCGCCGGCACCGCCCATCTTGGTCAATCCGGGGTCGACGAATGGGCCTCCGCTGTCCTGCATTTTCCCGGCGGTATCGTCGCCGAGGTTTCCTGCAGCATCTCGCTCAACCAGGACAATGTCCTGCGCATCTTCGGCACCAAGGGGCGTATCCAGGTGCCCGACTTCTGGTTCGCCGGCGGCGACCGCGATGTCGGCCCAGGCCGGATCGACGTGATCGGTGCCGACGGCGCGCAAGAGACCATCAGCGTCAACGAGAAGCGCCATGTCTATTCCTTCGAGGTCGATGCCGCCGGCGAGGCGATCCGCGCCGGGCGTCGGGAATTCGCCTGGCCGGGCATGGGCTGGGCCGACAGCCTCGGCACCTTGCGCGTGCTTGACAGATGGCGCGCGGCGGTCGGGCTGGAATATGAGATCGAGAAGGCCTCGCTGCGCACCAACACCATCTCCGGGCGACCCCTGCGCCCGGGCGGCACCGCGATCGGCAAGCGCACCATTCCGGGCCTGGCGAAGCCGGCCTCCGTGGTGGCGCTCGGCTTCGAGGATTTCCGCACCTTCTCCTCCGGGTCGATCCTGCTCGATGCCTTTTTCGAGGCCGGCGGCAATCTCTTCGACACCGGCTATGTCTATGGCGGCGGCTACACCGAGACGCTGCTCGGCCAATGGCTGAGGAACCGTGGCGTGCGCGAGCAATCGGTTGTTATCGCCAAGGGAGCGCATTCGCCGCTCTGCTATCCCGACGTGATCGGCAAGCAGCTTGCCCAGTCGCTCGACCGCCTGCAGACCGACCATGTCGATATCTATTTCATGCATCGCGACAATCCGGACGTGCCGGTCGGCGAATTCGTCGATGCCATGGACCGCGAGGTCAAAGCCGGGCGCATTCGCGGCCCCTTCGGCGGCTCGAACTGGACGATGCAGCGCATGGACGAGGCGATTGCCTATGCCGAGCGAACCGGCAAGCAGAAGCCCGGCGTGCTCTCCAACAATTTTTCGCTGGCCGAAATGCTGGAGCCGATCTGGGCTGGTTGTGTCACCTCCTCCACCGATGACTGGAAGGCCTGGCTGACGTCCAGGCAGATGCCGAACTTTGCCTGGTCGAGCCAGGGACGCGGCTTCTTCACCGACCGCGCCGGGCGCGACAGGCTGGACAGCGAGGAACTGGTGCGGGTCTGGTACTCGGAGCGCAATTTCGGCCGCCGCGACCGCGCGATCGAACTCGCCGCCCGGCTGCGCAAGAGCCCGATCCATATTGCGCTGGCCTATGTGCTCAACCAGCCTTTCCCATCGATTCCGCTGATCGGGCCGCGCACGCTTGGCGAACTGGACGACAGTCTGCGGGCGCTGGACATCGCGCTTTCGCCCGCCGAACTCGAGTGGCTGGACGGCGGCAGCCTGCACGCGGCCTGACAAAACACGGCCCCAAGCGGCGTCAGGTCTCGTCGTCCGACAGTCTGATGCCGCGCCTGGCCGGGGTTCGCAAGCTGGCATACATGCCGGTCGTGCGGAATTGGCTGGGCGTCGTGCCGTAGAGCCGGCGGAAGACCTTCGAAAAATAATTCGCGTCCTCGAAACCGCACAGGATGGCGACCTCCTTTACCGGCAGGAAGTCCGCTTTCGTCAAAAGCTTCGCGGCCCGTTGCAGCCGCTGCTGCAGTACAAACTCGGCGGGCGGCAGGCCCTCGCTCTCGGCGAAACAGCGCGAGAAATGAGCCCGGCTGAGCCCGCTGATCTGGACGAGGTCCGCCACCGGCAGGGCTTTGTCGAGATTGGCGTTGATGTGATCGATGACCGGCTGCATCGCGCTCTGTTTTTCGGCAAAGGCATGCGAGCCGAACACATCGTCATAGAGCGCCATCGCCGCCTCGTAGGCGATCGCCGAAGCAGCACCTGGCGAAGCAGCCCCCTTGATGAGACGCAGGCTGCAATCGGCAAGATGATCGATCGTCGCCGGCTGCAGCCGAAAGACCGGTCCCGACACGTCGAGGATCGACTTGTGGATGCGCAACGCCTCCTCGCCGTTCATCGAGATCCAGAAATATTCCCAGCGCTCGTCCCTGGCCAGCCAGTAGCGGTGGTTGTGCGGCACCAGCACCAGCAGCGTGTCGTTCGTCTGCAGGCGGTAATCGCGGTTCTCGTAGCGGAGCCGGCCGGTGCCGCTGATCGTATGCTGCAGTACCGTGAATGGTGTCTGGCCGCGCTTTCGCCCGTCCCAGTCATAGGTCACGTCCTCGCGCACCTCATAGCCCGTGCTTGTCGGCATGGCATGCAGGCGCTGGCGGCCGCGCGGCAGCGAGACCGTCCGCATCGACTGTCCCTTGGCGATCAAATCCCGCAGCACAAAATTACCCCTGAAAGCATAATCCTTCTCTGGCCGCGCCCGCGAATATGCGCATAATCCCGCCTCGAAGAACGCGAATAACCCGCGATCGAGGAGCGGGCGGGAGGAGAGAAAGCCGGATTCCGGCTTGAATGGCTTGCACGTCAAGACGTGTAGCCGTCTTCCTCCCTTGCTGCTCCTTGCCTAGCATTCGAATGGATCGAGGTGAAGGTGATGAGTTTCAAAATCGCTATTATCGGCGCCGGCAGCGTCGGTTTCACCAAGAAGCTGTTCACCGACATTCTCTGCGTGCCTGAATTCAAGGACATCGAATTCGCGCTGACGGACCTCAGCGAGCACAATCTGGGGATGATCAAGGCGATCCTCGACAGGATCGTCGAGGCGAACGGATTGCCGACCAGGGTGACCGCGACAACCGACCGCCGCAAGGCAATCGAGGGCGCTCGCTATATCATCAGCTGCGTGCGGGTCGGCGGCCTCGAAGCCTATGCCGACGATATCCGCATTCCCTTGAAATACGGTATCGACCAGTGTGTCGGCGACACGATCTGCGCCGGCGGCATCCTCTACGGGCAGCGCAATATTCCGGTGATCCTCGATTTCTGCAAGGACATCCGCGAAGTCGCCGACACCAACGCCAAATTCCTCAACTACGCCAACCCGATGGCGATGAACACCTGGGCGGCGATCGAATACGGCAAGGTCGACACGGTCGGCCTCTGCCATGGTGTGCAGCACGGCGCCGAACAGATCGCCGCGGTGCTGGGCGCGAAATCGCCGCGGGAACTCGACTATGTCTGTTCCGGCATCAACCACCAGACCTGGTTCATCGATTTGCGGCTGAACGGCCGAAAGATCGACAAAGATGAGCTGGTCGCCGCCTTCGAGGCGCACCCGGTCTATTCCCAGCAGGAAAAGCTTCGCATCGATGTGCTCAAGCGTTTCGGCGTCTATTCGACTGAAAGCAACGGGCATCTCTCCGAATATCTGCCCTGGTACCGCAAGCGCCCCGACGAGATCACGCGCTGGATCGACATGTCGGACTGGATCCATGGCGAAACGGGCGGCTATCTCCGCTATTCCACGGAAACCCGCAATTGGTTCGAGACCGAATATCCGCAATTCCTGGAAGCGGCATCGAAGCCGATCGACGCCTCAAAGCGCTCCAACGAGCATGCCAGCCACATATTGGAGGCGCTGGAAACAAACCGCGTCTATCGCGGCCACTTCAACGTCAAGAATGACGGCGTGATCACCAATCTGCCGCGCGACGCCATCATCGAATCGCCCGGTTTCGTCGACCGTTTCGGCATCAACATGGCCGCCGGCATCACACTGCCGGAAGCCTGTGCCGCCACCTGCATGGCCTCTATTAACGTCCAGCGCATGTCGGTCCATGCCGCCATCTCTGGCGACATCGATCTTCTGAAGCTTGCCGTGCTGCACGACCCGCTGGTCGGCGCCGTGTCGACGCCGGAGGAGGTCTGGCAGATGGTGGACGAAATGGTCGTCGCCCAGGCGCAATGGTTGCCGCAATATGCCCACGCGGTTCCTGCGGCCAAAGAGCGGCTGTCGAAATCCACGGTCAAGACCCGGGAATGGGCGGGTGCCGCGCGGCGGAACGTGCGCTCGATCGAGGAGCTGCGGGCAGAAAAGGCCGCGCTGAAACAGGCCGTCTGAAAACCGGCGCGGCGGCGGACCCTCGGGAGGCAGGTCCACCGCAGTCAGCCGTCCGGAGAAATCACGGGAGAAGTGTGAAGCGGTTCTCCGTCCGCAATTGCATAGAGACATAGACAAGACGAGCAGCAGCAAACGTCTGAACACGAGGGAGGACACTAATGAGGAACCTACGCAGTATTGGCATTGCCGCTGGACTGGCGCTGAGCGTCTCCGTTCCAGCGCTCAACGCTTTCGCTTCCGAACCGACCGTCCCGCCGGTGCCGGCGACGTTTCCGGCGGAGGGCAAGATCAAATACGTGGCGCGCGACTCCATCCTGGAGTTCAAGGCGCTGCCCGAGTATCACGAGCCCGGCTGGGTGACGGAAAAATTCGTCAAGGCCGGCAAGCTGCCGCCGGTCAAGGAAAGGCTGCCGAAGGAGCCGCTTGTCTTCAAGACGGGCAACATGCCGAACGGCGTCGGCGTCTACGGCGATACGATGCGCCATGTCATCGGTGGCCGGCCGGAAGGCTGGAACTACGGCGCCGGCCAGACCCAAGGCTGGGGCGGCATCGACATCGGCCTTTCCGAGTGCCTGACGCGCACAGCGCCGCTGTTCCAGGTCGAGGCGAAGGATACCGAGCCGCTGCCCAACCTCGCCAAAAGCTGGGATTGGTCAGCCGATGGCCACAAGCTGACCATGCATCTCGTCGAAGGTGCCAAATGGTCCGACGGCGTGCCATTCGACGCCGACGATGTCATGTTCTATTGGGACGACGAGGTCATGGATCCCAACGTCTCGCCGCTCAATGGCGCCACTCAGGAAACCTTCGGTGTCGGCACGACGCTCAAGAAGATCGACGACTATACGGTCGAGTGGACCTTCAAGGACGCCTTCCCGAAACAGCACCTCTACGCAATGGCCTATGGCACCTTCTGCCCCGGTCCCTCGCATATCTTGAAGCCGCAGCACCCGAAATATTCGAAGAACACCTACGACCAGTTCAAGAACGCCTTCCCACCGGAATATATGAACATGCCGGTCATGGGCGCCTGGGTGCCGGTCGAATATCGGGCCGACGACATCATCGTCATGCGCCGCAATCCCTACTATTGGAAGGTGGACGAGAAGGGCAACCAGCTCCCCTATCTCAACGAATTGCATTACAAGCTGTCGACCTGGGCCGACCGGGACGTTCAGGCGGTCGCCGGCGCGGGCGACTTCTCCAATCTCGAGCAGCCGGAAAACTTCGTTGCCTCTCTGAAGCGCGCGGCGGAGCCGAATGCGCCGGCACGTCTGGCCTTCGGCCCGCGGTTGATCGGCTACAATCTGCGCCTGAACTTCTCCGCCAATGGCTGGGGCAATCCGGACGAGCGCGGCCAGGCGATCCGCGAACTGAACCGCAACGAGGATTTCCGCAAGGCCGTCACCATGGCGCTTGACCGCAAGGCACTGGGCGATTCCCTCGTCAAGGGGCCGTTCACCGCGATCTATCCTGGCGGCCTCTCCTCGGGCACCAGCTTCTACGACCGCAAATCCACCGTCTACTATCCTTTCGACCTCGAGGGCGCCAAAGCCGAACTCGCCAAGGCCGGCCTGAAGGACACCGACGGCGATGGTTTCGTCAACTTCCCGGCCGGTACCGCCGGCGGCAAGAATGTCGAGATCGTGATGCTGGTCAACAACGACTACACCACCGACAAAAGCCTCGCCGAAGGCGTGGTCGCGCAGATGGAGAAGCTTGGCCTGCGGATCGTGCTGAACGGGCTCAACGGTACCCAGCGCGATGCCACGCAATATTCAGGCCGTTTCGACTGGCTGATCCGGCGCAATGAGCAGGAGCTGACCTCAGTGGTGCAGAACACCGTGCAGCTCGCTCCAGTCGGCCCCAAGACCAGCTGGGATCACCGCGCGCCTGAGAGCGGGGAGGTCGATCTGATGCCTTTCGAGAAGGATCTCGTCGACATCGTCAACAAGTTCGTCTCGTCGGCGGATAATAACCAGCGCGCCAGTCTGATGCGGGACTTCCAGAAAATCTCGACCGAACACGTCTACAATATCGGCCTGACGGAATATCCCGGCGCGCTGATCATCAACAAGCGCTTCTCGAACATTCCGCAAGGCACGCCGATCTTCATGTTCAACTGGGCTGAGGATTCCATCATCCGCGAACGGGTCTTCGTCGCGGCCGACAAGCAGGCCAAATACGAATTGTTCCCGGAAGAGCTTCCCGGCAAGCCTGGAGACAAGGGTCCGATGTAAGTTTGCCTCCCCTGACTGAGAGAGACCCGGCCGCGCCGCTGGCGCGGCCGGGACAAACCAACCCTCCGAGCGCCCCCAAGGAGCGTCCGGCGAGATGAGGAAGCGGACCGCCCATGCTGCGATTCCTGCTCACGCGCATAGCGTCGGCAATACCGGTTCTCGCTATTCTGAGCCTCGTCACCTTTGCCATCATCCAGGCGCCGCCTGGCGACTATGCCGATTACATCCGCTCGCAATTGATCAACCAGGGCGGAGCCTCCTTCGCCGAGGCCGATGCGCAGGCTCAGGCCTATCGCGTCGAGCACGGCCTCGATAAGCCGCTGCCCGTCCAGTATCTCAACTGGATCGGCGGCATCGTCACCCACGGTGATTTCGGCTACAGCCTCTATTACAACAAGCCGGTGGCCGACGTCGTCGGCGAGCGCCTGCCGCGCACGCTGCTTCTGGCTTTGGTCTGCCATCTGCTCGCCTCGGTGCTGGGCATCACCTTCGGCATCTGGGCGGCGACCCGGCAATACACCTGGATCGACTCGACCCTGTCGGCGATTTCGTTCCTCGGTATGACGGTGCCGCGCTTCCTGATGGCGCTGATCATCGTCTATCTCCTGGTCTTCCAGTTCAATGTCTCGGAGATCGGCTCATTCTTCTCGCCGCAATATGGCGGCGCGCCATGGTCGTGGGCGAAGTTCGTCGACCTGGTCAAGCATGTCTGGCCGGTGGTGGCGATCGCCACCTTCGGCGGCCTTGCCTACAATATGCGCGTCATGCGCGGCAATCTGCTCGATACGCTCAACGCGCAATATGTCGAGACGGCCAAGGCCAAGGGCTTGACCGGGAGCGCCGTCGTGATGCGCCACGCCGTGCCGAATGCCCTGCATCCGCTGGTCATGTATCAGGGCGTGGTGCTGCCCTATATGCTGACCGGCGAGATCGAGACGGCGATCATCTTCGCGCTGCCGACCGTCGGTCCGGCGATCGTCGGCTCGATGGCGGTCGGCGACGTCTATGTCACCGCCACCTTCATGATGGTGCTGTCGGCGACGCTGATCGTCGGCAACATCATCGCCGACATGCTGCTCGTCCTGCTCGATCCGCGCGTGCGCCAGTTCGGGGAGGGTTAGATGCTGGCACGAGATCCTGCACCACCGCCACTGCCAGCCGAGCGAGCCACAGTGGCGCCCGCACGCGGCAATGAGAGCTACATGGCGCTTGTCTGGCGCCGGCTGAAGCGCTCCTGGACCGGCATGGCCGGGCTTTGGCTGGTCGTGCTGCTCCTGGTCATGGCCGTATTCGCCGAATTCCTGGCGCCGATGGACCCGAAGGCGACCGATGTCGGCTTCGCCCCGCCGCAGCTTCCGTCCTTCCACGACAAGGACGGCAATTTCGTCGCGCGGCCGAGGGTCTATGCACTGTCTGATTCGGCCGACCTCGATCCGGTCACTTTCCAGCCCATCGTCGGCCCCGACTACGACCACCCGAGGCTGCTTGGCTTCTTCGTCGAAGGCGCACCGTACAAGCTCTTCGGACTGATACCGGCGAACCGGCATTTCTTCGCCTCGACGGATGGCCAGCCGGTGCATTTCCTCGGCACCGACAAATTCGGCCGCGACGTGCTGTCGCGCGCCATCCACGGCTCGCGCGTCTCACTGATGATCGCGCTGACGGTCGTCTTCATCATCACCGTCATCGGCACCACCGTCGGCATGGTCTCCGGCTATTTCGGCGGCCGGTTCGACGTCTGGATGCAGCGCTTCGTCGAACTGGTGCTCGCCTTCCCGCAACTGCCGCTCTACCTGGCGCTGACGACGTTGATCCCGGTCACCGCGCCGACCAATGTGTTCCTCGCCTTCGTCATCATCGTCATGTCGGCGCTGGGCTGGGCGCAGATGTCGCGCGAGGTGCGCGGCAAGACGCTGGCGCTGGCGCGCATAGAGTATGTGCGCGCCGCCATGGCGGTCGGCGCGACAAACCGGCGCATCATCCTGCAGCACATCTTTCCCAATGTGATGAGCCACGTGATTGTCGCCGTGACCCTGGCGATCCCGACGGTGGTGCTGCTCGAATCCTTCCTCGGGTTCCTCGGTTTTGCCGTCAAGCCGCCGCTGATCTCCTGGGGCCTGATGCTGCAGGACACCGCGACCTATTCGGTCATCGGCACTTATCCGTGGATCCTGTCGCCGGTCGGTTTCGTGCTCGTCACCGTCTTTGCCTTCAACGCGCTGGGCGACGGCCTGCGCGATGCCGTCGATCCGTATTGAGGGGACCGGGATGACCATTGTACTCGCCGAGCCCTTCGCACCAGCTTTCCGCCTTGACCATGATGGGCGCCAGGGAGAGCCCGTCATCGATGCCCGCAACATCGAGGTGGCCTTCAAGGTCGAACACGGTGTCGTCGAGGCGGTCAAGGACATCTCGTTTCAGCTCTATCGCGGCGAGACGATAGCGATCGTCGGCGAATCCGGTTCCGGCAAGTCGGTGACGGCGCGCACCGTCATGGGGCTGCTATCGCGCCGCGCCACCGTGTCGCCGAAATCAAGTATCTGTTACGACGGACGGGACATCCTGAAATTCCCCGAAAGCGCCCGGCGCAAGCTGCGCGGCAACCGCATCTCGATGATCTTCCAGGAGCCGATGAGCTCGCTCAATCCGATCTATACGGTCGGCAGCCAGATCGTCGAGGCAATCCGGGTGCATCGCAAGGTGAGCCGCAAGCAAGCCTGGGCGCGGGCGCTCGAGCTGCTGCGGCATGTGCAGATCCCCGAACCCGAAGCGCGGCTCAAACAATATCCGCACCAGCTCTCGGGCGGGCAGCGGCAGCGCGTGATGATCGCCATGGCGCTCGCCAACGATCCCGACGTGCTGATCGCCGATGAGCCGACGACCGCGCTTGATGTCACGGTCCAGGCGCAGATACTCAACCTGATCCGCAATCTGCAGAAAGAGCTGCGGATGGCGGTGATCCTGATCACCCACGATCTCACCGTGGTGCGCAAGTTTTCCGACTACGTCTATGTGATGCAGCACGGCGAAATGTGCGAGCACAACGTCACCGAACGGCTCTTCGCCGCTCCGCGGCATCCCTACACCCAGCGGCTGCTTGCGTCCGAGCCGCGCGGCCGGCCGCAACCGCTGCCCGAGAGCAGCGGCACCATCCTCGAGGCGAACGGTGTGCGCGTCTGCTTCATGCTGCGCCACGGCACGTTCCTGAAGCCGGACTGGCGCGAACTGGTTGCCGTCGACGACCTCGACCTCAAGCTTTGCCGCCACGAGACGCTGGGACTGGTCGGCGAATCCGGTTCCGGCAAGACCACATTCGGCCAGGCGTTGCTGAGGCTGACCGACGCCAAACGCGGCGAGATCCGCTTCGATGGCCAGCCTATCCATGGCCTGTCGCGAGGCGAGATGCGGCCGCTGCGTTCGCGCATGCAGATCGTCTTCCAGGATCCGTTCTCCTCGCTCAACCCGCGCATGACGATCGGCCAGATCATCGAGGAAGGGCTGATCGTCAACAGCATCGGCGCGACACGGCGTGAGCGGGTCGAGCGGGTGCGCGAGGCACTGGTCAGTGCCGGCATGCCGGGCGATATCCTGTCGCGGTTTCCGCATGAGTTCTCCGGTGGCCAGCGCCAGCGCATCGCGATTGCGCGGGCCATAGCACTCGAACCCGAATTCATCCTGCTCGACGAGCCGACATCGGCGCTCGACCTCTCCGTCCAGGCGCAGATCATCGACCTGCTGCGCAAGCTGCAGGACGAGCGTGGTCTGAGCTATCTCTTCATCTCGCACGACCTCAAGGTGGTGCGCGCGCTGTGCCACCGCGTCATCGTCATGCAGCACGGCAAGATCGTCGAGCAGGGCCCTGTCGACGAGGTCCTCACCAATCCCAAGACCGCCTACACCGAACGGCTCGTCAGGGCCGCTTTCGACGTGGCCTGAACACATGCCGGAGGTTACATTGGCAAGACATCCCAGGATCACTTTCATCGGCGCCGGTTCGACGGTGTTCATGAAGAACATCGTCGGCGACGTGCTGCAGCGCCCGGCACTTTCGGGCGCCACGATCGCGCTGATGGACATCAATCCGCAGCGGCTGGAAGAAAGCGCCGTCGTCGTCAACAAGCTGATCGCCACACTCGGCGTCAAGGCGAAGGCCGAGACCTACACGGACCAGCGCAAGGCGCTGGCGAGCGCCGATTTCGTCGTCGTCGCCTTCCAGATCGGCGGCTATGAGCCCTGCACCGTCACGGACTTCGAGGTGCCGAAGAGATACGGGCTGCGCCAGACGATCGCCGATACGCTCGGTGTCGGTGGCATCATGCGGGGCCTGAGGACCGTGCCGCATCTGTGGAAGATCTGCGAGGACATGCTTGCAGTCTGCCCGCGGGCGATCATGCTGCAATACGTCAACCCGATGGCGATCAACACCTGGGCGATCTCAGGGAAATATCCCGAGATCAGGCAGGTCGGGCTGTGCCACTCGGTGCAAGGCACGGCGATGGAACTGGCGCACGACCTCGACCTTCCCTACGACGAGATTCGTTACCGCTCGGCTGGTATCAACCACATGGCCTTCTACCTGAAGTTCGAGCATCGCCAGCCGGACGGATCCTACCGCGACCTCTATCCCGATCTCGTGCGCGCCTATCGCGAAGGTCGCGCGCCGAAGCCCGGCTGGAACCCGCGCTGCCCCAACAAGGTGCGTTACGAGATGCTGACGCGGCTGGGCTATTTCGTCACCGAAAGCTCGGAGCATTTTGCCGAATACACGCCCTATTTCATCAAGGACGGCCGCCCCGATTTGATCGAGAAATACGGCATTCCGCTCGATGAATACCCCAAGCGCTGCATCGAGCAGATCGAGCGCTGGAAGGACCAGGCGCAGGCGTATAGCTCGGCCCAACGTATCGAGGTCGAGGAGTCCAAGGAGTATGCCTCCTCGATCATGAATTCTGTGTGGACCGGCGAGCCGTCGGTGATCTACGGCAATGTCCGCAACAATGGCTGCATCACCTCGCTGCCCCGCGATTGCGCGGCCGAAGTGCCGTGCCTGGTCGACGCGTCCGGCATCCAGCCGACCTATATAGGCGACCTGCCGCCGCAATTGACGGCGCTGATCCGTACCAACATCAACGTGCAGGAACTGACGGTGCGGGCGCTGATGACGGAAAACCGCGAACACATCTATCACGCGGCGATGATGGACCCGCACACGGCGGCCGAACTCGACCTCGACCAGATCTGGTCACTGGTTGACGATCTCCTGGCCGCCCACGGCGACTGGCTTCCGGCCTGGGCGCGTGGTGATCGCAAGAACCAGGCCGCCTGACCGGCGGCCCTGGCTTCATTTCGGCCCTGGCTTCATTTCGGCTCGTCGGCGTCCGGTTCTTCCTCGTCGTCGCGAGCGGAGATGACATAGGCGCCCTTCAGCCAGCGGTTGAGGTCGATGTCCTTGCAGCGCGTCGAGCAGAACGGATAGGTCTCGCGCGCCGATGGCTTGCCGCATTCGGGGCAAGGGCGCTTGGGCCGCAGTGGCGTGACTTTGTCGTCCGTGCTCATGGTCGCGCAGACAACCAGTTTTGATGGGTCTTGAAACCTTCGCCCGACAGCAGCGCCGCCGTCTCATAGAGCGGCAGGCCGACAATATTGGTGTAGGAGCCGACGAGCTTGACGACGAAGGCGCCGGCGAGACCCTGGACGGCATAGCCGCCGGCCTTGCCCCGCCATTCGCCCGAGGCGACATAGGCGTCGATTTCCTCGCGTGGCAGCCGCTTGAAACGCACCCGCGTCTCGACCAGCCGCTGGCGCATTTTGCCCCCCGGCGTGATCAGGCAGATGCCGGAATAAACCCGGTGCGAACGGCCGGACAACAGCCCGAGGCAGTTGGCGGCGTCATCCAGTGTCTCGGCCTTGGGCAGGATGCGCCGCCCGACGGCGACCACGGTGTCGGCGGCCAGCACGAAGCTTGGCGCATAGTCGGTCTCGGCCTTCAGCGACGCGAACGCCTTCTCGGCCTTTTCCTTCGACAGCCGTTTGGCCAGCGAGCGCGGATGCTCGGCACGCAGCGGCGTTTCGTCGATATCGGCTGGCAGGATGCGGTCCGGCTCGATGCCGGCCTGCTGCAAGAGTTCGATGCGACGCGGCGAACCCGAGGCAAGCACCAGCTTATGCAAAATGCTCATCGCGCTCGGGTCTTGATCTTACTTGAAACGGTAGGTGATGCGGCCCTTGGTCAGGTCGTATGGCGTCATCTCGACCAGAACCTTGTCGCCGGTCAGCACGCGGATGCGGTTCTTGCGCATGCGGCCGGCCGTATGGGCGATAATCTCGTGTTCGTTTTCGAGCTTTACCCTGAACATCGCGTTGGGCAACAATTCCGTGACGATACCCGGAAACTCGAGGACTTCTTCCTTCGGCATTCGATACCTTTGCTTGGATGGCAGTTCCGGCGCCTAGAGCATGATGCCGAAAAGTGTGAAGCGGTTTTCCGACGACATCTTGCTCTACTTCTTTGACCTAGAGTCGAATGATTTCAGGTCGGACAGACCTGAAATCATCCGACTCCAGCCGGAATTTCGGCGGAACCTATATGATAATCGTGCGCTTGTGAACACGCTTAATCCGTCGCGTTTTTTGCTTCGGGAAGCAAAAAACGTCGGCTTATGCGCAACTTCAGCCGCTCGCGCACGTCGCGATAGCTGGCCATGATCTGTTCCCGCGTGCCGTCGGCACCGGTCGGGTCCGGCGTAGGCCAGTATTCCACCTCGACGGCAAGCGAGCGGGTGAGTTCGAGCGCGGCATGGTGCGCCTCCGGCGCCAGTGTCACGATCAGGTCGAAATAGTCGTCCTCGAGATCGTCCAGCGTCCGTGGATGGCGTTCGCCCAGCGTCAGACCGTCTTCGGCAAGCACGGCATCGACGAACGGGTCGCGCTCGCCGGCGCGCACACCCGCCGAGGCGACGAAAATGGTAGCGGGAAGCATCCGGCGCGCCAGCTGCTCGGCCATTGGCGAGCGCACGGCATTCATGCCGCACAGGAACAGGACCGAACGGGGCAGGGCGCCGGCGACCAGGATCAGCCCCGCCAGTGCAGCACGCAGACCAGCGTGAACAGCCGTCGCGCCGTGTCGAAGTCGATGTCGATCTTGCCGGAGAGCCGATCCATCAGTGTCTGCGAGCCCTCATTGTGCAGGCCACGGCGGCCCATGTCGATCGCCTCGATGTGGCTCGGCGTCGAGGAGCGGATGGCGTCGTAATAGCTCTCGCAGATGATATAGTAGTCCTTGACGATGCGCCTGAGCGGCGTCAGCGACAGGATGTGGGTGACGACGGCGGCGCCGTCCTCGCGCGCCACGGCAAAGACCAGGCGGGACTCGGCCAGCGACAGCTTCAGCCGGTAAGGACCTGTACCGCTGTCGTTGACAGGCTTAAAACTGTTCTCCTCGATCAGGTCGAAGATCGCCACCGCCCGTTCATGCTCGACATCGGGCGTCGAACGGCCGATCGATTCATCGAGTTCGACATCGATCAGTTTTGCGCGGGTTTGATCGTAGCCCGTCATGCCGGCCTACATGTTCAGACGTATGGCGACAGAGCGGCCATGCGCGTCGAGCCCTTCCGCCTGCGCGAGTGCGATCGCCGCCGGTGCCAGCATGCGCAACTGCTCCGGTCCGAGCTTCAGGACCGAGGTGCGCTTGACGAAGTCGAGCACGGAAAGGCCCGACGAGAAGCGCGCCGAGCGCGCCGTCGGCAGCACGTGGTTGGAGCCGCCGACATAGTCGCCGATGACCTCGGGCGTGTGGCGGCCGAGAAAAACCGCGCCGGCGTTGCGCATCTTTGCGAGGAAGCCCTCGGCATCGTCGATGGCCAGTTCGACATGTTCGGCGGCGATACGGTCGACCAGCGGCAGCGATGCCTCGATCGTTTCGACTTCGATCACCGCGCCGAAATCGCGCCAGCTCTGGGCCGCCGTTTCCGCGCGCGACAGGCTCTGCAGCTGGCGTTCGACCGCACGTTCGACCGCTTTGCCGAAAGCCGGGTTGTCGGTGATCAGGATCGACTGCGACGACACGTCATGTTCGGCCTGGGCAAGCAGGTCCGCCGCGATCCACTCCGGATCATTGCCGCCGTCGGCCACGACAAGCACCTCCGACGGCCCGGCGATCATGTCGATGCCGACAGTCCCGAATACCCGCCGCTTGGCCGCGGCGACATAGGCATTGCCGGGGCCGACGATCTTGGCCACCGGCTTGATCGTCTGCGTGCCATAGGCAAGTGCCGCGATCGCCTGCGCGCCGCCGACGCGGTAGATTTCGGAGACGCCTGATATATCCGCCGCCACCAGCACCAGCGGGTTGACGATGCCGTGCGGTGCCGGCACGACCATGACGATGCGCTCGACGCCGGCTACCTTGGCCGGCAAGGCGTTCATAAGCACCGAGCTCGGATAGCTTGCCGTGCCGCCCGGCACATAGAGCCCGACCGCCTCGATCGCGGTCCAGCGCGAGCCGAGCTCGACGCCGGCGGCATCCGTGTAGCGTTCGTCCTGCGGCTTTTGCCGCTGGTGATGGGACCGGATGCGGTCACGCGCGAATTTCAGCGCCTCGACCGTGGCCGGATCGGCCTCGGCATAGGCGCCGGCGATGTGTTCCGCCGAGACGGCAACGCCGAGTTCGGCGAGGTCGCCTCCGCCGAATTTCTTCGTGTAGTCGATCAGTGCCGCGTCGCCCTCGGCACGCACGCGCGCGATGATGTCGCGCACCACGGCGTCGACATCGGTCGATACCTCGCGCTTGGTCAGGAGGAACGCGGCGAAACGCTGCTCGAAATCGGCGTCGGACTGGCGAAGCGTGATGGCCATCGTATGCTCAAGCCCTGTGTATGGGGCGCGACGTGGCTTCCCACGCGCCGCCAATATCGGCAAGGCGAGCCTCGATGCATTCGACATCGAGCATGATCGTGCCGCCGCCCGAAAAGATCAGTTCGACGATGCCCGCGGGCTTGCTGATCTCGATGAAGCTGATCGCCAGCAGGGAGAGAATTTCGGCCGGCTTGTCGCGCGCGATGCCGTTGGTCTTGGCGCCCAGCACCCGGTCGAAATGCAGCACGGCCTGCCGTCGCTCATTGTGTTGGCGAAACAGGCCGGATTTGGCTTCCCACACGAAACGGTTCATGGTCAGCACGAAACGCTTGGCTTTGGGCAGGAATTCGAGGTCCGAAACCTTCATCACGGCGTCCTGGAGATGGGCCGAGACGATGCTCAGATCCTGGTCGTCGAGCGCGATCAGTTTTAAGACCATGCGGATTTCACACCTAGAGGTTGGCAATCAGCCTTTCTGTTAGGCGGTCTTTCCGATCGGTGCAACCGCACCAAGAATGCTGCCGGAGGCAATTGCCTCAGGTTTTGCGCACCCCTCATCGGCCCTGCCGGCACTTCTCCCCGTATAGTGGCGGGAGAAGGACGCTTCGCAGATGATTTCGCCAAGGGACCGCGGATCGTTAAGCCGAAATACGCTCGATCACCGCGCCGCAATTGGAAAGCTTTTCCTCCAGCCGCTCGAAACCGCGGTCGAGATGGTAGACGCGGTTGACCGTGGTCTCGCCTTCGGCCGCCAGGCCAGCGATGACCAGCGAGACGGAAGCGCGAAGATCGGTCGCCATGACCGGCGCGCCTTTCAGCTTCGCCACGCCGTCGACGATCGCCGTCTGGCCCGAAAGCGTGATGTGGGCGCCGAGCCGAGCCAGTTCCTGGACGTGCATGAAGCGGTTTTCGAAGATCGTCTCGGTGATGCGCGACTTGCCCTTGGCCATGGTCATCAGGCCCATGAACTGCGCCTGCAGGTCGGTCGGGAAGGCCGGGAAGGGCGCCGTCGTCACATCGACCGGCGAAATGCCGGCGCCGTTGCGCCTCACGCGGATGCCGGAATTGGTCTGCGTGATCTCCGCGCCCGTCTGGGAAATCACGTCGAGCGCCGTCTGCAGCAGCTCCGGCCGCGCGCCTTCGAGCACGACGTCGCCGCCGGTCATCGCCACAGCCATGGCATAGGTGCCGGTCTCGATGCGGTCGGGGATGACGCGCACGCGCGCCCCCGACAGCGCTTCGACGCCGTCGATGGTGATGGTCGGCGTGCCGGCGCCGGAAATCCTGGCGCCCATGGCGTTGAGGCATTCGGCGAGGTTGACGATCTCGGGCTCGCAGGCGGCGTTTTCGAGCACCGTCTCGCCCTTGGCGAGCGATGCCGCCATCATCAGCACATGGGTGGCGCCGACCGAAACCTTGGGGAAGGCGTAACGGTTGCCGACGAGGCGGCCATTCCGGGTCTTGGCGATGACATAGCCGGTATCGACATCGATATCGGCGCCCAGCGCCTGCAGGCCTTCGAGGAACAGATCGACCGGACGCGTGCCGATGGCGCAGCCGCCGGGCAGCGAGACCTTGGCCTCGCCCATCCGGGCCAGCAGCGGCCCGATCACCCAGAACGAGGCGCGCATCTTGGACACCAGCTCGTAAGGGGCGGTGGTATCGACGATGTTGCGGGCGGAGAAGTTGATGGTGCGCGAATAGCCCTCATTCTGCTTCTCGCGGCGGCCATTGACCGAATAGTCGACGCCGTGATTGCCGAGGATGCGGATCAGTTGCTCGACATCGGCCAGATGCGGCACGTTTTCGAGTGTCAGCGTATCGTCGGTCAAAAGCGAGGCGATCATCAGCGGCAGAGCGGCGTTTTTGGCGCCCGAGATCGGAATGCTTCCGGCAAGCTTGTTGCCGCCGACAATTCTGATGCGATCCATTAGAGAATGTCCCTCTCAGCCAGAAAAGGCCGGTTCAATCGTTTGAGTGTATCGGCCCGTCTAGACCATTGACCAATCTGGTTCAAGAATTAGGCTGGTTCAAGAAATAGGATTTCGCCCACCCCGGCCCAAGAGTGGCCGATTTGAGTTAATCTTTCTTCATTTCCTTGGCCGCGCCGAGCCCGTCGGGCCGTTGGTCGGCCTCACCTGTACGGCGCGAGCGCGACTGCGCCTTGCGCTTCTGCAGATTGGCACGCAACTGCTCGGCGAGCCGGCTCTTGCGGGTTGTTTCGCTGCTTTTCGGTGGATTTGTCTTGTCGTTCATCATCCCGCCCCGGTTGGCGACCAGCCAACCCGCCATTCAGGGATAGCCAACATTGTGGCGCCGCCATGTCATGGAAAGCTATCCGGCAAAGGCTTTCACAGAAGCGTTGTTCTTGGCCTTGCGCTTGCCGGTTCGATATGGCAGAAGCCCGCCATCGGCGGCTGCGGTAGCTCAGTGGTAGAGCACTCCCTTGGTAAGGGAGAGGTCGAGAGTTCAATCCTCTCTCGCAGCACCAGTCCATCCCTTTGAAATCGTTCAAGCGCTCGACTTACAAGGCCTCGTTTCCGGGCTTCAGCGTGTCCTGGACAGTCTCGACATTGCGCGCGACGATCGCCAACGCGTCTTCATCGTAACGCAGCGGCAACGTCGCTGTCACCCCAGTGGGTGTCGCCGTTGATCTCCACGGCCGGGAACAGGAATGGGACCGTTGCCGCCGCCAGGATAATGTCGATCGACAATTGGTCGCCTGAGAAAACTTTCACAACATCGGTGCGGGCATTCCAGGCAAGGATGTTGAGTTTCACAGGACAGGTTAGCGGGGCCGTCTCGGTGGTCGCTACAATGTCAAAAAATTTCTTGTAAGCGCCATCAGCTTCAAGTCAGGCTCAATCCTTCTTGAACTCGAATAGCTCGACAACGTTCCCCGATGGATCTTCGAGCAAGATGGCGCGGCCGGCACCGCCGTCGCTGATTTTGCCGCGGAATCTTGCGTCAGCGCGGCGCAACCGCTCAATGAGGACATCGATCTCGGCCGTAACGATCATAAATCGGTTCCACCCGCCCGGCTTTGGATCGCCACCCGCCTGACCGCCGCTCCCAGCACCTGGGGCGCTGAGATACAGCGTCAGGTCATCGCGCAACAGCGCGGCGAACTTGCCCGGATTATGCTTGTCGACCTTGAAATCGAGATTGTCTCGATAGAACGCGACCGCCTCGTCGACATTCTCAACGATGTATCGGACGGATGCCATTCAGCTTCTCCTCCCTGTTGTAACTAAAATGGTCAACTGCACAAAAGGTTTCCTGCGGTGGTGGAACTGAGTACAGGAGCGACTATCCGGGTTGCTGGCAGTCGGCCGGCCCTTGCGGCGCTGCTTGAAACCACCCGTCACGCTGGCACTTCAGGTCTGTCCATACCAGTCGGCAGCCGCCAGCTACAGTGCGATGGCATCCGCCGTTGGCGCGTTCAGCCGGAAGACAACGTGGCTTCCCCAAAGACGAGGCTTCGGCAATCTTCAGTCGAAACGCATGCTCGGCATGACACGATTCATTAACCAAGATGCTGTTCTTCGACATGACGTGTTGTGGGACGGCTGCCTGTTCGCCCGATCAAGCCATCGCCGGAGAGGGCGCTGAAAAGAAGGCTCCGCATCCGGCGAAGACCTCAAATCGCCCGAAACAGGAACGATGTCCAAGGCATGAGCGTGATTGAAAGCCAACAGAACGCGCCCGGCGGTTTCCGCTGGTGGACCCGGTTGCCGGCCTTCATGGTCGCTTTCTTCTGCATGTGCATCACCGATGCGTTCGCCGAAACGCGCTCTCTGCGAATTCAGCATCTCCATACGGGCGAGAAGGCCGAGGTCGTCTTCAAGCGCAACGGGCGTTACGATCAGGCGGGACTGAAGAAGATCAATTTCATGCTGCGCGACTGGCGCCGCAACGAACCGACCAGGATGGATCCGCGTCTGCTCGACCTGGTCTGGCAGGCTTACCGCGCCAGCGGCTCTACAGCCTATATCCATGTGGTCAGCGCCTATCGCTCGCCGGCGACCAACGCCATGCTGCGCGGCCGCTCGAAAGGGGTGGCCCGGGAAAGCCAGCATATGGTTGGCCGCGCCATGGACTTCTTCCTGCCGGATGTGCCGCTGAAAAAGCTGCGCGACATCGGCCTGAAGATGCAGGGCGGCGGCGTCGGCTATTACCCGACTTCCGGTTCGCCGTTCATACACATGGATGTCGGCAATGTGCGGCATTGGCCCGGTATCAGCCGCCAGGAACTGGCCAGGGTCTTCCCGAACGGCAATACGCTGCATGTGCCGACCGACGGCCGACCGCTGCCTGGCTACGACCAGGCGTTTGCCGCCTACAAATCCCGCAAGGCCGCCGGCACGCCCAGCATCGAGCTGGCAAGCGCCGACAACGGCCAGCGCAAGCCGGCGCGTGGTCTGCTGGCAACGCTTTTGGGCGGGCCCGGCGCGGACGAAGCCGACGATGCCGCGCAAGCGGCGCCTGCGCCACGCAACTCGGCCAAGTCCGTTGAACCCAGGATGGCTGGTGAACCCAAGACGGCTGGTGAACCCAAGGCGGCCGGACAGGGCATCGCTATCGTGGCGCCGGAGGCGGCCCAGCGGGCGGACATCCGGATGGCTTCCGCCGATCCGGCTGAAGAAACGCCCGCGAAGACGCCGGAAGCGATTGTCATGGCGATGGCGCCCGGCACGGTGCCGGTACCCGCCTTCGCACCGCGCGCCGGGCTCGCTGCCAGCATTCCAACCCCGCAAACCGTGCCGTTCGGCGTAGCCAGCGCATCCACGGCGGCTGAACCGGCGGCGACCGGCGGCGAAATTCCCTTGGCCAAGATGAATGCCGCCTCCGCGATTGCTGGTGCCGACATGCTGGCGCTCGACATCCCTATCCCGACATGGCGACCCGAAGGCCAGACTGGCCCCGCGCGTCAGCCGGCGGCGGCCAGACCTGCCGATGCAATCGGTGCCTTGCTGGCCATGCATCACGCCGACGACGGTCTCGATCCGCTGGCCGGCCAGCGGGTTGCACTCCCCGCATCGAAACCCGAAGATCGCATCAGGACCAGCCCCAAGGCCGACCGCGTCCAGCCAGGTCTCGATCCCGAAGCCACCGCCGTCAACGTGCCGCTTGAGACAGGTCGCCGCATCACCGGCCGAACCGGCTCGACCATCATTGCCGCCAATTTCATTCGCACGGCGCCGGTGCAGGTCTATCTCGATGGATTCCAGCCACGACGACGGACCTCCGACCACCGCCGCTTCACCGGCTCGGCGGTAAAATTCCTGCCCATCGCCAGCTTCAAATAACAAAGCTTGAGCGCATCCGTTCACTGGCAAGCGAGAAGCCGCCGTCCTGACCGGTGTCGTTGGCAAACGGGTGCCAGTCCGGCTATGAACGGCAAAAGATGTGGAGGCTAGTCAGCTTTTCCGTTGGAGCGCATCATGATCACACGCCGCGCACTTCTCAAAACCGCCGCCATCGCTGGCGCGAGCGGTTTTGGGCTTGCCGCGATCGGCAGGATTGGCGGCTGGGCCGCGACCACGCCTGAACCGGTGGTGCTGCGGACCGCGAAAATCCAGGCCAATCTGATGGATGTCGGCCAGACCAGGGATGTGCTGACCTACGGCAACGCCGGCATGCCTCCGGTGATCAGGATGAAAAAGGGCGAGCCTTTTGCCGCGCGCCTGGTCAACGCCATCGATGATCCGACAACCATCCACTGGCACGGCATTCGCCTGCCGAACAAGATGGATGGCGTGCCCTTCCTGGTGCAGCCTTACGTCTACACCGGCGACCATTTCGACTATGCCTTCACGCCGCCCGACGCCGGCACCTTCTGGTATCATCCGCATTGCAACACGCTGGAACAGATGGGGCACGGCCTGACCGGTGTGATCGTGGTCGAAAACCCGAACGACCCAAAGTTCGACGCCGAATTTGTCCTCAACCTGCGCGACTGGCGCCTTGGCGACGACGCGCAGTTCATCGACCAGTTCCGACCGCGCGATGCGGCCAGGACCGGCACCTACGGCACGGTGCGCACGGCGAACTGGCTCGACCAGCCACAATATGACGCGCCGGCCGGCGGGTTGGTGCGACTGCGCGTTGCAATCACCGATGTCACCCGAATCTACGCCTTTCGCGTCGACGGCGCCGAAGCTGATGTCATCGCGCTGGACGGCAACCCGGTGCCGCAGCGTTTTGCACCCGACGCCCTATTGATCGGACCCGGTCAGCGTCTGGAACTCGCTGTCCGCATGCCCGACAACGAGGGCGCGCTTGTGACCTTGCGGGACGTCAGGGGTACCAAGCCGAAAGCCTTGGCGACGCTGCGCGCGGTTGGAGCTTCCCTCAAACGCGACAGCCGCGATCTCGCACCGCTGGAGGCCAATCCGGTGCCCGAGGTCGATCTCACTACCGCCCAGCATATTTCGCTGGCGCTCAGCGCCACGGCGGAGAACGTCCCGAGCGACAGCATCTGCGGGTCGCTCGGCTACAGTTTCTGGGCCATCAACAAGGTGCCGTGGCCGGGCGATACACCCGATCCGACCGCGCCTTTGGCCGAACTGAAGCTCGGCAAAAGCTACGTCATCGACATGGAGAACCTGACCCCGCAATCGCATCCAATGCATTTGCATGGCATGAGCTTCAAGGTGCTGTCGTCCTCGACGCGTCCGGTGCAGCCGCTGATTTCGGACACTTATCTCATCCAGCCCAATGAGAAGGTGAGCCTGGGCTTCGTCGCCGACAATCCCGGCGACTGGCTGCTGCATTGCCACATCATCGAGCATCAGAAATCAGGCATGACGAGTTACGTCAGGGTGGTCTGAAGCCGTCACGACAATGTCAATTCGCAACCCTGGGCCAATAATGCGCGGCGAAGGCGGATTTTCCCAGCGATTCCGTTGGAAATCGCCGGTCGCGAGTGGTTTCGTTGGCACAGGGGACCAGTCCCTGCTAACTCGGCCCCAAATCAAGAAGCTGTGGACATTCCCTGCATGACCAATGTCGCTTTGACGGGACTTGCCCGCGATCTCGCCAGACGCGCCGCCGAGGGCCGCCCCGTGCGCATCGGCGTCATCGGCTCGGGCGAAATGGGCACCGACCTGGTCACCCAAGGCATGCTGATGCCGGGCATTTCGGTCTGCGCCGTCTCGACCCGGCGCCCGCACACCGCGCGTGACGCCATCCGCATCGCCTATGGCGACGAGGCGATGGCGGTTGAAGCCGACACTGCATCGAAAGTCACAGACGCCATCGAAAGCGGCAGGATCGCCATCACCTCGAACGAGATGCTGGTGACCAATCCACTGATCGACGTGGTCATCGACGCCACGGGAAAACCCGGCGTTGCCGCCGATTTTGACCTGATGGCGATGGAGCATGGCAAGCATCTGGTGATGATGAATGTCGAGGCCGACGTCACCATCGGCTGCTATCTCAAGCAGCAGGCCGATCGGCTTGGCGTCGTCTATTCGGTCGGCGCCGGCGACGAGCCGTCAAGCTGCATGGAACTGATCGAGTTCGCGTCCGCACTCGGCCTGACCATCGTCTCGGCCGGCAAGGGCAAGAACAACCCGCTCAACCATGATGCCGTGCCCGACGACTATCGCGACGAGGCGGCCCGCCGCAACATGAACCCGCGCATGCTGGTCGAGTTCGTCGATGGCTCCAAGACCATGGTCGAGATGTGCGCCATCGCCAATGCGACCGGACTGGTGCCCGACGTGCCTGGCATGCACGGCCCCAAGGCCGACCGCGACGACCTCGTCAAGGTGCTGATCCCGCGCGAGGACGGTGGCCTCCTGCTGAAAAAGGGCGTTGTCGATTACACGATCGGCAAGGGTGTGGCGCCTGGTGTCTTCGTCATCGTCGAGGCGACGCATCCGCGCATCATCGAGCGCATGGATGACCTGCATATCGGCCATGGCCCCTATTACAGCCTGTTTCGACCATATCACCTAACCTCGTTGGAAGTGCCGCTGACAGCGGCCCGCATCGTGCTGTTCGGCAAGCCCGACATGGTGCCGCTGCCGAGGCCGGTCGCCGAGGTCTGCGCCGTCGCCAAGCGCGATCTCGCCGCTGGCGAGACCTTCGATGCGATCGGCGAAACCTGCTACCGCTCCTGGACCGTGACCGTCGGCGAAGCCCGCGCCCAACACGCCGTCCCGGTCGGCCTGCTCGAGGGCGGCAAGGTGCTGAAACCGGTCAGGAAAGGCGAGTTGCTGACCGCCGACAATGCAGCGCCCGACCAGACGACCAGGTTGTTTGCGCTGCGCCGGCTGCAAGATGAGATGCTGTACGGAGCTTGACGTTAAGAGGTTGGTCCCATGAACCTTCGGATCAGCAACCCACGTGCGCGTGAGTTAGCTTTTCAGCTTGCCGCAGGACGCAAGGTTTCTATGACCAGAGCGGTTATCGATGCGCTTGAAAATGAATTGGTGAGAGAACAAGAACAAGCATCCCTTGCAGACGCCTAGCCGCATTGCCGATGATCTCGGGTCCAAAGCGGGCGGCCTTGGCCGGGCTGTGAGCAAGGACGAAATCGACGAGATGTGGAGCAATCCATAACGTCGTCGCATCGGTACCCGCAGTCGCCCTGATGACGCCGGACCCACAGCCTACTTGCCCAGTTCGATCGACCTTAGTCGCGCCGCTTCCACCGCTTGCGTGAGCAGGTTTGTCAGCCGATCCTCGCCCATCAGCACGGCAAGCGCGGCTGCCGTCGTGCCGTTAGGGCTGGTCACCTGCTGGCGCAGCACACCCGGATCCTCCTGGCTTTCGGCGGCGAGCGATGCGGCGCCGTAGACGGTCTGCATGGCAAGCAGCTTGGCGGTTGCCGTCGGGAGCCCGGCCTTCTCGGCGGCAACGGTCAGTGCCTCGATGAAATGGAAGATGTAGGCCGGACCCGATCCGGACACGGCGGTCACCGCATCCATCAGGCTCTCGTCATCGATGGTGGTCACTTCGCCGCTGGCCGACAAGAGGTCGGCGACGAAACGCTTGGTGTCTCCGGAAACCAGGGGATTGGAAAACACCACCATCATGCCCTTGCCGATGGCGGCCGGCGTGTTGGGCATGCAGCGCGCGATCGGCGCACGGTTGCCCAGGACCTGCTCGAAGGTAGCGACGGGCGTGCCGGCGGCGATGCTTACAAAAGTGGTGCGGCCGTCGCCGAAGCGCTTGTAGGCGGCGGCGACGTCACGGATCACCTGCGGCTTCACGGCGATGACGACGAGTTCAGGCACGGCATCCGCCGGAATACCTCCGGCTTCCGCCGCCGTACCGCAGCCCAGAGTCGCCGCGCGCTGGCGCAGGTCTCCATTGGGCTCGACCACGAAAACCGCCGAGGGTGCAAGCTTGCCGGACTTCAGCCAGCCCGAGAGCATGGCGTAACCCATATTGCCGCAGCCGGCGAGAACAAGCCTGATCGTCATCGAGAGCCCTCCTAGGAAAGGCCATGACATAGACGCTCGCGGATCGGTGGGGAAGCCCTCTCAGGACCGCTGGACGGGCATGCGCACCGCGATCGGCGTTGAATGCGGTGAACAGCACCACCATCATGAAGCAATCGCCGAGATAGCTGTTCTCCTTGCGCAGCGGAATGCGCATGTAGTCGCGCAACTGTGCGATGAGATAGGTCGCCACGCAAAGGGCAGGGATGCCCATCAGCACGGTTCTGAAGCTTTCAGATGTGTTGAAAGTTGCCGCAACCATGGCGTGAATTCCTGCCATCATCCTCCGCAAATTAACCTTTTGTTTCCCATGCCTGTTTAGCGTGGCTTAATGAATGGCCGACCGCCGCCGCCAAGCGACTAAAGAGTAAAGCTCCACGACAATGGTCGACAGGAAAAACCGTGAGGACTGGAAGCGCGAGCGCTCCTTGCTGGCGCTTGGCGAGGCCTTGCGTGGCGAGGACGACGCGTCGCTGGTGTCGATAGGAGACCGCGCGGACCCCTCATGGCGCGAGGATGCCGCCACCCGACATCGCCTGGCCCGTTCCCGGCGCGAGACGAAGGCGAGCCCGCCGCAGTCTGTCGCCGGTGAGGCTTCGCGGTTCCCCCCTGACGAGGAGCAGCCGTTTGAAGCCGACGACGCCTGGCGTTCGCGGGGACAGATCGGCACCAGCGATCTGCCTCCCGAGATGCCGCGCGCAAGGTTGGCGCCGGAAGAACCTCCAGCGGCGGGTCGCGCTCATGATGCAACCGGATCCCGCGCAACGGGCAGAGCCGGCCCATCTTCCAATGGCGGTACGGACGAAAGCCCCGGAAGGATCGGCGCACTCATATCGAGATTGCGCAAGGCCATGTCCCGCAAGCCGTCGGTCGAAGCCGACGACCTGTCCAGCGAGTTCGGCCTACCCGCCTTCGCCGACAACGGACGGCCGGCCAACGTTCCGATATTCCCTACGTATCCGAAGCCTGGTTTCGGACCTCGTCAGGCGGCCGGCCTGGATTATTCGCAGTCGCCTTTCCAGCCAGGCTCCGAGGCCGGGTATGGGCGGCAAATGGCGTCGCCCTCGCGCTCGCCCCTGATGCCGCAATGGGGACTGCATCCAGCTCCGCCCTTGCCATCCTCCCCCTATGCGCAGCCGATGGGCTATCCTCCGGCGCAGCCCTGGTCGCAGGCGGGTCATACGCAAGCCACGGCGGGACCCTATGCGGCGCAGATGCCGTACCCGCCGCCGCCCGCTCCGACGCGGCCACCAGCCGCCCCGCATGCGAGGCCGATCCCGGTCAAGGAGGGTGGCGAACAACCATCGGTCGAAGAGATTCGCGCCAGCCTGCGCGAATTCCACGAAGCGGTCCGCGAACTCACGGAAAGCCGCACCCGTCGCCGCTACTTCTGAGCCACCAGATAGGTTGCGGAGGCCGAACAAAACCATGCCGGTTTCGCGTAAACGGCATGGGAAGGCGCTTTGACGGGATTGCGAGCTTGTATTTTCGTGACAATGCCGCGCTGCAGATTGCCTGCGCCGCTGCATTGTGTTCTCGAAAGCGGCGTTGGGCGGAACGATATTGAGGGTGGTCCATGGCCGAAGTGATTGACGGAAAGAGCGTTGCCGAAGACGTGGTGCGATCGGTCAAGGCGCTGACCGCCGAGCTGGTTGTCAAGGGCAAGGCCAAGCCAGGTCTGGCCGTGGTCATCGTCGGCGAGGATCCGGCGAGCCAGGTCTATGTCGCTTCCAAATCCCGCACCGCCAAGGAATGCGGCTTTCACTCGCTTCAGCACACGCTGCCGGCCGAGACGTCAGAGGCGGCACTGCTCAAGCTCATCGCCGAGCTCAACGCCGACCCGGCCATCAACGGTATCCTGGTCCAGCTTCCGCTGCCCGCCCATGTCGATGCCGGCAAGATCATCCAGGCCATCGCGCCGCAGAAAGATGTCGACGGCTTCCATTTCATCAATGTCGGCAAGCTCGGCACCGGCGAACTCGACACGGCGTTCGTTCCCTGCACGCCCGCCGGCTCTATGCTCCTGATCGAGCGCGTGCGCGGCAAGGACCTGTCCGGCCTCAACGCGGTCGTCGTCGGCCGCTCCAACATCGTCGGCAAGCCAATGGCCAGTCTGCTGCTTGCCGCCAACTGCACCGTCACCATCGCCCACAGCCGCACCAAGGACCTGCCGGAGCTTGCCCGCACGGCCGACATCCTTGTCGCCGCCGTTGGCCGGCCGGAAATGATCAGGGGTGATTGGGTCAAGCCTGGCGCCACCGTTATCGATGTCGGCATCAACCGCATTCCCGCGCCCGAGAAGGGCGAAGGCAAGTCGCGTCTCGTCGGCGATGTCGCCTATGCCGAGGCGGCCAAGGCGGCGGGCGCGATTACCCCGGTGCCCGGCGGTGTCGGGCCGATGACCATTGCCATGCTGATGGCCAATACGTTAGCTTCGGCCTACCTTGCGGCCGGATTGAAGCGGCCTTCCTTCTAAGCCCGGGTTGACCCTGAAAGCCGCAGCTTTGCCGAATCCCACTATTTCCCCGGAACGGCCGGTCACGAATGATCCCGTTCAAGGAGGCCGGCAGTTCGCTTTCCTGCTGGTCGACAAGTTCTCCATGTTCTCGCTGGCCGCCGCGATCGACACGTTCCGGTCGGCAAACCGCCTGCTCGGTCGCGATTTCTACGGTTGGACGACGGTGTCCGCCGATGGCGATCCGGTGATGGCCTCCAACGGCCTGCCGCTCAAGATCGACTACGCCGTCGCCGATCTGCCGCCGGTCGACATACTCTTCGTCTCGGTCGGCCTGACGACGGAATTTCCGGGCAAGAGCAAGGTTCTGGCGGCCTTGCGCAGCTGGGGCCGGCGCGGCAACGCGCTGGGTGCTTTGTCGGTCGGATCCTACCTGCTGGCCGAGGCCGGCCAGCTCGAAGGCTATCGCTGCACCATCCATTGGGAAAACCGCGCCGGCTTCGTCGAGCGCTTTCCCGACATCAACTGCACGGGCAATGTCTTCGAGATCGACCGCAAGCGCTACACCTGCGCCGGCGGCACCACCTCGATCGATCTGATGCTGGAGATCGTGCGCGGCGATTTCGGCTCCAACCTCGCCAATGGCGTCGCCAACCAGTTTCAGCACGAGCGCATCCGCTCCGCCGGAGACCGCCAGCGCGTCGGGCCGGAGCGTGACCTGACGGGCAAGTCGGAGAAGCTCAGGCGCATCGTCGAACTGATGGCCGACCATCTCGACGAGCCGCTGTCGGCGGTACAGCTCGCCAAGTCGGCGGGCCTTTCGGTGCGCCAGGTGGAGCGGCTGTTCCTGCGCCATCTCAACGTCACGCCCGGGCGCTACTATATGCGGCTTCGGCTGGAGCGGGCCCGCGAATTGCTGCGTCAGACCAACATGCCGATCCTCGACGTGGCGATCGCGACCGGCTTCACCTCGCATTCCTATTTTGCCCAGAGCTATCGGCTGCAATTTGGCCGCCCGCCCTCGGAAGAGCGCCGCACCACATACTGAATTAGGTACGCAGAGCCTATGCGAGCTTCGTTGACAGCGATGGCTTGTGTCCCGGCACGCGCTCAAATAGCTTCAGCCGGCGGACGGGGTGGCTATTCAGGAGATTTCGATGGCGATACTTGCGCGGAGCTTCGCTGCGGCGATCCTCCTTTTGTCGACGACGACATTCGGCTTTGCCGCCAACAAGATCATCATCATCCTCGACGCGTCGGGATCGATGTGGGCGCAGATCGATGGCAAGCCCAAGCTCGAAATCGCCCGCGAATCGCTGAGGACCGTGCTTCAATCGGTTCCCGCCGCCGACGAGATCGGCTTCATGGCCTATGGCCATCGTGAGAAAGGCAGCTGCGACGACATCCAGCTTATCGTGCCGCCCCAGGCGGGCTCGGCAAGCGCCATCTCGGCGGCCGCCGACAGTATGAAGTTCCTCGGCAAGACGCCGCTGACGGCAGCCGTCAAGCAGGCGGCCGAAGCGCTGAGATACACCGAGGACAAGGCGACCGTCGTCCTCATCACCGACGGGCTCGAAACCTGCGGCGGCGATCCTTGTGCGCTTGGCAAGGAACTCGAAGCCTCCGGCGTCGATTTCACCGCCGATGTCGTCGGCTTCGGCCTGACCGCCGACGAAGGCAAGCAGATCGCCTGCCTCGCCGACAACACCGGCGGCAAATACATCCAGGCATCCGACGAGAAGGCGCTGCAGGAAGCGCTGGTCGAGACTGTGGCGGCCCCGGCACCGACGCTCGAGCCAGCACCGGCACCAGCGCCTGAGCCGGCGAAGTCCGAGTTCAATTTCATGCCGACCGTTGTGCTGGCCGAGGGCGGCGATCCCGTCACCGACGGCAATGCCTGGGAAGTCTACAAGGCCAAATCGGACGGCACGCGCGGCGACAACATCACCACCGAATACGGCGACTACAAAGCCAATCTGGAACCAGGCGACTACATCGTCGTCGCGCGCGACGGCGAGGCCAAGGTGGAGCAGAAGGTCAAGATCGAGGCAGGCCAGGTCTACAAGCCGCTGTTCACCTTGAATGCCGGCACGCTTATCCTGCATCCGCGTCCCAGCCAAGGTGCGGATGTCGTGAGCGGGGCGGCTGTCGTGATCGCCTATCCGGGCGTCGGCAACCCCCCGACCTATTATGGAGACACGAAAGTCGTGTTGCCGGCCGGCGACGAGAAAGTGACCGTCACGATCGGACAGGGCGTGGTCACCGAAACGATTCCGCTCGCTGCCGGCAGGGTGATCGACAAGGACATCATCGTCGGCGTCGGCCATGTCCTTGCCAACGCATATTATGCGGCCGGAGGCGACAAGGCCGATGGTTCAGGCATCGGCTTCAAGGTGCTCAAGGCCAAGAAGAAGATCGATGGCACCCGCGACGAGGTCACGTATGCCTATGGCCCCGACAGCAAGTTCGACCTGCCGCCGGATGACTATGTGTTGATCGCGACGGTTGACCTCGCGGTCGTGGAACAGCCTTTCAGCGTCAAGGTCGGCGAGTTCCAGGACCTCAAGGTCGCCATGGACGCCGGCGTGCTGGCTATTACGGCGCCCGGCACCTCCAAGATCGAGATTTTCGAGACGAAGAAGGACATCAATGGCAATCGCAAGTCGATCGGCTACGCCTATGACGAGAAGTATCAGGCCGCGATAGCGGCGGGCGACTACGCGGTGGTCTCGGAGAAGTCGGACAACAGCAAGAAGGAAGGCACCGTGACCGTGAAGGCTGGCGAGCGGGTTGAATTGACGGTGCAATAAGGCTCGCGATGTCGACCAGCAAAAAGGGCGGCCACGAGCCGCCCTTTTTCATGCCGTACAGAATGCGTCAGACGGTTCCGAACGCACCGGCGCCGTGGTCGGCACGCCCTACCAATTGGCGGAAACCGGCGAACAGCTCGCGGCCGAAGCCGAACTCGTTGCCGATCAGGTCGGCTTCGGCCGTGCGGCGCAGCGCGAGCTCGGTCCCTGGCACCAGCACCTCCAGCGTGCCGGCATCGGCGTCGAGGCGGATGACGTCGCCGTCATGGATCCGCGCGATCGGTCCTTCCTCGACCGCTTCCGGCGTCACATGGATCGCCGCCGGCACCTTGCCGGAGGCGCCCGACATGCGTCCGTCCGTGACCAGCGCGACACGCTGGCCGCGGTCCTGCAGGATGCCAAGCACGGTGGTCAGCTTGTGCAGTTCCGGCATGCCGTTCGCCTTCGGCCCCTGGAAGCGGATGACGGCGATGAAATCACCGGTGAGCGTGCCGGCCTTGAAGGCGTCGTTCAGCCCCTGCTGGCTGTCGAACACCTTGGCCGGCGCCTCGATGACGCGCCGCTCCGGCTTGACGGCGGAGGTCTTGATGACAGCGTGGCCGAGATTGCCCGCCAGCACTTTCAGCCCGCCCGTCGGCTGGAACGCCTTGTTGAACGGCGCCAGCACCTTTTCGTCGCCGCTTATGCGCGGCGAAGCCTCGCGCAGCACGCTGCCGTCGGCGCCGAGCTTTGCCTCGACCGCATAGGGCCGCAGGCCTTCGCCCCACACTGTCTGCACATCCTCGTGCAGGACACCTTCGTCGAGCAGTTCGCGGATCAGGAAGCCGAGCCCGCCCGCCGCGTGGAAATGGTTCACGTCGGCTAGGCCGTTCGGATAGACGCGCGCGAGCAGCGGCACCGCTTCCGAGAGATCGGAAATGTCCTGCCAGGTCAGCGCGATGCCGGCGGCCGCCGCCATGGCGATCAGGTGGATGGTGTGGTTGGTCGAGCCGCCGGTGGCGTGCAGGCCGACGATGCCGTTGACGAACGAGCGTTCGTCGATCATCCGGCCGACAGGCGTATAGGCGTTGCCGAGTGCGGTGATCGCCAGCGCCCGCTTCGTCGCTTCGCGGGTCAAGGCATCACGCAGCGGCGTGCCTGGATTGACGAAGGACGCGCCCGGCGTGTGCAGGCCCATCATCTCCATCAGCATCTGGTTGGAGTTCGCCGTGCCGTAGAAGGTGCAGGTGCCCGGCCCATGGTAAGACTTGGACTCGGCTTCCAAGAGTTCGGCGCGACCTGCCTTGCCCTCGGCATAGAGCTGGCGAACCTTGGCCTTCTCGTCGTTGGGCAGGCCTGTCGTCATCGGCCCGGCCGGGATGAACACTGCCGGCAGATGGCCGAAGGTGAGTGCGGCGATCACCAGTCCCGGCACGATCTTGTCGCAGACGCCCAGATAGACGGCGGCGTCAAACATGTTGTGCGACAGGCCGATCGCGGCTGCCATGGCGATCACGTCGCGCGAAAACAGCGACAGCTCCATGCCGGGCTGGCCTTGTGTCACGCCATCGCACATCGCCGGCACGCCGCCTGCGACCTGGGCGATGCCTCCGGCCTCGTGCGCGGCTTGCTTGATCAGGGCAGGGAAGGTCTCGAAGGGCTGATGCGCCGACAGCATGTCGTTATAGGAGGTGATGATGCCGAGATTGGGCACCTTGTCGGCGCCGAGCGCCAGCTTTTCCGAGGGGCTGCACACCGCGAAGCCGTGGGCAAGATTGCCGCAGGACAGCACCGACCGGTTGGCGGTCTGGTTCGACGCTTCGGCGATACGGCTCAGGTAACGCTCTCGGCCCGGTTTGGAGCGCTGGCGTATCCGCTCGGTGATGGTTTCGATATCGCGTCTTGCGGTCATGGCATCAGGTCCTTTCAGCCGAGGTCCCGGAAACATCCTCCCGCCGTTGCCGGGACCATTTGTAAACTTGAAATCAGGGCGCCCAGAAAACCTCCACGGGTTTGGGCGATGCGTCGAGCACGGCGCGGATCGGCTTGCGCGGTCCGGGCGCGACAGCGTTGTCGAAGGCGACGCGCTTGTCCTCGCCCTCTATGTGCAAGGCGAGGAAATCCGCATCGATGATGCGGGCGAGCGTCAGGGTCAGCCGCGGCTCTCCGGCGCTTTTGGCATGGACCGGCAGGATCATCCTGTCGGAGGCCGGGTCGAGCAACTTCGGCAGATCGTCGGCGTCAGGAAAGAACGAGGCGGTGTGGCCGTCTGGTCCCATGCCGAGCACCACGACGTCGAGCGGCCAGGGCAGGGATCGCAGTGCCGCATCGTCGGATGTCGCGGCATCCTCGATGCCGGCCGCCTCGTGGTAGAGCGGAACGAAACGGGCGGCCTTGGCCGCGTTCTGCAGCAGGTTCGCGGCCACCAGCCCGGCATTCGATCGCGGCGAGGAGGCCGGCACGAAGCGTTCGTCGACCAGCGTCACGATCACCTTGTCCCAGGCGATCGGCGCTGCGGAGAGATCGGCAAAGAATTTTGCCGGCGTCGTGCCGCCGGAGACAGCCAGAAACGCCCTGCCGCGCCGGTCGATCGCCCTCGTTAGGCGATCGGCCACCTTTGCAGCCAGCGCCGAGGCCAGCTGCGGACGGTCGGCAAAGGCATTCCAGTTATAGCTGGCGCTGTTCAATTGCTCTCGTGCCATGTCCGCCCGTCGCGTTCGATCAGCGCTATCGAGGCCGACGGCCCCCATGTGCCTGCCGTATAGCCCTGTGCTTCCTGCTTGGCGCCTTCCCAGGCATTCTGGATCGGGTCGATCCACTTCCAGGCGGCTTCCACCTCGTCGCGACGCATGAACAGGGTCTGGTTGCCACGGATGACATCCATGATCAGCCGTTCATAGGCGTCGGGCGCGCGGCCGTCGAAAGACTGCGCGAAACTCATGTCGAGCGAGATCTGGCGCAGCCGCATGCCGCCCGGGCCTGGATCCTTGATCATGATGAACTGTTTGACGCCTTCGTCCGGCTGCAGCCGGATGACCAACTGGTTGGCGAAGATCGGCCCAGCGCCGCTGTCGCCGAAGATCGAATGCGGGATCGGCTTGAACTCGATGACGATTTCAGAAACCCGGGTCGCCAGCCGCTTTCCGGTCCTGAGATAGAACGGAACACCTGCCCAGCGCCAGGTGCCGATCTCGGCCTTGATGGCGACGAAGGTCTCGGTGTCGCTGTCCTTGCCGAGTTCCTCGACATAACCTTTCACCGGTCCGCCCGCCGACGCACCGGCACGATACTGGCCACGCACGGTGTGCTTCGGCGCTTCATTGCCGTTGATGCGCTTCAGCGCCCGCAACACCTTCAGCTTCTCGTCGCGCACCGCGTCGGCGTCCATCGACGACGGCGCTTCCATGGCGACCAGGCAAAGCAGCTGCAGCATGTGGTTCTGCACCATGTCGCGCAGCGCACCGGCCTTATCGTAATAGGTGACGCGATCTTCCAGGCCGACGGTCTCGGCGACGGTGATCTGCACGTGGTCGATATGGGCGGAGTTCCACAGCGGCTCGTAGAGCGCATTGGCAAAGCGCAGCGCCATCAGGTTCTGCACTGTCTCCTTGCCGAGATAATGATCGATGCGGAAAATCTGGCTTTCATGGAAGTCGTCGCCGACCAGGTCGTTGAGCGCCTGCGCCGAGGCGAGGTCGCGGCCGATCGGCTTCTCCAGCACGATGCGCGAATTCGGCGTGATCAGATTGTGCTCCTTGAGCTTGTGCGAGATATCGCCGAACAGCGCCGGCGCCACGGCCAGGTAGAAGGCGCGGATGTGGTCGCTTTCGCCAATCGCCTTTTTTAGCTTGTCGAAGCCGGCGCCGCTCGTCGCATCGGCCGGGACGTAGGAAAGCCGTGCGAGGAAGGTCTTCAACTCCTTGGCATCGATATCGGCCGACTTGACGTGGTCCGAAATCGCCTGCCTGGCGAAGGCCTGGAACTCCTCGTCGCTCATTTTCGAGCGCGACGTGCCGATGATGCGCGTCGGCTCGGAGAATTGATGGTCGCGCTGGCGATAGTAGAGCGACGGCAGCAACTTGCGCTCCGACAGGTCGCCGGTACCACCGAAGATGATGAAGTCGAAAGGGTCGACGGGGATGATCTGGCTGGTCATGGTCTGTCCGCTGTGACGCCGGTCGCGAGTACGCGGCTGATATATTCTAATCGATTTAAATTTTCCAGTGCCATGCTGTCACATCGAGGACCAATCGCTGGATATTGATTGGGTCGCCCTGTGCGCTTGACACTGACGGTACCGGGAGGCTTGTCGGTGAACGAAGACTCCGGAAGCTTTCGCAGTTGCAGCATAGAACGTGAATGTGACGAAAGCTAATGCATGTCGCCCGGAAGTGTCCTCGGTTCCGGGATAACGACATGCATAAAATCAGAAGCTTGCAGCAGGTCGGGCGAATCCTATTCGCCGCGACATGCTGTAAGGGAGAAATCGTACCTGTCGCGGCACCGGCCGGACTGTCAGCCCTTTCGCGCAAGCTGCGCGATGTACCCAAGGAGCGGTAACGCATGCGTCTGGAAAACAAGGTCGCCATTATCACCGGTGCGGCATCAGGCTTCGGCGAAGGTATGGCCAAGCGCTTCGCGCAAGAGGGCGCCAGGGTCGTTGTCGCCGATCTCAACGCCAAGGGGGCGGAACGCGTCGCAGGCGAGATCGGCGACGCGGCGATCTGGACGCAGACCGATGTTTCTTTGCGCTCCGAGTTCGACGAGATGGTCTATGCGGCCAAAAGCGCCTTCGGCCGCATCGACATCATGGTCAACAACGCCGGGTTCACCCACCGCAATGGCGACATGCTCAAGGTCGACGAGGAAACTTTCGACCTGATCACATCAGTCAACATGAAGGCGATCTATCACGCCGCGCGTGCCGTCGTGCCGATTATGGAGCGGCAGGGCGGTGGCGTCATCCTGACCACGGCGTCCACCGCTGGCCTGCGGCCTCGGCCCGGCCTCACCTGGTACAATGCCTCGAAGGGCTGGGCGATCACCGCCACCAAGTCGATGGCGGTGGAACTCGCGCCCAGGAACATCCGCGTCAACTGCCTCTGCCCGGTCGCCGGCGAGACCGGCATGCTGGAGAAATTCATGGGCGCCGACACGCCCGAGATCCGCGAGACATTCCGCGCCTCGATCCCGCTCGGGCGGCTGTCGACCCCGCTCGATATCGCCAACGCGGCGCTATGGCTGGCATCGGACGAGGCCGCCTTCATCACCGGCGTGGCGCTGGAGGTCGATGGCGGCCGCTGCATCTGAATGCGGCAATCTTCGGATATTACGCGCCGGGCTTGACGTAGCTCTTGTACACCCAGCCGTGCTTGCCGTTGTAGACGATCTCGCACCACTTCTTGCAGCCTATCAGTTGCACTGAAGTCCGGGCAGGCACCGTGCCGATGGAGGTAGCGCCCTTCTTCGGAGCACTGCGCATGGTCACAGTCCTGAGGATACGGCCGCCGCCCGCCGCCGCCACCTTGCGCGGCTTCGCTTTGGCTGCGTTGTCCTCGTCTTGTGCATTCGCGGGCTTTTGGTCCGCCACTTGCGGCTGCGTCTCCGGAATGGCGGCGGTCTGCGCGCCATCGGGATTGCTGCTGTTCGCAGGTGGGCTCGGCGCGGCAACCTTGGCAAGCTCGTCGGTGGCATCGGTATCGGTAGACGATTGGGCGAATGCTGCCGCTGTTTTGTCAGGCGTCGGCTCAGGCTGCTTGGCTACCTGGCTGGGGGCAGCCGTTTGATCGGGATCTGCTGCTGCGGCAGCAGCCTTCTGCTGTGCCCCGGTCCAGCGAGGATCGTTGGCCGCAAGCGCTTGTATGTTGCCCGCCGCCGCTATCATGGTCGGTGGGACCTGGCTGGACTTGCGCTCTACCCGCGGTGTCACGGCAGCCGCTGTCACCGTAGTTCCCGAAGGGGAAACTTTCGTCGTCTTCACCGGAATGCTCGGAATGCTCTGCTCGGGGCTGGCGACCGCTTGCCTCTCGCTGGTCGGCAATGCCAGCCAGAGTGCCACCGCGGCAACGCCAAGCAGGGCTGCGGTACCGACCGCGGCAATGACCAGGTGCGAGTTCGAGCGGACTCCCTGCCAGAATGACGGGCGCATGTCATAGCCGAACTGCATGGCAAAGCGCCGACGTTCCGGAGCACCGAAACTGAAGGGCTCTCTCACTCTTGCCACCTCCATAAGCGGGCCGGTGTTCTTTCGATCAGATATCGCAAATCATGCGTTCGATCAGCATCGGTCCCAAAACGCGGACAGGCCCGCAACAATCCCCGAACAATCGCCCAGACGCGGACCTTTCGCTCGCGATTGTGGCATCAGTACGCCATTACCAAGGATTCTGCACCTTCGCCGGCAATTCCGCAATGTGTCGCCCGGGCAACAAATGTTACATAGATATTACAATATTACATGAGATCGTGATCGTATGGGATAACGGCCATCCAATCCCTGCCTAAAGCACGTCGCGTGGAAACGGACTTATACAACGCGCTTTTAGATCTTGTTTTGATGCGCGTCGTTCTTCCCAGGCAGATCACTTTTGCACGACGCATTAGATCCTGTCCCGCAGCGCAAACCAGTTTAGTGCGAGGAAAAGCAGCGGCGCCCGAAACCGGCGGCCGCCAGGAAATGGCGGAATTTTCAATTCCTCGATCAGCTTCATCCGGTCGCGGTTGCCGGTGACGGTTTCGGCATAGAGTTTGCCGAAGAAGTTGGACAGCATGACGCCGTGACCCGAATAGCCGCCGGCCGAGATCACATTCGGCATCACTTCACGCACGAACGGCTTTCTTGGCACCGTGATCCCGACATAACCGCCCCAGCCGTGGGTGATCTCGACATCGCTCAGCGCCGGATAGAGTTCCGCGATCTGGCGGCGAATGTGGATGTGGATGTCCTTCGGATCGTTGACGCCATAGACCTCGCGTCCGCCGAACAACAGCCGGCCATCCCTGGATTTGCGAAAATAACGCACGACGAAACGGGAATCGTCGACCGATTCGCCCCCCGGCAACACTTTCGAATCCGAACCCAGCGGCACGGTCGCGCCGATGAAGGATCCGATCGGCATGATGTGCGCGGCACTCACCGGCTCGAGCGTTCCGCCATAGGCATTGACCGCGATCAGGCATTTCTGCGCCGAGATCGTCCCTCTCGGCGTGGAGACCCTGACCTTGCCCCCGATGGAAATGATGCCGGTCGACGGCGTCCCTTCGAACAGGTGCGCGCCGGCTTGTGCCGCCACCCGCGCCGTGCCGATCACCAGCTTCATCGGATGGATATGGCCGGTGCCGGTGTCGCGCGTGCCGCCGAAATAGGCGCTCGAGCCCAGCCGCTCCGCCGTCTCCTTCGCATCCATGAAGGAAATATGCGGGTAGGAGAAACGGCCGGCCATGATCTCGGCATGAGCCTTGTAGTCGTCGACATAGCGCGGCTTGTGCGCAACCGAAAGCTGGCCCGGCATGTAGTCGATATCGATCTGGTTGATGGCCGCGAAATCAAGCAGGTGGGCTTTGGCCTCCTCGGCAAGATCGAACAGCGCCCTGGCGCGGGAAAGGCCGTATTCGGCCTCCAGATCCTCGGCCCAGGCCCGCTGGCCGGTGCCAAGCTGACCGCCATTGCGTCCCGAAGCGCCATCGCCGAAGCGGTAGGACTCGATCAAAACGACATTGGTCCCTGCCTTTGCCAGATGCGTTGCCGCCGACAAACCGGTAAAGCCGCCGCCGACAATAACCACATCGCAGGTCCGGTCGCCATCGAGCGCCGGATATTCAGGCCGCGGGCCGGCCGTGTCCTCATACCAGGAACGGCCAGGGGAGATTGGGGATTGATAAGGCATGATGCTCTGTTAGGGGAGTAGGGGAGTAGGGGAGTAGGGGAAGCTAGTCGAGTACAAGTTTACGGATTAGCAGCCGAAGGAGTTTTCCCACACTTTCGGTGCTTACCAACAACGAGGATGCCGTCGTTTGCGGCGCGATACCGATACGCCCGGCGATGAGAAGCTGAGTTTCCAGCTCCTTCAATGAGCCTTGAGCGATACGGAGAAATTGCTGGTAGGAACCTCGGACTTCTCTGCCATAGCCCTCGGCTATGTTCGCTGGCACCGAGGTTGCGGCTCGCCGCACTTGGCTGGTCAGTCCGTAAAGCTCCTCCTTGGGCCAGGATTTCGTCGCGCCGTAACCGCCACCACAAGATCCATTGCTTGTTGCCAGACTACCAGATCCTTGTAGGAGCCCGTTTTCTCCGTCATTTTCCCCTACTCCCCTACTCCCCTACTCCCCTACTCCCCTACTCCCCTAAACGTTGAGCAGCAGATATTCCCGCTCCCACGGACTGATCACTTCCATGAACGTCTCGAATTCCGCGCGCTTGATCGCGGCATAGGTGGCGGCGAAGGACTTGCCCAGCAACGCGCAGAGTTCCTCGTCGCCTTCGAACAGGTCCACGGCTTCGAGCAGGCTGCGCGGCAGGTCTATCTCGTCCGCGTTGGCGGTTGTCAGCACGGGCGGCTCGGCCTTGATCTTCCTGGTGATGCCGATCAGCCCGCAGGCGAGCGAGGCTGCCAGCGCCAGGTAGGGATTGGCGTCGGAGGACGGAATGCGGTTCTCGACGCGCCGCGCCGCGGGGTCGGAGCGCGGCACCCGGAACGCCGTGGTGCGGTTGTCGTAGCCCCATTTGTTGTTGACGGGAGCCGACGCCGCCTGCGTCAGCCGCCGGTAGGAGTTGACGTAGGGCGCGAACATCACCAACGCGTTCGGCACGTGCTTCTGCATGCCGCCGATGAAATGGAAGAAATCCTCGGTTTCGGAACCATCCTCGGCCGAAAAGATGTTCCTGCCCGTCTTCTTGTCGACGATCGACTGGTGGATATGCATGGCCGAGCCCGGTTGGCCCTGGATCGGCTTGGCCATGAAGGTCGCGTAGATCTCGTGCTTGAGTGCCGCCTCACGGATGGTGCGCTTGAACATGAACACCTGGTCGGCAAGTTCGATCGGGTCGCCATGGCGCAGATTGATCTCGAGCTGGCCGGCGCCCTCTTCGTGGATGAGCGTGTCGATCTCCAGCCCCTGGCTTTCGGAGAAATGGTAGATGTCGTCGATCAGTTCGTCGAACTCGTTGACGCCGGCGATCGAATAGCCGGCGCCGCCGCCGATCGCGCGCCCCGAGCGGCCGACGGGCGGGGTCAACGGATAGTCCGGGTCCGGGTTCTTGCGCACGAGGTAGAACTCGATCTCAGGCGCCACGACCGGCTTCAGCCCAAGCCTGTCATAGGCTGCAAGGACGCGCTTCAGCACATTGCGCGGCGTGAACTCGACCGAGCGGCCGTCCTGGTGGACGAGATCGCAGATCACGGCCGCCGTCGGGTCTTCTTCCCAAGGTACCACCGTCAGCGTCGACAGGTCCGGCATCAGCTTGAGGTCGCCGTCGTCTTCAGGGTAGTGGAAGCCGTTGCCGTCCTCTGGATAGCCGCCGGAAATCGTCGTCATGAAGACGGCCGAAGGCAGCGCCAGCGAAGTGTTGGAGGTGAATTTCTTCGACGGCATCATCTTGCCGCGCGCCACGCCGGCCTGATCGGGTGTGATGCATTCGATATCTTCGATGCCGCGCCATTCCAGCCAATCGCTGACTTCCTTCCAGTTCTTCACACCACGCAGGTTTTTCACAAAGGCAGGCATGCGCGCCCGTCCTCCGCGGCTCGACGGACGGACTTCCTTTTTTGCAGGCGGCATCATTCACCAGATTGGGTTGCGGATTTCGGAGTATAGCCGTGCCGCGCGATGGAAGGGAAGGGAGCCACCGCCGGCATTTTCCGTTGCAGGTTGAAAACCGCCCGCCGCTCGGCTTAGGTTTGGTGTCTTCCCGCATTCAAGAAGCCGGTGATGCGAACCAGCAGCGAACTGACCACGATCGGCTTCGATGCCGACGACACGCTTTGGCAAAACGAACAATTCTTCCGCATGACGGAGAAGCGCTTTGCCGCCATGCTGGCCGATCATGGCGAGGAGAAGCAGATCTCGGCGCGACTGCTGGAGGCCGAGAGGCGCAACCTTGCGATCTATGGTTTCGGCATCAAGGGATTTACACTCTCGATGATCGAAACGGCGATCGAGGTCACCGACGGGCGCGTGCCGGCCTCGGTCATATCGGAGATTCTCGACGCCGGTCGCGAGATGCTGGGCCATCCGATCGAGCCCTTGCCCTATGCGCGCGAGACGGTCGAGAAACTCGCCGGCACCTTCCGCCTCGTGCTGATCACCAAGGGCGATTTGTTCGATCAGGAGCGCAAGCTGGCCGGCTCCGGGCTGGGCGATCTGTTCGATGCCGTCGAGATCGTCAGCGACAAGACGGCCGCGACCTATGCGCGCCTTTTCAACCGCCATGGCGACGGCCCGGCGAGGAGCATGATGGTTGGCAATTCGCTGAAGTCGGACGTGGTGCCCGCCATCGAGGCCGGCGGCTGGGGTGTCCATGTGCCGCACGAACTGACCTGGGTGCTCGAACATGTCGAGGCGCCAGTCGCAGAGCCGCGTTTCCGCCAGATATCGGATCTCGGTCAATTGCCGGAACTGATAGAAAGCATCGCGAAGCCAAGCTGATCGCGACTGCGATTATTTGCTTTTTGAATAAATCCGGGCGGAAAACCGCGGCACGACTTTCCCGGAATTGCCTCAGCGGTTGATCAGGCGATCGATCACCGGTTGCAGCCGTTCGGGCGTGATCGGCTTTGCCACCACCACGTCGACGACTTTCGCCAGGCCAAGGCTCTCCGGCGTGCCATTCTTGGTTGAAAGCAGGATCACGGGAGGAAGCGATTTGCCCGAAGTCCGGCGCAACATTTCGATGCCGGGCATCAGATTGTCGCAGTCCTTGTTGTCGGGGCCACCATCGAGGACGATCGCTCCCGGCACCAGCGTCCGCAAGGTTTTCGCTGCGATATCAGGCGGTTCCGAGATTGGTCTGAGCCCGGACCGTTCGACGATCTTTGATACGACGACCCGGTTGATCGGCGATTTCCCGACAACAAGCACCCGCGAGAGATCGCGGATCGTGTTGGTGCTTGAATCCCGGGTCCCCAGATTCACATGTTTTGCGGTCTCGCTCTCGCGGTTCACTGGGCACCCAAGTCGGCCAAGAAGTTCGCCCCTATTTCAATGCAGAGTTGAAATCTGGGCGACAATTGGCGTGAGATCGCACCCTTGTCAAGTTGAAATAAAAGAACCTGGAGGCGTCCTCCACAACAGTGGATTCAAAGCAACAGTACTGTACTGCTCTGTCCATGGCTTGGTTGCGTAAAAATAAAATTCACCTGCGCATTCATTGCGCAGGTGAAAGGCCGCCTAGACGATTTCGGATCAGCCATGGCTCTGTTGCGTGACGATGACCGGGATCAAAAGGTCACCCCAATTGCCGTCACCGCCATGATGCCTTGCGGAGCGCACGAGCTCCACCGAGACGCCCGCCTCCACCGCCTTCATCACCGACTGGTTGAGCCTGTGCAGATCGTTGGCCAGCATGCGGATCGTCGCCTGCTGGTCGACGCTCATCGTGGTCGATTGCTCTTCTGCCCGTTCCTTGACGCGGCTTATGGATGCCATTGGTCGTCTCCTATGTCCTTGCCCTCTCGGGCGTTTCCTCTGTTGGTCGTCTTTTTTGGCGAACTCACTCCGCCGCCGGCTTGAACTGCGCGTGCTCGGTCGACTCATGCATGGCGGTGGTCGATGACCGGCCGCCGGTGATCGCCATCGAGACGGCATCGAAATAGCCGGTGCCGACCTCACGCTGGTGCTTGGTCGCGGTATAGCCATTGGCCTCCGCCGCGAATTCCGCTTCCTGCAACTCGGAATAGGCCGACATCTGCCGCGCCTTGTAGCCGCGGGCGAGTTCGAACATGCCGTAGTTGAGCTGGTGGAAGCCGGCCAGCGTAATGAACTGGAACTTGTAACCCATGGCGCCCAGTTCCCGCTGGAACTTGGCGATCGTCGCGTCATCGAGGTTCTTCTTCCAGTTGAACGACGGCGAGCAATTATAGGCGAGCAGCTTGCCTGGATGGTGCCTGCGCACCCCCTCCGCGAATTTCTTGGCCTGCGCCAGGTCGGGCTTCGAGGTCTCGCACCAGATCAGGTCGGCGTGGGGCGCATAGGCAACGGCCCGTGCGATACAAGGCTCGATGCCGTTCCTGACCTGGTAGAAGCCTTCCACCGTACGGCCGGCATCATAGTCGACAAAGGGCTGGTCGCGCTCATCGATATCGGAGGTGAGCAGCTTTGCCGCTTCCGCGTCGGTGCGCGCCACGACCAGGGTGGGCGTGGCCATCACGTCGGCCGCGAGCCGCGCGGCGTTGAGGTTGCGGATATGCGCCGCGGTCGGGATCAGCACCTTGCCGCCGAGATGGCCGCACTTCTTCTCCGACGCCAGCTGGTCCTCATAGTGGACGCCGGCGGCACCCGCCTCGATGAACGCCTTCATGATCTCGAAGGCGTTGAGCGGGCCGCCGAAGCCGGCTTCCGCGTCGGCGACGATCGGCGCGAACCAGGTCTCGACCGAAAGCCCGTTGCCTTCGGAGGTCTCGATCTGGTCGGCGCGCTGCAGCGTGCGGTTGATGCGCTTGACCAGTTCGGGCGCCGCATTGGCCGGATAGAGCGACTGGTCCGGATACATCGCCGAGGCGGTGTTCGCGTCGGCGGCAACCTGCCAGCCCGACAGATAGATCGCCTTCAGCCCGGCGCGCACCTGCTGCATCGCCTGGTTGCCGGACATGGCGCCCAATGCGTTGACGAAGTCCTCCTCGTGGATGAGCTTCCACAGCCGGTTGGCACCCATTTCGGCAAGGCTCTGCCTGATCTGCACCGAACCTCGCAGCCGCTTCACATCCTCCGGCGAATAGGGACGCTCAATGCCGTCGAAGCGGCCTTCAGGCGCCGAGGGGACGAGGTTGTAAAAATCAGTCATTGGTCGCTCCGAAGGGTTTCTGCACGACGTCCGCGCGCCAGTTGTGGGAATATTTCTGTGTGACTGAATTTACATTGCGATGCAAAATGAGCCAGAAAAATCAGAAAACCTCACCGGACATAAGGGAAAATCTGTGTTGCGTTTGACAGGGAGGCGCTGTAAATTTGTCAATCCTGTAAAGACAAGCAGGCTGGGATCGCGGCTGATGTCGTGTAAAGTCCTGTCAAGGATGGTCGATGGCTGATCAGAAGATTTTCGCCGGGCCGCGCATTCGCCGCATCCGCAACGCCAAGGGCCTGACCCAGACGGCAATGGCCGAGGGGCTCGGCATCTCGCCGTCCTATCTCAACCTGATCGAGCGCAACCAGCGGCCGCTGACTGTGCAGCTGATCCTGAAGCTGGCCTCCGTCTACAAGGTAGATCCGCACGAGCTTCAGGGCGAGGCAAGGGGATCGGTCGCTGCCCTGAAGGAGGTGTTCACCGATCCGCTGCTGGTTGGCGAACTGCTGGGAGATCAGGAACTGATCGAGCTTGCCGAGGCGGCGCCAAATGCCTCCGCCGGGGTGATAAAACTGTTCCGCGCCTATCGCGAGCAGGCCGAGCGGCTGTCCGACATCAACGAGCTTCTGGCGCGCGAGGGTCGGACGACAGCGCTCTCCGGCGCCCGCCTGCCGATCGACGAGGTGCGCGAGATTTTCGAGCGGCAGCCGAACCATTTTTCCTCGCTCGAGGAAGAGGCCGAGGCGTTCACGTCGGTGCTTGACCCCGGCGACGACTTGTTTGGCGCATTGAAGGCATGGCTGAAGCGCGAATACGGCATCGTGGTCAAGGTTCTGCCGGTCGCCACCATGCCGAACTGGCGCCGCCGCTACGACCGCCACTCGCAGCGCCTGTTCCTGTCCGAGCGCCTGTCACCATTCGACCAGTTGCGTGAAGTCGCGATGGAGGCCTGCCTGATCCGCATGACCGTCGCGATCGCCGGCGAGATCCAGGCGCTGAGGCTGGCCACGGACGAGGCGCGCCGCCTTGCCCGCTTCGAACTCGGCCGCTATGCCGCCCACGCGCTGATGATGCCCTATCAGCCTTTTCACGCGGCGGCCGTTCGCTCACGCTACGACATCGAAGTCCTGCGCTCGCGCTTTGGCGTCTCCTTCGAGCAGGCGGCAAACCGGCTGACCATGCTGCAGCGGCCAGGTGCTTCTGGCGTGCCTTTCTTCATGCTCGAGGTCGACAATGCCGGAAACCGCTTTCGCAAGGCCGGCAGCCAGGGGTTTCCGCAAAGCCGCTTTGGCGGCGGCTGTCCCAAGCTTCCCGTGCATGTCGCCTTCACCCAGCCCGGTCAGGTCTTCGTCGAGGCGGTGGAAATGCCTGATGGCGCCGAGTTCCTGTGCATCGCCCGCACGCTGGAGGGGCCGCAAGGCGCATTCTCCGAACGCCCGCGCCGCACGGCACTGCTGCTCGGCTGCGACATCGGCTTTCGCGACGACATCGTCTATGGCGCGGTGCTGCCTGGCGCGGCAGTCGGCGCGAAGGTGGGGGCAGGCACCATCGCGGCGACGCCTGTCGGCCCGGCCTGCCGGCTTTGCGAGCGCGTCGGCTGCCTGGCGCGCGCCGAGCCGCCGGTGACGCGACCCCTCGGCCTCGACGAGATGGTGACCGGCCTGAGCGCGTTCGATTTTCAGTAACGTTGCGGCAAAGGTGCCACAATCGTCGCCGGTCTCTGGATCACCCGCGGTTTAAGTCTTTGCGTTACGTGAACAGAGTAGTTCTTTGTCGTCCCTTGCGCATCGTCCCGTCCACAAAAGCTCGACAGTCGCGCCCATGACAGACACAGCATCATCTCCGACCCTTGTTGCATCGACCGGCCTTGCTACCTCGACAGTCTCGCCGCGCGACGAACGAGTCGGCATGCTTCTGGTCTTCCTGTCGGCGCTGATGTGGAGTTTCGGCGGCACCATCGCTCGCTTCCTCAGCGCCGGTGACAGCTGGACGGTTATTTTCTGGCGCTCCGTTTGGGCCGCCGCCTTCCTGCTCTGCTTCATGGTCTGGCGTGACGGCTGGCGCGGCATGGTGACGTCATTCCGGGACATGGGCTTGCCAGGCATTGCCGTGGGATTCTGCTTCGCCATTGCCTCGACCTCATTCGTCGTGGCGCTTGCCTATACCACCGTCGCCAACATCCTCTTGATGCAGGCCGGCGTGCCGCTCCTGGCGGCCTTGTTTGCCTGGGCACTGTTTCGCGAAAGAGTAACCGTCGCGACCTGGATGGCCATTGCCGCCGTTATCGCCGGCGTAGCCATCATGGTGTCGGAATCACTGGATGGTGCCGTCTCGCCCATAGGCGATGGACTTGCGTTGCTGATCGCGTTCATGTTCTCGATCGCCACCGTCATCACCCGGCGCTTCTCCAGCGTGCGCATGACGCCGGCGACCTGTCTCGGCACGATCCTGGCGGCGGGCTTGGCTGCCTCGCAAGCCTCGACCTTCATGGTGTCGGCCGGTGACATGTGCTTTCTCTTCGTCTTCGGCGTGGTCAATCTCGGCCTTGGCCTTGCTTTCTTCGCCACCGGCGCGCGCCTGATCCCGGCGGCGATCGCGGCACTGCTCGGCACGTTCGAGCCGATCCTGGGGCCGATATGGGTCTGGCTCATTCATTCCGAGGTGCCGTCCGGGCGCACCATGATCGGCGGCGCGGTGGTGGTCACGGCGCTGCTTGTCCATATTGGGCTGGAATTCAAGCGCCAGGCGCGGCCGCAGCGGGCTGGGGTCACCGGAGTGCCTTCGCCTAATTGATGCCGGCGCCGAAGCTTTGCCCATTGACAATGTCGCTGCCGCCCGGGCAGGCTGGGACTACGGCAACAACAAGACAGGCTTATCTTGCCAAGTCTCCCCGGCGGCTCGATCGAGACCGGACCACATTCTTGTATCTCTCTCCGCGCGGCGGCGAAAGCTTCTGACGGCACCGCAATTCCTTCCCGCCCCGAACGGCCGGGTTGCCGCAGGCGGCGTGCCGGATGGCGCTTGTCGGCCCCTGGAAAGCTCAATAGTCTGAAGCAAAATGCCCGGCAGCGCGAGCATGTCGCGACGCGCCGGCAATGGAACACTCACCAAAGGAGAATAGCATGATCCGCAAAGCGCTCTGGCTTTCGGCAACCTCGGTATTTCTGGCGCTTTTGACGCCCGCCGGTCACGCCGCCGACCGCGTCGTCAACGTCTTCAACTGGTCGGATTATATCGACAGTTCGATCATCGACGATTTCACCAAGAAGACCGGCATCAAAGTCGTCTACGACACCTTCGATTCCAACGAAATCCTTGAAACCAAACTGCTCGCCGGCGGCAGCGGCTACGACGTCGTCGTGCCGAGCGGCAATTTCCTGGCTCGCCAGATCCAGGCCGGTGTGTTCCAGAAGCTCGACAAGTCGAAGCTGCCGAACCTCTCCAACATGTGGGATACGGTTACGGAGCGCACCGCCAAATACGACCCCGGTAACGAATATTCGGTCAATTACATGTGGGGCACGGTCGGCATCGGTTACAACACCAAGAAAGTGCAGGCAGCGCTCGGCACCGACAAGATCGACAGCTGGGATGCTTTCTTCAATCCGGACAGCCTGGCCAAATTGAAGGATTGCGGGGTCTATGTGCTGGATTCTCCCTCCGACATCCTGCCGGCGGCGCTGAAATATCTCGGTCTGGACCCCAACAGCACCTCGCCTGACGACATTGCCAAGGCCGAGGAAGCTCTTCTCAAGATCCGTCCCTATATCAGGAAATTCCACTCGTCCGAATACATCAACGCACTTGCCAATGGCGACATCTGCCTGGCGGTCGGCTGGTCGGGTGACGTGTTCCAGGCTCGCAACCGGGCGGTCGAAGCCAAGCAAGGCGTGGAAATCGGCTATTCCGTGCCGAAGGAAGGCGCCCAGATGTGGTTCGATCAGATGGCGATCCCCGCCGACGCGCCGCATGTCGCCGAGGCGCTTGAATTCATCAACTACATGATGACGCCGGAAGTGATCGCCAAATCGTCGAACTATGTCCTTTATGCCAACGGCAACAAGGCATCGCAGCAGTTCGTCGACAAGGCGCTGCTCGACGATCCCTCGGTCTATCCGGACGCCGCGACCTTGCAGAAGCTCTATACCGTCCAGCCTTACGATCCCAAGACGCAGCGCATCATCACGCGCAGCTGGACGAAGATCGTCACCGGCCAGTAGGCAATCCGACGCGACCCCGGCAGCCAACTGCCGGGGTCGATTTCTTTTGGGGAATAAAAAGTACGGAGTGGGGATATGAAATCGCTTGGCAGCATCCGCAGGGACTTCGCGCCATGGAACGACCCGAAGGCCAAGCCATATATTCAGTTCGACGGCGTCACCAAGAGGTTCGGCGACTTCACCGCCGTCAACAGTCTGTCGCTGACCATTTTCGAGCGTGAATTCTTCGCCCTGCTCGGCGCCTCGGGTTGCGGAAAGTCGACGCTGCTCAGAATGCTTGCCGGCTTCGAGGAACCGACAGCCGGTCGCATCCTGCTCGATGGTCAGGATTTGCGCGGCATTCCGCCCTATCGCCGGCCGGTCAACATGATGTTCCAGTCCTATGCCCTGTTCCCGCATATGACGGTCGAGAACAACATCGCCTTCGGCCTCAAGCAGGAAGGCATGCCGAAGCTCGATATCGAAAAGCGCGTCGCCGACATGCTGAAGCTGGTCAAGCTCGAGCAGTTCGCCAAGCGCAAGCCGCACCAGCTCTCCGGCGGCCAACGCCAGCGCGTCGCGCTTGCCCGCTCGGTCGCCAAGCGACCGAAGGTGCTGCTGCTCGACGAGCCGCTCGGCGCGCTCGACAAGAAACTGCGCGAGGAAACCCAGTTCGAACTGATGGATCTGCAGCAGGAGCTTGGTCTCACCTTCGTCGTCGTCACCCATGACCAGGAAGAGGCGATGACGATGGCCGATCGCATCGCCATCATGGACAAGGGCGAGGTGATGCAGGTTGCGACACCGGCGGAGGTTTACGAGGCTCCGACGTCGCGCTTCGTCGCTCATTTCGTCGGCAACGTGAATATGTTCGAGGGCAAGGTTGCCGAGCGCACCGACAAGACAACACGCATCACCGGCGCGACCGGAGCCCAGATCGTCGTCGAGAATGGCGCCGCCGCAACAGGCGCCGACATCATCTTCGCCGTCAGGCCGGAAAAGATCAGGGTTTCATCGAAGAAGCCGGCCGATGCCGTCAACGCGCTGGAGGGCGAGGTTTACGACATCGCCTATCTCGGCGACATGACCGTCTATCACGTCAGGCTGGATGACGGGCAGATCGTGCGGGCAAGCGCCCTGAACGCGGCTCGTGTGACCGAGGATCCGCTGACCTGGAACGACCGTGCCTGGGTGTCCTTCCGGCCCGACGCCGGCGTCGTGCTGGCACGGTAGGGGCGGGCATGTCCAATACCGCCGTCGCCGATGCCGCCGCGCCATCGACTGCCGCCAATCCGTTCCTGACGCGTTTGGGTGCCGGCTTCGTCAGCCGGCTCGTCATCATCGTTCCCTATCTCTGGCTGCTGTTCTTTTTTCTCGTCCCCTTCGTCATCGTCTTCAAGATCTCGCTGTCGCAGACGGCTATCGCCATGCCGCCCTATACGCCGGTGCTCGATTTCAGGGACGGCGTTTCCGGTTTCTTCGCCGGCTTTCGCGACCTCAACTTCGACAATTATGTCTGGCTGACGCAGGACGCACTCTATTTCAAGGCCTACCTCACCAGCGTCGTCATCGCTGCCATCTCCACGGGGCTGACCTTGCTGGTTGGCTATCCCATCGCCTATGGCATGGCGCGCGCTCCGGCCACGATCCGCCCGACATTGCTGATGCTGGTCATCCTGCCGTTCTGGACGTCGTTCCTGATCCGCGTCTATGCCTGGATCGGTATCCTGAAGCCCGAGGGCCTGCTCAACCAGTTGCTCTTGTCGCTGCACATCATCAATCAGCCGCTGGTGATCCTCAACACCTACACGGCCATCTTCATCGGCATCGTCTATTCCTACCTGCCGTTCATGGTGCTACCGCTTTATTCGTCGCTGGAAAAGATGGACTACTCCCTGATCGAGGCGGCCAAGGATCTCGGCTGTCCGCCGACCGCTGCCTTCTGGAAGATCACCTTTCCGCTGTCGCTGCCCGGCGTCATTGCCGGCTGCCTGCTGGTGTTCATCCCGGCCGTCGGCGAATTCGTCATCCCCGACCTGCTCGGCGGCTCGCAGACGCTGATGATCGGCAAGACGCTGTGGAACGAGTTCTTCGCCAATCGTGACTGGCCGGTGTCGTCGGCCGTTGCCGTCATCCTGCTGTTGCTGCTGATCGTACCGATCGTCTTGTTCCAGCATGCCCAGGCCCGCGCGCAGGAGCAGGACAAATGAACACCACCTGGAGCCGTTTCAACATCACGTCGATCACGCTCGGTTTTGCCTTTCTCTATTTGCCGATCGTGCTGCTCGTCGTCTTCTCCTTCAACGAGTCCAAGCTCGTCACCGTCTGGGGCGGCTTTTCCACCAAATGGTACGTATCGCTGTTCCACAATCAGGGCCTGATGGACGCCGCGTGGGTGACCATCCGAGTCGGTCTGATTTCAGCGACCGTAGCCACGGTTCTCGGCACCATGGGGGCCCTGGCGCTGACCCGCTACACACGCTTCCGGGGCAGGGTCCTGTTCTCCGGCATGATCTTCGCACCATTGGTCATGCCTGATGTCATTACCGGCCTGTCGCTGCTCCTGCTGTTTGTCGCCATCGGCATGGATCGCGGCATGACGACCGTGATCCTCGCGCATATCACCTTCACAATGTGCTTTGTCGCGGTCGTCGTGCAGTCGCGGCTTGTCAGCTTCGATCGCTCGCTGGAAGAAGCCGCCATGGATCTTGGCGCGCCGCCTGTAAAGACCTTCTTCCAGATCACGCTGCCAGTCATTCTGCCGGCGATCGTGTCCGGCTGGATGCTGGCCTTCACGCTGTCACTGGACGACCTGGTCATCGCCAGCTTTGCTTCGGGCCCTGGCGCCACCACGCTGCCGATGAAGATCTACAGCCAGGTCCGCCTTGGCGTGACGCCGGAGATCAATGCCGCCTGCACCCTCCTGATCGCGATCGTCACGGTTGGCGTCATCATCGCTTCGGTCGCCAACAAGCGTCGCGAGGTGCAGCGGCAGCTTGATGAGCGGGCCGCGCAACGCGGTTAGCTAGGAGCGGCGCTTCGGGCGCAAGGCGTTATTCGCCCGAAACGCCACGGCTGATGGGTGAAATGAACGGCGTGCTCCACGTTCCGCCGACGAAAAACGACGACTGGTTAGGCCCCTGCTGGCCGTTCTTTTGCGTTGCTGGCTGATCCGGCTGGATGACGCCGCCCGACAGCGCCAGTCCGCGTCCTGCGTAGGATGCGATGCCGGAAAGCCAGATCTTGTATTTCGCCGAATTGGCCTCGGCCTTGTCGAGTCTGGCCACGCCTCTTGAAATGGTTGCCTTCACTTCGGCGCCATCGATGGGCAGCGTCCCGTCCGAGACATCATCGAGCGCGAAGAAGCCGCCCTGTTCGGTACGCTTGAGAAAGGCCGGCAGGTTGAACTTGCTGAGCGCGCCAGGGCCGAAGGTCGCCGAGACCGAGCCGTCGGCGTTTTCAAAAATCGAATCCCAGGTCCTTCCCGGTCCCTTGAGGATGACCGAAACGGTGCCGGTGCCGACCGGCACCAGCCGGGTCATCCCCGCCGCGGTACCGAACGCGCCACCATCGACGTCGGAGGCCAGCAGCCGGATCTCGACCTGGGTGCCCTCGGGTTTACGGTCGAAACGAAGGCTGGTCTGGATGTTGCCGCCAAAAGCCGAGGCGTCGGAGATGTCGAAGACGGAAAGACCATCCTTGACCTGGGCGGTGGCCGCGACATCGGCAAGCTGGATACTCCCCGCCGTGGCACGGGCCGCCGACAGCCTGAGATCGAGATTGACCCGATCGGCGAAACTCGTGTCGATCTGACCCGGCTCGCTGCTGTTCGCTGGTCCCAGCGAGGTGAAGGCAGATAGAAACGACTTGAGGTCGAGCGTGTCGAAGGCAAGTGTGCCCGAGATCACCGGCTGCGCCTCGCCAAGCGACAGGTCCAGCGCGCCCATGCCCGGGTTGTTGTCCAGCGCCAGCGCCGTGTTTTCAAATTTAACGCGACCGGTCGACGCCGTGACCTTGCTCGAAATGCTGACCGAACCGATCGCCGCGCTCGGCGCGATGCCGGCTTGCGACCATTCCAGCACGCGGCGCAGCGAGGGCGCCGCGAATTTCACCTGGCCATCGAAATAGGCTTTTTCGGACATGTTGGCCGTGCCGTCGAAGGAGAAAGTGGCGGGCGCTGCCTTGAAGGACAGAGTGAGCGGTGCCATGCCCCCGGCAAACAGCACCAGGGGTCTCGGCGAGGCGGCATCCACGGTCACGCTTTCGCCACGCCAGATACCGGTCGCGGACAGTGTCGCGTTGCTGTTCATCGCCGCCCAAGTAGCCTGGCCGCTAAGACTGCTCAGGATCTCCACATCCTTGCCTTTGACGGACGCAACCATGCGGCCATCCCTGAACTCCACGGTTCCGAAAGTGTCGTCCGGCAGCTTGTCCAGGTCGGGCTTGGCGGGATCCGCGTTGACCAGGCCACGGGCCGCGTCGATGGAGCGCGCGATGCGCCCGCCGGTCGGCGCCGTGGGCAGGAATAGCCCGTCCGCCGTGCGTTGGACCCGGATCGTCGGCCGCACCAGCCGTGCCGTGGAAAACACCACATCGCCCTGCAATGCCGCCATGGCCGAGAGGTCGACCTCGACCCGTTCGGCTTCGACGACCGGCGGCGCATCGGCATCCGTCCACTTCGACAGCGTCACATCGGTCAGGATCGCGCGGAATTTCGGCCAGACCTCGATGCGCGGGGACCCCTCGATGGCAACCCGAAAGCCGCTCCAGGCGCTCAATTCCCAGGCGATGCGGTCACGCACGATCCGCGTCGAGGCAATCAGCGGCAGGGCCGCGACCACCAGAGCGATGACGATCGCGGCAGCGCCGATCGCCCATACTCCGCGGCGGATCAAGGATGATGGCATATAGCCCCGTATGCTTACATTCCGACAAAAACGATCGTCCGACGGGTGTAACCCCTGTCGTCACTACGACTTAGGGCTGACGCATTTCAAGTCTTTATGGCCCGGCGATGGCATTTGCGCACACCTGACCGCTTCAGCCCAACAAAATCTTGCTCTGCTGCGCTGCGATATGCATAAGCGATGACGACCGTGGGAGGATCGATCATGGCTGGCGAAGTACCGCTCTGGACCCCGACGCAAGACCAGATTGATGCCTCGCCCTTGACCGCCTTCATGAAGGTTGCGGCAGCGAATACCGGCAGTCCATTTTCATCCTACGCCGATCTTCACCGCTGGTCGGTCGAGAACCGGGAATCTTTCTGGGATCTTGTCTGGGATTTCTGCGGTCTTGAAGGCGACAAAGGCGAACGACTGCTGCTCGATGGCGAGAGGATGCCCGGCGCTTCTTTCTTCCCCGATGCGTCGCTGAATTTCGCCGAGAACCTCCTGAAAAAAACCGGTGCCGGCGAGGCAATCGTCTTCCGCGGCGAGGACAAGGTCGAGAGGCGGCTGTCGTGGAACGAACTGCATGGCCTGGTCTCGCGCCTGCAGCAGCTCTTCCTGTCGCTCAAGGTGAAGGAGGGTGACCGTATCGCGGCGATGATACCCAACATGCCCGAAGCCGTCGCCGCCATGCTGGCCACCGCCTCGATCGGTGCGGTGTGGTCATCCTGTTCTCCCGATTTCGGCGAGCAGGGCGTGCTCGACCGGTTCGGCCAGATCGAACCTGTCATCTTCATCGCGCCGGACGGCTATTGGTACAATGGCAAGGCGATCGAGGTCGCCGACAAGGTCAAGGCGGTCGCGGCCAGGCTCGGCAGCGTCCGCAAGGTCCTGCTCGTCGACTATCTCGGCACCTCCGCCGATGTTGCTGATACCATCGACAAGGCGGTGGCGATGGAGGAGGCGCTGTCGCCCTTCGCCGTCAAACCCGTCATCTTCGAGCGGCTGCCATTTTCGCATCCGCTCTACATTCTGTTTTCGTCCGGCACCACCGGCATTCCCAAATGCATCGTCCATTCGGCCGGCGGCACGCTGATCCAGCATGTCAAGGAACACCGGCTGCATGCCGGCCTCGGCGACGGCGACCGCTTCTTCTATTTCACCACCTGCGGCTGGATGATGTGGAACTGGCTGGTATCGGGTCTGGCCTCCGGCGCCACGCTGCTGCTTTATGACGGCTCTCCCTTCCATCCCGACGGCAACGTGCTGTTCGATTTCGCCGATGCCGAGAAGATGACCTTCTTCGGCACCTCGGCCAAGTTCATCGATTCCGTGCGCAAGGCCGGCCTCAAGCCGATCCGCAGCCATGATCTGTCGACGGTGCGCGCCATCTCCTCCACCGGGTCGCCGCTTTCGCCCGAGGATTTCCGCTTCGTCTATGACGGCATCAAGAAGGACGTGCATCTGGCCTCGGTTTCCGGAGGCACGGACATCGTCTCCTGCTTCGTCCTCGGCGTGCCGATCGAGCCGGTCTGGACCGGGGAGATCCAGGGGCCGGGCCTCGGCCTCGCCGTCGATGTCTGGGACGATGACGGCAAGCCGGTCAGGCAGGAGAAGGGAGAACTGGTTTGCACCAGGGCTTTCCCGTCCATGCCGATCGGCTTCTGGAACGATCCCGACGGCAAGAAATACCAGGCGGCCTATTTCGAGCGTTTCGACAATGTCTGGTGTCATGGCGATTTCGCCGAATGGACCGATCATGGTGGCATGATCATCCACGGCCGCTCGGACGCGACGCTCAATCCAGGTGGCGTGCGCATCGGCACGGCGGAAATCTACAACCAGGTCGAGCAGATGCCGGAAATCCTGGAGGCGCTGTGCATCGGCCAGGATTTCGACAATGACATGCGCGTCGTGCTGTTCGTGCGGCTGGCCGCGGGTGTCCAATTGGACGAGGACCTGGAAAAACGCATCCGCGCCAAGATACGCAGCGGCGCCAGCCCTCGCCACGTTCCGGCCAGGATCGTCGCCGTATCGGATATCCCCCGCACCAAGTCGGGCAAGATCACCGAACTCGCCGTGCGCGACGTCGTGCACGGCCGTGCCATCAAAAATAGGGAAGCGCTCGCCAACCCGGAAGCGCTGGAACTGTTCAGGAACCTGCCGCAACTCGCCGAGTGACCGGCATGGTTAACGAAATATGGCACGCGAATTTACCTAGATTTCACGAGTGGTACACATTCGTAAATTTTTTGGCGACCCGGTAAGGACTTGTTAAGGCCCGGCGTCGATAGTCGGATGTAACTTGAGGGAGAAATCCCGTTCCTCAGCCCCCGAGGATCTGAATTCAGCTCAAGCCCCCGTTGTGACAGCAATCTCATCTCTTAAGGCGTCCTTTGGACGCCTTTTCTTTTGGGCTTGTTATTCCGCCAGCACTCGGGTCGAGGGGAACGCAACCTCCACCAGCGTGCCTTCGCCGGGCGTCGAATTGATGGTGAAGCGGGCGCGGTTGGCTTCCACCATCGCCTTGGTCAACGGCAGGCCAAGGCCGGTGCCGTCGCCGCGTCCGCGCTTCAGGGCGTTGATTTGCTTGAATGGCTTCAGCGCCTGCTCGATCTCGGACTGGCTCATGCCGATGCCGGTGTCACGCACCCGCATGACGACATCGCCCGAGGTCTCGTAGGCGGTCGAGACGATCACCTGGCCGCCGGCCTGGGTATAGCGGACGGCGTTGGACAGGATGTTGAGCGCGATCTGGCGCACGCTGCGCAGGTCGGCCACCACTTCCGGCAGCCGCGAGGCGAAGCTGGAGCGGATGATGACCCGTTCGCGGTTGGCCTGCGGCTGCATCATCGCCACGGTTTCGGCCAGCGTATCGTTGAGCGACACCGCCTCATAAGCCATTTCCTGCTGGCCGGCCTCGATCTTCGAGATGTCCAGGAGGTCATTGACCAGATCGAGCACGTGGTTGCCCGAGCGGTTGATATCGCGCAGATAGTCGCGGTAGCGGTCATTGGCGACCGGCCCGAACTTCTCGTCGACCATCAGTTCGGAAAAACCGATGATGGCGTTGAGCGGCGTGCGAATCTCGTGGCTGATGCGGGCGAGGAAATCGGTCTTCTGCGAGGAAGCGCGTTCGGCCACCGCACGCGCCTGGGTGAGGTCCTCCTCGGCTCGCTTCCACTGCGTGATGTCGCGCACCACGGCGCAGAAGCCGCTGTCGTTGGGCAGCCGGCCGATGGTCATGAACAGCGGGATGAAGCGCCCCTGTGCTTCGCGGCCGATCACCTCGCGGCCATCATTCAAGACGCTCGCCACGCCAGGCTCCAACAGGCCGGTGAGATAGTCGCGCGCCGCGCGCTGGCTCTCGATCGCAAACAGCGAGGCGAACGGCTTGCCGGTCACCTCGTCGCTGTCGAAACCGAACAGCGCTTCGGCCGGGCGGCTGATCGAACGGATGGTACCGTCGCTGCCGATCAGCACGACCCCGTCTGTGGCGGTGTCGATGATGGTGCGCATCTCGGCGATGCGTGCCTTGAGCTCGGAAATATCGGGCTGCGTTGGCTCCTCGCCGATCACGTGCAGGGCCACAGGCGCATCATCCTCGCCGGAGCGGCGCACGACCAGCATCAGGGCCTTGCCGTCGCGCCAGGGCACGGAGCGCAAGATGGCATCGATAGGGAATTCCTGTCCGTCGCGCGTCTTCAGCCGCAGCGCCCGGTCGCTGCCGTCGGAGGCGTCGTCATCGGCATAAGGGTCGGCAAACAGAGCGCCGAGGCCGCCCGCATCCTCCAGGTCCTCCAGTGTCGCGTACCCGGTCAGGTCGAGGAATTCCTCGTTTGCATAGTGCAATTGGTCGCCCGAATGGATGATGAGCGGCACCGGCAGCTTGCCGAGCAGTGATGTATCCGGCGTCTTGTTTTCGGCACCGACGGAAAATGCTGACGGCATGAACCCTTCGGTTTTGAGCGGCGGCACTTGCAGGCGCGGCCGCTCGGCAAATGTCTCGGTCGCCTCATGCCTGCCGCCGGTTCCGCCGGTGGTCGCAATCGTTTCCTCGCCGGATGCAGTCGCTTGCTCGCCGGCCCAGTCCTCATCGTCCTCGGCGTCGCGAAAATCGTCTGACGTCATGCTGTCGTCATCGGCCGGCGGTGCCTTGGCAGGTCCTGCCTGCGCTGCCGCCTCGCCGATTATCTCCTGTGCCTCGGGCGCTGACGCCTCGTCGCTGCCGTCGGCGGCATGGGCAGGCTCGTCCTCCTTATCGGCATAGTCGAGCAGGGAGCCCGAAGCCCTCGGCGGCGGGGATTCGGAGCTCGGCGCCTGTTGTTCGACCTGGTCCGGCTGCGCACCGTCGAGCCGCGCCAGATCCCTCTGATCCTCGGCATCGCCCGGGGAAGGTTCGCCCGCACCCGGCTCGTCTTCGGCACCGGGCGCTGCCATCTCATGCGCCGGGCCGGTCACTGGTTCCTGGGTCGAATTTGTTGGTTCGGCATCCGGGGTGGCGATGTCCACCGGCGGTTTCGTATCGGTCGCGGGTTTGGTCGCGTCGTGCGGCTCCGGCAAAGAGCCTGTTCCGGCACCTGGTTCCGCTTGCCTTGCCGGCTCGGCTGGTTCGGCCGCCGGCGGCTCTGCCGTGGAACTTTCTTTCTTCAGACGCTCGCCGATCTCGCGGAACGCGCTGCGTTCCAGCGTCGACAGCCCCTTGTCGTTGGCCGGCTGCCGGTGTTCGGCCAGCCGGATGACCTTGTCGGCGAAGCGCCGCTCCGGTTTAGGTACTATCGTCAGCGCCGGCACTTCGCCCTTGAACGGATCCGATGCCTTGGGTCCGTCGGCCTCTGGCCCTTCAGGCGCCGTCTCCACGGCCTCCGGTTTCTGTGCCGCCGGCACCTCGCCATTGGGCACCAATGCCATGCCTATCGCTTCCGGATCGAGGACCGCGTCCCCGGTTCGCGCGACGCCGAAGCCGCGGAAGCCTTCGAAGGCGCGGCTGCGGCCATAGACGGGCAATGCCGCCAGGTCGACCGGGACCTTCAGGTCGGTGCCGACGACGGGCCACAGCACCGAGCGGCCGGACCAGGTGTCGCGCCGCTCCAGCAGGCCGGCGATCTCGCCGGACGCATCAAGGCCGAAAGCCGCCGCGACATCCCTGAAGCGTCGGCCGATCACGTCGGCGGCCGGATGACCGACGACATCGGCAAATTCCGGTGACAGCGCGCTGAACTTGCCCTCGGCATCGGTACGCCAGACAAAACGTATCGGTGCCGCCGAGCGGCCTATCGTCCGGGTGGCCGAAGCTGTAGTCGGAGCTGCCGGGGAGGCGACCTCGTCCTGCTTCACGCTGTCCGCCGAAGCCTCGGTGCCGGCCGCCTCGGCCACGCTTTTCGGTTCCGGCGCGTTGTCTTCTCCGGCATTGAAATACCAATGATCGTGCTGTGCCGGCGTGCCCGCCGCCGGTTGGTCATTGTCGGCGGCGACCAGTGCCGGCGCGGCCGGCTCCTCGATTTCTCGCGTTGCTCGTTTCGGCATATCGCCAGCGACGGGCTCGAAAGGGGCGGGCTCCTGTTCCATTTTGGCCGCCGTCGGCTGTTCGACCGCCTCTGTCCGCGAAACATCGGCTGTCGGCTGCTTGTCCCGCCGAGACCCGGATTCTACAGCGGCGGTTTCCGCCGCCTCCATTGTGCTGCCAATCTCCTTGGCAGGGTTTTCCGTTGCCGCGGGCGAGCCGTCCGCCGAAGCCGCCGCGCCGGATGCGCTGTCCTCCAGTTGATCCTCGTCGATCACCACCAGTAGATGCCGCTCCGGCGTCAGCCGGGCGAGGCCCGCCGGGTAGGAGGTCCTGCCGCCCGGAACGAGGCGCTTGACGATGCGCTCGCCCTCGGCCGCGACGTCGGCCACCAGGGCCGCCAGTGTCGCGGGCTGGATGCTGAGTGCCAAAAATCCCTCCGAGGCGGACTCGATATTGCCCTTGGCATCGATGAAGGCAATGAAATGGCCGTCTTCGGTCAAGCCACTGATCGCCCGGCTGGCGATCTCGGCCGCACTGCGCGAGCCGGTCTGCGCCGCCGGCACGGCCAGCATGATGGCATTCTCGCCATCGGGCAGCGTCACGGCACTGGCAAGAAAGCCGACGGCGCGGCTGGTCATGCCGGTCGCCAGGCGCACCGTGATCGAGCGATCGCTGCCGATCTGCGGGAAACCGCTGGTCGCCATGATCTGTCGGCGCGCGATCAGCGGCAGCCGCGCCGAGGCGCCGATGATCGCTTCGATATCGGGATAACCGAACATGGCGGCGCCCGGCCCATTGGCCCAGATCACCTGCTCGAGGTCCACCGACAGGATCGCGATCGCGTCGCCGGCGGCAAACCGCTGGCGGACCGCGTCGAGTACGGCGACGTCAAGGAAGGAATATTCGGACGGCATGCGCTTGGCGAACCCTCACGGAGCGGCGAATTTGCAGTTAACGCTTTGTTAATAAAAGCCGCAGCCACGAAGGTCCACAAGCCAGAACGTGCAAAGGCTGAATTTTGGCTGTTTGGTTAACGGCCGAAAACATTTTTTTGTGCACTGCAACAAGGATATTGCAATGCACAAAAATTGCCTTTATATTGCCATCATACATGAACGAGACGGCTTTCTGTCAAAGCCGCTGCCGCTGAAAAGGATGGAAAATGTCCAGGACCAAGACTGCCGAGACCATCGAAAACGTTGAATTCCCGAGCTTCGACGCTTCCAAGGCCACCGACCAGATGCGCGCTTTCGCCGAAAAGGGCGTTGAGCAGTCGAAAGAGGCCTACGCCAAGCTCAAGACCGGCGCCGAGGAGACCCAGAAGGCCCTGGAGTCGACCTATGAAACCGCCAAGACTGTTTCCAGCGATCTGTCGCTCAAGACCATCGCGGCGCTGCGCGCCAACGCCGAGGCCGGCTTCTCGCATCTCGAAGCCCTGATCGGCGCCAAGTCGCTGTCGGAAGTCGTCGAGCTGCAGACCGCCTTCCTGCGCAAGCGCGTCGAGCTGACCGTCGAGCAGGCCAAGGACTTCCAGGCTGTTGCCTCCAAGGCGGCCGAGGATGTCTCGAAGCCGATCAAGACCGCCTTCGAGAAGGCGATCAAGGAAATCAAGGCCGCCTAATAATTGCGCATCGTCCGCGGATGCAACAAAAGGTCGCATTTTGTCGGACAAATAGATGTGAGATAGTGGCGGTCAAGCGAATACCCGGCGGGTGGAACCTCCTCCCTTCACCTCCGGGGTGACCAGCCAGCACCTCCTCCCGCTGGCTCGTAACAGGAAAAGGCCGGCACCTCCTCCCGCCGGCCTTTTTCTTTGCCCGGCGAAAGGTGCACCGCTGTGGGGAAGTGGCCTTTGCTTTGCAAAAGCCTTGAATTAGAATTCATAAGCCCGTAAGGACGCATCGCCGAACGACAGAGCGGATCGCGGAGGATGAACCTTCCACCTCGATCCCGCTACCAACGTTAAGACGTGCCGTTGTAGCTCAGATGGTTAGAGCGCCGGATTGTGGATCCGGAGGTCGCTGGTTCGATCCCAGCCAACGGTACCATTGGCTTTCCGTTAATTAATTGAATTTACTGTCTAATCCGGCCGCGCACGTCGAAATCCCACGCGATGGCGCATTTTGTGCTGTCTATTGTGCTGCAAATGACGCCTGGGAAGACATCGCAAAGCGCAAGACCCTGACGGCTTCCTGCGGCTGAGGCATCGTGCTGGCCTTACCGGATCGGCGTCTTGCCGCGAAACAGCGGCTGGTGCGCCCGCATCAAGGCGGTAATCCGGTCGGCGACTTTTCGGACCAGCGGGGAGTGACGTTCCTCGTGATGGGTAACGATCCATTGGTCGGTTTCGAGTTCGGCGATAGGCTGAGCGACGCGAACCAGCCGCGGATCGCTGTCACCCACGAAGCACGGAAAAATCGAAAGGCCGGCGCCGGCGGCCACCAGTTCGCGTACCGAGTGGCTGTTGTTGCCGCGCACGGCGATGCGGTCGCCATGATGGGCTTGCAGCCAGCGCGCCGAGGCAACGTTTGCCCCTTCGCCGGTCACGCCGACGAACAAGCCGGCGGCGATGCCGTTGATCAGCTGGCGTCCGGCATAAATGGCGTGGGCAACCTTGCCGCTCTGGCGACCGGCCAGCCACTGTTCGTTCGGGCGCTCGCTGCGGATGCCGATGTCGGCGGCACGACGTCCGATGTCGACCCTGTCGGTGGTGGTGACGAACTCCACCCTTATGCCGTCATCGACCGTCCAGATATCGCCGATATGGGCGCAAACGAAGGCCGAGGTCCATGGCCCGGCCGAGACGCGGACAATGCGGTCGGGCAGGCTTCCCTCGCGCCAGCGGGTCAGCGACTGCATCGCTGCCTCGACATCTTCGGCGCGCCGCAGCAGTTCTTCACCGACCGGGGTCAGCCGGTAGCCGGTCTGCTGACGCACGAACAGCGGTTCGCCGATCTGCTTTTCGAGCGCGGTGACGCGTCGTCCAAGGGTGGCCGCGCTGAGGCGCGTGGTGGCCGTCGCCGCGCTCAAGCCACCCAGCCGCGCAACGTCTAGAAACAACCTCAGATCGTCCCAGCCGATATCCATTTTGCAGAAATGAAAAACTCCTTGCGACCGTGGCTGTAGCGCGAAGCGGGCATCGCACGCAAGTATGCGGGCATTGGAGGTGTTGGACAATCCTGCCTGGCGGAACAGTGAGAAGCGCCTCGGCTGGCCAAGAAGCCAGCGCAACCCTTTCGATCGCGCAGGCGCTTGGCGCGGATGCTTTGCGCTTTCGATCAACCACGAGGGGTATTCCGCGCGCCAAAGGAGACGGTCATGTTGCATGAATTTCGACGCCGCTTCGCCCGCTGGCTTGCCTATCGCCAGACGCTTGCGAGCTTGCGGCATGTCCCGGACAGCACGCTGGCGGATGCCGGCATTTCTCGCGAAGAAATCCGCGAGCGTGCCCGCTACGCCGGCCTGCGTCGTTGAGCCAATGGAGGCGGGCATGCAGATGATGAAGCTTTGGGATGGCCGCTCGGTACCGCGCATCGGCATCGGCACCTGGGCGGCGGGTGGCGCGGCGCGCTGGCATGACACGGCGACCATCTATGGCGAGGTCGACGACGTCAGGTCGCAAGCCGCATTGGCGATGGCCTATGATATCGGCGCGCGGGTGTTCGACACGGCTGCCGCCTATGGCGCCGGCAATGCCGAGCTGATCCTTGGGCGGGCGTTGAGGGGCAAGGACGAAGCGGTCATCGTCACCAAGGTCGGCTATTTCGGCGATCCCGAAACGCGCAAGATCGCTCCCGAGGATGCCTCTGCCGCGGCGATCCGGACTTCGATCGACAATTCGCGGCAGCGACTGCAGCGCGATTGTATCGACGTCGCGCTGCTGCATATCAACGAGTACCCGATCGAGCGCGCCGGCGAGGTGTTCGATACGCTCGGCCTGCTGCATCAGGAGGGCAAGATCGGCGGCTTCGGCTGGAGCACCGATCACCGCGAGCGGCTTGCCGCCTACGCGCCGCGCGAGGGTTTCGTGGCCGTGGAGAATGACTTCAATGTGTTTACCCCGGCAAACGAGCTGATGGCCGTTGCGGCGCGCGAGGACCTCGTCTCGTTCAGCCGGCTGCCCCTGGCAATGGGGCTGCTCACCGGCAAATACACGCCGGCCATGAAGCTGCCCGCCGATGACGTGCGCGGCGGGAATGCCGAATGGATGGTGTTTTTCAGGGATGGCGCCGCCAATCCGCACTATCTGTCAAGGCTCGCGGCAATCCGCGACCTGCTCACCTCGGGCGGGCGCACGCTTGCTCAGGGCGCGCTCGGCTGGATCCTCGCCAAGTCGGCAATCGCCTTGCCGGTTCCCGGCTTCACGCGGCCCGAGCAGGTCGAGGACAATCTCGGTGCGCTGGAAAAAGGGCCGCTGCCGGCAGCGGTGATGGCCGAGATCGACGCCGTGCTGAATATCGCCGGGACCGCCTGACATTGCAGTCCGAAATTCGCATCATCTCGGAGCAGAGCTGCACACCGAGCTGATACCGATTGAAAATCGGCGGATGTCATCTGCAAAGAGCTTCTGGGCGAAGACAACCGGGCACGGTTTAGGCGCCCGAACGGGCTCGGTTCGAATTGATTCGCCAAGTTCAGTCCGAAGGCGTACAAAAAGGGGTCGTCAGCAGCACGATGCGGGCGTTGACGCTTGGGAGCGACCATCGCACTCCTGCCCAGCGTGAGGCTAGGATGTCATGGCGAAAGACCCTGAGCGCCCCGGTCTAGCGGCCGAAGCCGTGCGTGCACTTGCCCGCGAATCGGGCGCTACGGAACAGCAGATACGCGACATAGTGTTCCTGATAGGCTTCGACCGCTCCTCTATCCTCAGGGAAGCTCGCCTTCTGGCGAAGGATCGATAGCCGACGAAACCTGCGATTTGTCCACAGCAGCTACTGTCGGTTTCATACCGACACGGCCGCCCGCCTAGTGCTGGCCGGGTGGGACAGTCTATGTTTTGCCACCGTCGTTCGAGGGGCGCGGCCGGCCGAGAGATCCTAGTGCTCTTGCCCAAGTGGAGAGCGTTTCGTGGATCACAAGGTTCTGCAGGCCAGGAGCGAGTTGTTGCGCCGGATGGGCGCGGGCGATTTCGAGCGGCTGCGGCCACATCTCAAGAGCGTTTTTCTGGAATTGCGATCACCGTTGGAGAACGAAGGCCAAAAGATCGAGGCCGTCTATTTCTTGGAGAGTGGCATCGCATCTGGAGAGTGGCATCGCATCGGTTGTGGCCAAGGCTTCGGCGACGGCGGAAGCAGAGGTGGGAATAATCGGCTTTGAAGGCATGACCGGTTCGGCGCTGATCATGGGCGACGAGCTGGCAAGCTTCGATTGTTACGTCCAGTCGACGAGCGAAGCGCTGCGGATGAGCGCCGCGCCATTCCTCGAAGCCTTGGAAGACAGCCCTACCTTGCGGCCGTTCCTGTTGCGCTACGTCCAGTATCTCCACATCCAGACGAGCTACACGGCATCGATCAACGCGCGGCACAGCCTTGAGGTCCGGCTGGCGAGATGGCTTCTGATGTGCAGCGACCGGACCATCGGCGACAGGCTTATGATAACCCACGAATTCCTGTCCGTCATGCTGGGCGTCAGGCGCCCTGGGGTCACTGTGGGGCTTCAGACAATCGAGAGCCATGGCTACATCCGAGCCCGCCGCGGCGAAATCACGATCCGGGATCGGAAAGGTCTTATGACGCTGGCACGGGACTCTTACGGCGCTCCCGAACTGCAATACCGTCGGCTGGTCGGAGATCTCGGTTCAAAGAACCCTTCCAGGCAGGATCGTCCGCCCACCTGACCGCCACCATTGCCGGGGTTGGTAGCCCGGATTGTGGGCCGGAAGTGCGGGAATGGCCGGCGCGATAATGCCGGTTTGACGGCACATTGCCTAAGCTCGCGTCGGCCATTGCGGCATGTTTGTGGATGCCGCCTAGCCAATCTAGTGATCTAGCGATGGCCGACAATAAAGGTCAATTGATTGGTAAGAACCGTACGAAGCTGAACTTTGTCTTGCACCGATGGGGTGCCATGCAAGCCTGGCGCATCGCACTCTCGGAATAGAACATGACTTCCCGCCGCTGGCCGGGCACCGTCACCCCGCTCACGTTGCGGATGTTGGCCATAGATCCCTTTGCAATGCCGGCACCTCGCCGGCGCCGCTCATGGCCGGCACCGGTCAGGCAATCACAAGTCCTTGAACGCAAACTGTTCCCGGAACATCTCAACTCCAGGTTTGTTTGGAGCCCCAGATGCTATCTGGAGCAGGGCGGAGAAATCCATGGTCAATTCGCGATCGATGCCGGTGGTCACCAGGCGTCCGATCTATCGGGCGCCAATGGCGATCGCCAATGCCTGTTTCATCGGCACGCTGCTGACCGACCTCGCCTATTGGCGGACCGCCGAGATGATGTGGACCGATTTTTCCGCATGGCTGTTGTTAGGCGGTCTGGTGATGGGAGCGCTTGCGGTAATTGCGGCCCTTGTTGATCTCTTCACCGGTCGAATGTTCCCAGTGCGCTGGGTCTATCTGTTCGGCAGCCTGGTGGTTCTTGTCCTTTCGCTCTTCAACGCGCTGGTGCACAGCCGTGATGCCTGGACGTCGGTTGTGCCGACGGGGCTCATCCTCTCCGCAGCGGCCGTGATCGTCTTGCTTCTCGTGTGGCTGCTGCGATGGAGCACGGGCCGCGCTCCCGTGGAGGTGGTCGAATGAGCGCCATGCAGGTTTCCGGCAGACACATCCGGCGTGCCGTGGGGTTAGTCCTGCTGTGCGGATCGCTTCTGGCATTGCCGGCCTGCAGCGACGACGACCCAGACCCAAGCGGCCAGGTCGGGCCGAACCCGACACTGCCTGAACCGACGCAATATCTTGTTCCGCCGATGCATGTCGCTTCGATCATCGGCTGGAAACAGGACGAGAAACCCACGGTTGCGAAGGGGTTGCAGATCCAGGCATTCGCCAAGGGATTGAAGCATCCGCGCTCCCTCTACACCTTGCCGAACGGTGACGTTCTCGTGGTCGAGTCCGTGGCGCCGCCCGGCGCCGCGATCAAACGTCCGAAGGACCTGATCATGGGCTGGATCGAGTCCATGGCGACATCGGGCGGCGGCACCGAGGGAAGCAACCGCATAACCTTGCTGCGCGATACGAACGGCGATGGTGTGCCCGATCTCCAGAACGTCTTCCTCGACCATCTCAATTCGCCCTTCGGCGTGGCTCTGGTCGGCAACGACCTCTATGTGGCCAACACGGATGCCATCGTGCGCTATCCCTACACGCCAGGCGATACCAAGATCACCGCCCCTGGGACCGTGCTTACGCCGCTGCCCGGCGGTCCGATCGATCACCACTGGACCAAGTCTCTCGTCGCCAGCCCGGACGGATCGCTGCTTTATGTCGGGGTCGGCTCCAACAGCAACATCACGGAGAACGGCATCCAGGCGGAGAAGGACCGCGCCGCCATCTGGGAGGTCGACAGGGCGACAGGCCGTTCGCGCATTTTCGCAAGCGGGCTGCGCAATCCCAACGGTTTGAGCTGGGAGCCGCAGAGCGGAGCGCTTTGGGCCGTTATCAACGAGCGCGACGAACTCGGTCCCAATCTGGTTCCCGACTACATGACTTCGGTCAAGGACGGCGCGTTTTATGGCTGGCCATACAGCTACTATGGTCAGCATGTCGATCCGCGGGTGATGCCGCGGCGGCCGGACCTGGTCGCCAAGGCGATCCCCCCGGACTATGCACTGAGTTCCCATGTCGCGCCCCTGGGCCTGGCATTTTACACCGGCACCAATCTGCCCGAATCCTATCGCAACGGCGCGTTTGTCGGCGAACATGGCAGCTGGAACCGAAAGCGCTTCAACGGCTACAAGGTCGTTTTCATACCGTTCAATGGAGGTCGTCCCGACGGCAAGCCTCAGGACGTCGTCACCGGTTTCCTTGACAATGACAACAAGGCACATGGGCGGCCCGTGGGCGTTGCTGTCGATAAGGCCGGTGCTTTGTTGATTGCGGACGATGTTGGAAACACCGTCTGGCGCGTGACTGCCGCACCTCGGTAGCCGTTTCGGATTGTATGCGCAGGCAAGGCGCATGATGATCTTGGCACGATCTGGTAAAAATCGTACAGTGAAAAGCCATCAAATCAAGCGCTTTTAAATACCTGCCACGCCGATATGGGCGGCGAGTCGGACGGACGAACGGCCATGTCGACAAATCCCGAACCGACCAATGTCGCCGCGTCGGTGGACGCCATTCTCGATGAGTTGCAGGACAGCCCTTTCCCGTCGATGCAAGCCGCCATAGCCATGCTGCGGGAGCGGACCGGCACAGAGCGATCGGATGCCGATCTAAAAGGCTTGATCACCAAGAAAGCTGCTGTGCGGGGCATTCAGCTTTTTGACGAGGGCAGCACCGCAAATTGAGCCCAAGGCTGCGCATCTAGGTTCGTTATTGATGGATGGCGCTCGCGACGAAATGCCCGATCGCGATCTGGTCAAAATCACCGAAGGTGCGCAATGACGCGGGCGCCCAGGTGTTTCGGGCATCGCTTATCCTGACTGCCGACTGAAGCGCGTGACCTTGATCGGTCAGCGTAGGAGCCGCTGTGGAATTTCCACCACATTCTCCGATCCGGGCAGCTCAAAGGCCATGGCCAACCGACGCAAGGAGGCCATTTCCACGATCAGCTCTTCGATCGAACGATCCGGCAAACCCGTCTTCACTTTCTGCCTTACCCTTGCTGTGAGTTCATGAACCCGGACAGGCACGAAAAGTGCGCTGTCGTCCAGCAATCTGCTGATTTCGATCACCACATCGGCGTCAATGTCTTTCGGCAATTCCCGCATGGGCGTCACCTTGGTCTCGAAGCGCCCCGAAGGCGATCAGGCATTGCGCCAGAAGGCATGCCGGACGGGGATCGATCGCCAGATTCATAAAACCACCCGCCCGGCGTGTCACGATAAAACATTTGTACGAAAATAACCGAACCGGCTGGCTCCCGTAATCCATACGTCTTGCCCAAAATCGCGGGCTACGGCATCGGCGCATGCCGCACACCATGGCTCAATTGCCGTCAGCATCCGGGCGCCTGTCACCTGGTGAACTCGTCATCAAGAATGCGCAACGCCTCTTCGTATTTGGCCGTGGGTGCTCCGATCTGCCGCGATTGCCAGATATTATCGGTCAGATCCGCCCGTTTTACCGGCAGCGCCAATGGGTTCGATGCAGCCCGCCGCACGAATGCAAAATAGTCCTCGCCGTCTCTGCGCGTCATGGCGTCGACCGCGGCGGCGATCGTCGGTCCAAAGCCCGCCTCTTCAAGCCTGGTCCGGCTCCAGCCTTCGCCTTTTTCCAGAACGTCGTGCAGATAGGCGACGACTTTCTGGTCCATCGTCTCGACAGCGTCGACCACCCGACGGCAATGATCGATATAGGGGCCTCCTGTCTTGTCGTGCTGCGATGCATGGGCCTGCTCCGCAATCTTGGCCGCCCGATAGAAAATACTCATCGCATCCATCTCCGCCTTGCCCCCGCGAGCCGCGGCCTTCAGGCACTAACACCGTTCCCTGGTTTCGCGGTGCGGCAAGTCCACGCGGCAGCAAAACGCCGGCCGCCGGCGTCGGTTCCTGTCCTTTTGCAGGAGCGAGTTCCCGCACGGGACGCTCGTCGGTTCCGAGCGCCATGGCATCGAGGCCGCTTCCGTTGACGGAGCCGGCGGAAATGGACCGGCAAGAGGGCCAGAACCAGGCAGCCGATTGGGTATCGACCGCGCTTCGGTTTCGACGAAGCAATGGGCAGAAAAAGACTTCTTTTTGCGATCCGGCCCGAATGCTCTCTTGCGGACCTTAGAACACGCAAGGCTCGCTTGGGAGGCGACGCCCAAACAAGAGCGGCTGCCAAAACAAGAGCCGGCATACGCCGCTAGAATCAGGCCGATGCCGGCAACAGCCATAGGGGAACCACGACAATGAAGACATTTCGAAACTGCCTGATGAGCGCGGTCGGCGCAGGCCTGCTGGGCCTGGGGCTTGCCGCTCCTGCCAGCGCCGGCGCCATCCGTCTTGGCATGACGACCTGGGTGGGCTACGGCCCGCTGTTTCTTGCCCGCGACCTTGGTTACTTCAAGGAGGCCGGCGTCGATGTCGACCTGAAGGTCATAGAAGAATCAGCGCTTTACATGGCGGCGGTCGCCGGTGGCGATCTCGATGGCGCCGCCTCCACGGTCGACGAGCTGATGAAGTACCGCTCGAACGATCTCTGTTTCAAATACGTCCTGGCGCTCGACGACAGCCACGGTGGTGACGGTGTCGTCACGCAGCCCGACATCAAGTCGCTCAAGGATCTGAAGGGTCAGCAGGTGGCCTTGAACGAGGGCTCCGTTTCCGAGTTCTGGTTCAACGTGCTCCTGAAAAAGGAAGGCATGACCGAGGACGACGTCACCATCACCAACATGACCGCTGATGACGCGGCGACCGCCTTCATCGCCGGCCAGGTTCCCGCCGCCGTGACCTGGGAGCCGCATCTCACCGAAGTCCGCAAGGGCGGCAAGGGAAAGGTGCTGATCGATTCGACGACCACCCCTGGCCTGATCGTGGATGTGATCGCCCTCAAATGCGATCTCATCGAAAAGCATCCCGAGGACGTAAAGGCCCTCGTCAAGGGCTATTACAAGGCGGTCGAGTACATCAAGACCAATCCGGAAAAAGCCTATGAGATCATGGCCAAGGGCATTGGCGGCTATCTCGAAAAGCCCGAGGATTTCGCGGCCGGCGCCAAGGGTGTGCGCTATTATGACCGCGATCGTAACCTGGAGTTCTTCGGCACGCCGCAGAAGAGCGAGGCGTCCGAGCTGGTGAACTTCGCGCAGGACATCTGGGGCAAGGCCGGCAAGCTCAAGATGACGATCGACGCGAAAACCATCCTCGACACCGATTTCATCAGGGAACAGTGAGCCTTCGAGAAACCGGGGTCGGTCCGCCTGGGCCGCCCCCGATTCCCGGCAGGCCCGAGCTTCGCGCTTCAGAACATCAACGGAGGCCATCCCATGGCACAAAGGCGGACGGCGTGGACACGCCTGACGACCCCATTCGCCAACATTCCAGCCAGCACGGCAACAACACTCGCGCTGGCGATGTGGGTGGTCGTGATCGGCGGCTGGGCCCTGCTGTCCTATGGCCGCGTCGTTCCGAACATGTTCCTCCCGACGCCTGGAACCGTGCTGCAGACGACCTATCGCATGTCTCTGGACGGCAGCCTTTTTTACCACACTTTGACCAGCGCCAAGGTGGTGATCCTGGGCTTCATCGTCTCCTCGCTGATCTCGGTGCCGCTGGGATTGTGGATGGGGACATACCGGGTGGTGCAGGCGCCGCTGGAGCCGTTGGTCAATTTCATCCGCTACCTGCCCGTGACCTCCTTTGTGCCCCTGTTCATCCTTTGGATCGGCATCGGGATCGAACAGCGCATAGCGGTCATCTTCTTCGGCACCTTTTTCCAGCAGCTGGTGATGATTTCCGACTGTGCGCGCAGTGTGTCCAGGGACCTGGTCAACGCCTCCTACACTCTGGGCACCAAGCGCAGCGAAGCCGTGTGGCACGTCATTTTCCCGGCCGCGCTTCCAGCCATCCTCGACACGCTTCGCGTCACCATGGGCTGGGCCTGGACCTATCTGGTCGTGGCCGAGCTCGTCGCCGCGTCCAGCGGTCTCGGCTATATCAGCCTGAAGGCGATGCGAGGCTTCCAGGTCGATGTGATTTTCATGGCGATCGCCGCGATTGGGCTTCTGGGCCTTGTCACCGACACGGCGTTCCGCATTATCCGGGCGAGGGTCGCGCCATGGGCATCCTGATGTTGAACGCAACCTCGCAAACCGCGGTCGGATCAAGGGTAACAATGAGCGAGACCATCAAGGCGAATGATCTGGCCGGCTCGGCCGCGACGACCGGCGATACGCGCTCGACCGGCACGACGATGTCAATCGAGGACGTGACATTGCGTTACGGCGACGCCAACGGCGTGCTGGCACTGGACGATGTGTCGCTGAAGGTGGCCAAGAACGAATTCTGTGTGATCGTCGGCCCTTCGGGATGCGGCAAATCCAGCCTGCTCTACCTTGCGGCCGGCCTCAATGACGCGACTTCGGGCAGCATCAAGGTCGATGGCCGCGAAGTGATCGAACCCGGTCCCGACAGAGGCATGGTGTTCCAGAGCTACACCTTGTTTCCCTGGCTCACGGTGCGTGCCAACATCGAGTATGGGCCCAAGCGCAAGGGCCTGCCGGCGGGGCGGCGCAAGCAGATCGTCGACCAGTATCTAGACGAAGTCGGCCTCGCGCCCTTTGCCGACCACTACCCCGCCCAGCTTTCCGGCGGCATGAAGCAACGCGTCGCGATTGCACGCGCCCTTGCCAACGATCCGGCCGTTCTGTTGATGGACGAGCCCTTCGGCGCTCTCGACAGCCAGACGCGCGGCACCATGCAGAAACTGCTTTTGCGCGTCTGGGAGCGGCAGCAAAAGACGGTGCTGTTCGTTACCCACGATATTGACGAGGCGCTCGTCCTGGGCGATCGCGTCCTGGTGATGACGGCCAGGCCCGGCAAGATCAAGGCCGAGATCAAGGTCGACATCCCCAGGCCGCGCTCGATGGACGTGATCCTCGAACCCGAGTTCATCGCGCTCAAGCGCCGCATCCTCGGCCTTTTACACGACGAGATCGACGAGGATCATTGATGCACGTCGCCCAAACGCATGCCCACGGGCTCGACCCGAGGGTCTGCGGCGGTTTTTGGGAAAACAGCGTGCTACCAAACGTCGAGCGGACCCATTCGAAAGGCGGGGCGGATCCCTACCTTTCGCCGTGATGCGCCGAGCCCAGGATCATCTCCGAAGCCTTCTGTCCGATCATCATGCTTGGCGCATTCGTGTTGCCGCCGATAAGCTTCGGCATGACTGACGCATCCGCGACCCGGAGCCCAGCCACGCCTCGCACTTTCAGCGTCGCCGGATCGACGACCGCCATCGCGTCCGTCCCCATCTTGCAGGTCCCGACAGGGTGGTAGACGGTCAACGCTTCGGCGCGCAGATAAGCGAGGATCTCGTCGTCGCTGCGGATATTCTTGCCCGGAAGCATTTCCTTGCCACGCACCGGATCGAACTCGGATGCGGCGAGGATCTTGCGCGCGATCTTGATGCCTTCGACCAGCACCATGGCGTCGTCTTCATCGGCGAGGAAGCGGTGATCGATGAGAACATCGCGGCGAGAACTGTCCCGTGACAATCTGATCTCACCCACGCTTTTCGGTCTGAGCACGCAGGTATGAATGGCGTAGCCGTGGCCATATTCGATGAGCCTGCCGCGATGGCTGCGATAGCCCGGCACGAAGTGGAACTGAATGTCGGGCAGGCCGTTCGCATGCCTGGTTCTCGCAAAGCCACCGGCCTCGACATAATTGGTGGTGAGCATCCCCTTTCGCCGCGCGAAATACTGGAAGGGCGCTGCCGTGATGCGGGGCAGGTTGGCAAGCGACAGGCCGAGCGTCCTGGTGCTCCTGGAGCGCACGGTGATCATGCCGTCGACATGGTCCTGCAGGTTCTTGCCGACACCCGGCAGGTTGAGAACCGGCGTGATGCCGATTTGCCGCAGCTCGTCCGCGGGGCCGATGCCGGACGCCATCAGGATCTTGGGCGAGTTGATGGCGCCGGCGCAGAGTACGATCTCGCGGCAGGCCGCGAATATTTTCTGCTGGCCATCATGGCGCACGCGCAGTCCAGTCGCGCGCCCTTCGGCGATGACAAGGTCGATCACCTCGCATGCGCTGAGCAGCGTCAGGTTCCTGCGATCGAGGACCGGACGCATGAAAGCGGTGAAGCTGCTGAAGCGCTCGCCCCGATTCTGCGTGACGTTGTAGATCCCGACGCCGAACTGGCTCTCTGCATTGAAGTCTTCGTTGGCGGGCAGGCCGGCACGTTCGCCAGCCCTGACGAACATCCCGGAGAGCACGTTCGGATCACGCGGATTGTCGACCATAAGCTCGCCGTCCGTGCCGTGATAGCGCGGGTCCTGGGCGATCAGGTTGCGCTCCAGCTTCCTGAACACAGGCAGCACGTCGCTGTAGGCCCAGCCGGCGCAGCCGAGCGCTGCCCATTCGTCATAGTCCTCCGCGGCGCCGCGAATATAGACCATCGAGTTGATCGAACTCGATCCGCCCAGCGTCTTGCCCCGGTTGACCGGAATGCTGCGGTTGTTGAGATGGGGCTGTGGCACGCCGACGAAACAATAGTCGTAATTTGGGTTGCCATAGAGCGACAGAATGCCTGCCGGCACCCTTACCCGCAGGCTGTTAGCACTGCCGCCGGCCTCTATCAGGCACACCCTGACCGACGGATCGGCGCTCAGCCGGTTGGCCACCACGCAGCCCGCCGACCCCGCGCCGACGACGATGTAATCATAGCTCTCGGTCTTCATGCCAGCCCCTCGAGGATGCCGGCGCTCGAGGCATTGCGGAACGGGCCGCTGCGGTAGCGCATCCTGTTCCGCAACCAGTTCCGTGCCGACACATGCCCGGCTTCGCCCGCCACATCGTGCGGCGCTGCGGGTCCGACCGCTGAAACTGTAGATGCGTCTATCGGCGTGAGAAATTCGGAAATGGTTACGCGTGACTTCGGAGATTCGTTATGGGCGCCCACCGGCACGTGCTGCTACTTGTGAGCGCCAATAACGAGACGACCGGATGACGCGCGGCCTGTCTGGAATACGGTGAAATGGATCACCCGGGGCTGCATCCGCCAGCCGCCGGAAATCGGTTTCATCCGTGCGGCGGGAGCTGTCGAATGGTCAGAAGAGGACTGGGCATGTCGGTTGAGACGATAGACACGCTTGTCGTTGGCGGCGGCCAGGCGGGGGTGGCCATGAGCGAGCACCTGAGCAAGTGCGGAGTGCCTCATCTCGTCCTCGAACGTGGCCGCATCGCCGAGCGCTGGCGCACGCAGCGATGGGACTCCCTGGTTGCCAACGGCCCGGCCTGGCACGATCGCTTCCCGGGCATGGAGTTTCCGCGGACGGCTCCCGACGGCTTTCCCTCCAAGGACGAGGTCGCCGACTATTTTGTCGCTTACGCCAAGCAGATCGATGCGCCGATCCGCAGCGGCGTGGAAGTCAAACTCGTGCAAAGAAATGTCGGTAGGCCCGGCTTCCGCGTCGAGACGTCCGATGGCGTGATCGACGCCAACAGCGTCGTTGCCGCCACCGGACCGTTCCAGACCCCCGTCATTCCGCCTGTTGTCCCTGAGGAGGCTGGCATCCTGCAAATCCATTCCAGCGCGTACCGCAATCCCGCGAAATTGCCAAAGGGCGGTGTGCTGGTGGTCGGAGCGGGATCATCGGGCGTGCAGATCGCGGACGAGCTCCAGCGCGCGGGAAGGCGCGTCTATCTTTCGGTCGGCCCGCATGACCGCCCGCCGCGTGCCTATCGCGGGCGCGACTTCTGTTGGTGGCTGGGCGTTCTCGGCAAATGGGATCTCGAAACCCCAGGACCCGGCACGGAACATGTCACGATCGCGGTGAGCGGCGCGCGCGGCGGTGAAACGATCGATTTCCGCCGGCTGGCGGCGCAGGGGCTTACCCTGGTCGGCATGACAAGGACATACCAGGACGGGCTGATGAGCTTCGCGCCTGATCTTGCGAAAAACATTGCTCGCGGCGACGCCAGCCTGATGTCGCTGCTGGATGAAGCCGACGCCTATGTCGCGCGCAACGGTCTCGACCTTCCGGAAGAGCCCGCTGCCCGCCGGATCGAACCGGATCCGGAATGCATGACCAATCCGATCGGCGAACTGCACCTGGCCAAGGCCGGGATAGCGGCGATCATCTGGGCGACGGGCTTTGCCGCCGACTACAGCTGGCTGAAGGTCGACGCCTTTGACGAGAAGGGCCGGCCCAGGCACCACCGCGGCGTCTCGATCGAGCCAGGAATCTATTTCCTGGGGCTGCCCTGGCAGTCGCGAAGAGGTTCCAGCTTCATCTGGGGCGTATGGCACGACGCCAAGCACGTGGCCGACCGCATTTCGACGCAGCGCAAATATCTGGCCTACCATGCCGCCGCGAAGCGCGAGGCCGTGGACGCCTGACCAAAGCCGACGACAGCTGCGAGCCCGACCTGATGGAGACCAACATGGCGCATACGCGAATTCGCACCTTCAATACCAAGGATACCTATCCCGAGCAGAAGCTCGACAACGATCTGTGCCAGGCGGTCGTCACGCGGGGCGGCCGCACGATCTATCTGCGCGGCCAGTGTCCGCAGGATCTCGACACCGCCAACACCATCGAGAGCCACGATCCGGTCGATCAGACCCACAAGGTCATGCAGAACATCAAGCAGCTCATCGAGGAATGCGGCGGGACGATGGAGCATCTGGTGAAGGTGGTGATCTACCTGACTGATGTGCGCCATCGCGAAGCCGTCTACCGGACGATGGGCGAATACATCAAAGGCGTGCATCCGGTTTCGACCGGCCTCGTCGTGTCGGCCCTGGCGCGACCGGAATGGCTGGTCGAGATCGACGGCACCGCAGTTATTCCGGATGATGACACAGCCATCATCCGGGGTGATGGCGCAACCATCATCCCGGACTGAGCGCCATGACCTTCTCCATCGTCGCACGGTGCCGGCGCACCGGCATGTTCGGAGTGGCGGTATCCTCGTCATCTCCGGCGGTGGCGGCCCGCTGCGCCTATGCGCAGGCGGGCGTCGGGGCGGTTGCCAGCCAGAACGTCACGGACCCGGCGCTCGGGCCACGAGCGCTGGAGCTGATGGCGCGGGGCGCCTCCGCCACTGAGGCCGTCGCGATCCTGAAGCGTACGGCCGCTTTCAGCGAATACCGGCAGGTTCTGGCGGTCGACGCGGCCGGCGGCAGCGCAATCCATTCGGGGCCGAAAGCGCTCGGCATCTGGGCCGAGGCGCGCGGCGAGGACGTCGCCTGCGGCGGCAACCTGCTTGCCAGCGATAGGGTTCCGCAAGCCATGGTGGATGCCTTTCTCGCCTCCGAAGGCGACATCGGTGACCGGCTGATCGCCACCATGCGAGCGGCGCTCGAGGCCGGCGGCGAGGCGGGACCTGTCCGCTCCGCCGGCATGAAACTGGTGCGCGATGTCTCATGGCCCGTCGCCGACCTGCGTTGCGACTGGAGCGAGGAGTGTCCGATCGAGCAGCTGGCGATGCTGTGGGATATCTACAAGCCCCAGCTTGATGCCTATGTCACGCGCGCCCTCAATCCGTCTGGCGCGCCGAGCTACGGCGTTCCCGGTGACGAGTAGTCCCGACAAACTGGAGCCAGCATGAGCGAACTCAGTCATAAGGATTGGATCGCCAAGGCGTCGGCGATCCGTTTTCGCGACGGAGCTTTCATCGACGGCAAGACGATGCCCGCGCGCTCAGGCCGAACATTCACCAGCATCAATCCGGCTACGGGAGCAACGCTCGCCGAGGTGGCCTCCTGCGGCGAAGAGGACATCGACCTTGCCGTCGCTGCCGCGCGCCGCAGCTTCGAAGCCGGCGTCTGGTCGCGAGCGAGCCCCCAGCATCGCAAGCAAGTGCTGCTGCGGCTGGCGGAATTGCTGCGCGAGCACCTGCAGGAACTGGCGCTGCTGGAATCGCTGGATATGGGCAAGCTTGTCAAGGACGCCGCGACCATCGACGTGCCGGGATCGGCGGCGATCTTCCAGTGGTATGCAGAAGCGATAGACAAGATCTATGGCGAGGTGGCGCCGACGGGCCGGGGTGACCTCGCTTTGGTACGGCGGGAGCCGCTTGGGGTCGTGGGCGCCGTCGTGCCATGGAATTTTCCGCTCGACATGGCGACCTGGAAATGCGCGCCCGCGCTGGCCGCGGGCAATTCGGTGGTGCTGAAGCCCGCCGAGCAGTCGCCTTTCTCGGCACTCAGGCTGGCCGAGCTCGCCATGGAGGCGGGCTTGCCGGCGGGCGTCTTGAATGTGGTGCCCGGCCTCGGCGAGACGGCCGGCCAGGCACTTGGCCGCCATACGGACGTGGATTGCCTTGCCTTCACCGGATCCACCGCTGTCGGCAAGATGTTCCTGCAATATTCCGGCCAGTCGAACATGAAGCAGGTCTGGCTGGAGACCGGTGGCAAGAGCCCCAATCTGGTGTTCGCCGATTGCGGCGATCTGGATGCGGCCGCCGACATGGCCGCCTTCGGCATCTTCTTCAACCAGGGGCAGGTATGCTCGGCCAATTCCCGGCTTCTGGTGGAGCGCGGCATCAAGGATGCGCTGGTCGAGAAACTGGTGCGGCGGGCAGCGGCGACCCAGCCCGGCGATCCGCTCGACCCAGCATCCAGGATGGGTGCGATGGTGGACGCGCGCCACGCCGCGACCGTCATGCGTTTCATCGATGGCGGCAAGAAGTCGGCACGGCTGGTGACTGGTGGCGACCGGGTCGCCGTCGACGGGCGCGGCAGTTTTGTGCAGCCCACGATCTTCGATGACGTCTCGCCCGACGACCCGCTTGCCCGCGACGACATATTCGGTCCGGTCCTGTCGGTGATCGCCTTCGACACCGAAGACGAAGCGCTTCGCATCGCCAACGACAGCGTCTACGGCCTGGCCGCATCGCTGTGGACCGACAGCCTGTCGCGGGCGCATCGCCTCGCGGAAAGACTGCGCGTGGGCACGGTTTCCGTGAATACGGTCGATGCGTTGAGCCCGATGACTCCCTTTGGCGGTTTCAAGCAGTCCGGCTTCGGACGCGACCTGTCGCTGCATGCGCTCGACAAATACACTGCGCTGAAGACCACCTGGATCAAGTATTGAGAAGCGGCCGCGACTTGATCACCGGCTGCAAACCGGCAACATAGCCACCATGCCGCTCCGCTTCACGCTCAGACAACTTGAATATTTCGTCGCCGTTGGCGAAGCGGGTTCGATCGCCAAGGCGGCCGAGCAGGTGAATGTCTCGCCGCCGTCGATCTCGGCGTCGATCGCTCAGCTCGAAGCCGAGTTCGGTGTCCAGCTTTTCGTGCGCAAGCATTCGCATGCGCTGGCGCTGACCGCAGGCGGGCGCCTGTTCCTCAAGGAAGCCGCGCGCCTGCTCAACGACGCGGACGCGCTGCACGACATTGCCGGCGATATCGCCGAAAAGGTGCGCGGACCGCTGGCGATCGGCTGCCTGCTCACTTTCGCGCAGATCGTACTGCCGGCGCTGCGCAAGAAATTCGAGGATGCCTATCCCGATGTGCGCGTCCGGCAATTCGAGCGCAACCAGGGGCAATTGTTCGAGATGCTGCAGCGTGGCGAGATAGATGCCGCGCTGACCTACGATCTGGAGCTGTCGCAGGACATGACCTTCGAGCCGCTGATGCAGTTGCCGGCCTATGTGATGCTACCGGCCGCGCATCGCCTGGCGGCGAGGGCAGGCATCACGCCCGAGGAGCTGGTCGATGAGCCGATGGTGCTGCTTGATCTGCCCTACAGCAGGGAATATTTCCTGTCGGCTTTCCAGCCCAGGGGCCTGCGGCCCAAGATCGTCGAGCGCACCGGCGACATCGCCGTGATGCGCTCGATGGTCGCCAATGGCTTCGGCTACGGCATCGCCAATATGCGGCCGCTCAACACCATGTCGCCGGACGGCAAATTGCTTGTCTTCGTGCCTCTGCTGGGGGACCTCAGGCCGCTCACGATAGGAATTGCCTTGCCGAACGCAGAGCATCGCACGCTGACGGTACAGGCGTTCATCGACCACTGTCGCCGCTTCGTCGTCGAGCAGGGCGTCTTCGGAACCGAACGCATCGTGAAGTGAGGGCTGCCGCGCGGATCACGACGGCCAGCCGTCCGTGAGCCGTTCGAGCAATCTGTCCAGCATCCCGTCGCAACGCCGCAGCTGTTCGACGCTGACAAATTCATCCGGCTTGTGTCCCTGCGCCATCGAGCCAGGTCCGCAGACGACGGCAGGCGTGCCGAGATCGCGGCTGAACAATCCGCCTTCCGTGCCGAACGCGACTTTCATCGTGTCATTGGCGCCGGTCAACGATTTGACGAAGGCCACCGCCTCCGATGCGGCCGGCGTGTCGAGGCCCGGATAAGTGTTGGTGATCTCGATTTCGATTGCGGCCTCGGCCGCGATCGAAACGGCGTCCTCAGCTATGCGTGCCGCGGCGTCGCGCAGCCTGTCCAGAATGCCGGCGGCATCGTCGGCGGCAATGTTGCGGATCTCGAAATCGACCTGGCAGAGGTTGGGCACGATGTTGAGCGCGACGCCGGCATCGATCTTGCCGACATGAACCGTCGTGTAGGGGATGTCGTAGTCCCCGTCGCGGGCGCCGTCGCGGGCCAATCGTTCCTGTTCGTCACGCAAGGCACGCACGAAATCGCAGCCGAGGTGGATGGCATTGAGCGCCAGTGGGGCGAGCGCCGAATGGCCTTCGCGTCCCCTGCAGACGGCGCGAGCGGCAAGCTTGCCCTTGTGCCCGGTCGACACCTGCATGTTGGTCGGCTCGCCGACGATGCACAGCCGCGGGCGTTGCGGCGCCGCGCTCAGCATTTCGATCAGGTCGCGCACGCCCAGGCAGCCGACCTCCTCGTCATAGGAGAGCGCCAGATGCAACGGCGTGCGAAGCGCCATCTTGGAAGCCCTGATGCAGGCGGCGAGCGCGGAGGCCACAAAACCCTTCATGTCCGCCGCGCCGCGTCCGTAAAGCTTGCCGTCGCGCTCGGTCATTTCGAAAGGCGGCAGCGTCCAGTTCTGGCCGTCGATGGGGACGACATCGGTGTGGCCGGACAGCATGACACCGGGCCTGCCGGCCGGGCCGATGGTGGCAAAGAGGTTGGCCTTGTGCCCGTCCGCGCTGTTGACGATCTGGCAGGCAACGCCGCTCGCCTCGAGCAAGTCGGCCGCATAGCCGATCAGGTCGAGGTTGGAGTCGCGGCTCACCGTCGGGAAAGTGATCAGCCGTTCGAATATCCTGATAGTGTCCATTTTCTGTCTCTCGGTAGGGTCCTGGCTGTCTAGCATCATGCCGCCGATGCTCTGAAGTCGCATTTCGCTCAGCCCCGGTTCAACACAGACTAATCCGCCCCAGTGCCGCGATTAGGCGCGTCCTAATCGGCACAGAAGAAATCCGTAGTTTTCCCGCGCCGGCTCCAATTTATGAGTAGTTTAGGCAGCACCGGGAGTGCCGAGCCGGCCCGGAGGAAGCACCATGCGCGACCCACGCTACGACATCCTGTTCGAGCCGATGAAGATAGGCCCGGTGACGGCCAAGAACCGCTTCTATCAGGTTCCGCATTGCAATGGCGGCGGCTATCGCGATCCGTCCGCCGCGGCAGAGATGCGCCGCGTCAAGTCCGAAGGGGGCTGGGGCGTCATCTTCACCGAGCAGACGGAAATGCACCACACTTCCGAGATCACGCCCTTCATCGAACTGCGGCTATGGGATGACGCCGACATTCCGGCTTTGGCCAAGATGGCCCGGGCCATGCACGAGCACGGCGCGTTGGCTGGCATCCAGCTCGCCTATTCCGGGATCAACGGTCCCAACCTCTACAGCAAGGAGGTGCCGCGCGGGCCATCGGCCTTGCCGATCCGCACCTTCACCAACGATCCGGTTCAGGCGCGCGCCATGGACAAGCAGGACATTCGCGATTTGCGCCGCTGGCACCGCAATGCCTTCAAACGTGCGAAGCAGGCGGGTTTCGACCTGGTATGCCTCTATGGCGCGCACGGCTTCGGCATCATCCAGCATTTCCTGTCGACCGCCACCAACCAGCGCGTCGACGAATATGGCGGCTCGCTGGAAAACCGTTCGCGGCTGATGCGCGAGCTGATCGAGGAAGGGCGCGACGCGATCGGCGACACGTGCGGCCTGACGCTCAGGCTGTCGCTGGACGAGATGATCGGCGAGCTCGGCTTCGCCAATTCGGAAGTCCGCGACATGATCGAGATGCATGCCGAACTGCCCGACCTGTGGGATCTCGCGCACGGCGCCTGGGAGGATTGCTCGGGCCCGTCGCGCTTCAAGGACGAGGCGGCGCAGGAAAGCCTGGTGTCGGGCATCAAGAAGCTCACCTCGAAACCGGTCGTCGGCGTCGGCCGCTTCACTTCACCCGACGTGATGGTCAGGATGATCAGGTCGGGAACGCTCGACTTCATCGGCTGCGCCCGTCCGTCGATCGCCGATCCCTTCCTGCCGAGGAAGGTCGAGGAGGGCCGCATCGAGGACATCCGCGAATGTATCGGCTGCAACATCTGCATCACCGGCGACATGACTATGTCGATCTCGCGCTGCACGCAGAACCCGACCTTCATGGAGGAATGGCGCAAGGGCTGGCATCCGGAGCGCATGCAGGCCAAGGGCGACAGCGACAGCGTGCTGATCGTCGGCGCCGGGCCTGCCGGACTGGAGGCTGCCCGTGCGCTTGGCCTACGCGGCTATAAAGTGGCCATCGCGGAAGCCGGCACCGAGCTCGGCGGCCGTGTGGCGCGCGAAAGCAAACTTCCAGGCCTGTCGGCCTGGGGCAGGGTGCGCGACTATCGGCGGTATCAGCTCGGCCAGATGCCTGATGTCGACATCTATTTCGAAAGCCGGCTGGCGGCGGATGACATCCTGTCCTTCGGCTTCCAGAACATCGCCATCGCCACCGGATCGACCTGGCGCCGTGATGGCGTCGCGCGTGCCCACGTCGTGCCGATGCCGATCGACGCCGCGATGCCGGTCCTTACACCCGACGATCTGATGGCCGGCAAGGTTCCAGATGGCAACGTCGTGCTGTTCGACGACGACCACTATTACATGGGCGGCGTTCTCGCCGAGCTGATGGCGCGTCAGGGAACGAAGGTGACCTTGGTGACGCCAGCGGCCTATGTCTCGGACTGGACCCGCAACACGCTGGAGCAAGGGGCCATTCACCGCCGCCTGGCTGAACTCGGGGTCGATATCGTGCTCAACAGGACCGTCACGAGTATCGCTTCGGGCGGTGTCGTGACGGCTTGCGTCTACACCGGCGCGAAACAGGATCTGGCGGCCGATGCCGTCGTACTGGTCACGTCGCGCAATCAGGACGACGCCGTTTGGCGCAATCTCAAGGCCCGGGAAAGCGAGTGGGCCGACGCCGGCATCCGTTCAGTCAAGGTCATCGGCGATGCCGAAGCACCGGGACCCATCGCCTGGGCAACCTATGCCGGCCATCGCTTCGCCCGCGAACTGGACGAACCCGACATCGGCGACGCCTTGCCGTTTCGGCGAGAAGTCGCCGCACTGGCGGCGGAATAATGCATGTCGCCCGGAAGTGTCCTCGGTTCCGGGACAACGACATGCATAAAATCAGAAGCTTACAGCAGGTCGGGCGAATCCTATTCGCCGCGACATGCTGTAACCGCCGGGGCGCGGCAGATCAGACCGCCCGCCCTTCCTGATCGAAGAAATGCAGATGCCCGGGTTCGGCCCGCAGGTCGACCTCGGCGCCGGCTTCCGGCGCCGGTCCTTGACTGTGGATGACGAGGCAGGTCTGGCCCCCGTCCAGCTCGACATGGAGGAGCGTGTCGACCGTGCCGAAATTCTTGCGGATGTCCTTGAGCAGAACCTTTGTCATGACTTCCCTTATCCCTTGACGCCGGAGAGGGCGAAGCTCTCGATGATCTGGCGCTGGGCGATCAGATAGATGACGAGGATGGGAACCACGGCCAGACTCGTCGCCGCCAGTTGCAGGTTCCACAGGGCAGGCCGTAGCTGTCGTTGAAATTTGACAGCGCCAGCGGCAGCGTGAACTTCTCCAGCGAACTGAGGAAGATCAATGGTTCGAGGAACAGGTTCCAAGAATGCAAGAAAGTGATGATCGCGACCGCGGCAAGGGCCGGCCAATCTGCCCATACGCCGCATGGGCCGGCCCGACGACATGGCCGCCGCGATCCTGTTCCTGTGCTCCGACGCCGAGAGCTTCGTCTATGGCGCGGCGCACGACGTCGATGGCGGTTCGATGTTCCGCTGACCGGCAAGGGCTGCGGCTCCGGCGACGCTCGCTGACCCTTCCCGCCATTTATAGTGTTCAGTCTACCGGGCGGTCCACAGCCGAACGCCGTCTATCAATCCACAAGGCAAGCAAGGTGCAGGCCGCGCCCGAGAGCAGGTAGGCACCCGCCGCAATGAGGCCGAAATTGCCGGCCAGCAGCAGAGCTGCGAGCGGCGCGAAGCCGGCGCCGAACATCCACGCGAGATCCGAGGTTATCGCCGAGCCGGTATAGCGATGGTGTCGCGAAAAGCTCGATGCGACCACGCCTGACGACTGCCCAAAGCTCAACCCCAGCAGGATGAAGCCCAGCACCATGAACAGGATCTCGCCAACGGTACCGCCATCCAGAAGCTGCGGGGCAAAGCCGCTGAACGTCGCGATGGCGATCGCCGAACCGCCGAGCAGCGCACGGCGTCCGACACGATCGGCAAGTGGGCCCGACGCGACGATGGCCACGATGCCGAACAGCGCGCTCACCGCCTCGATCGCCAGGAAGCGTGCCGGTCCCTCATTGGTGAACAGGAATACCCAGGAGAGTGGAAACACCGTCACCATGTGGAACAGGGCGAAGCTCGCCAGCGGCGCGAATGCGCCGACGATGACGTTGCGGCCTTCGGCCCTGATCGTGTCCCTTATGCGCGTCGGCTGCAGGTCGCCGCTCTCGTATAGTTTCGAGAATTCGGGCGTCACCACAATGCGCAGCCTAGCGAACAGGGCTACGACATTGATGGCGAAGGCGACGAAGAAGGGATAGCGCCAGCCCCAGGCAAGGAAGTCGTCGGCCGACAGATTGGCGACGAAGAAGGCGAAGAGGGCGCTGGCCACGATGAGGCCGATCGGCGCGCCCAGTTGCGGGATCATGGCGTAGAAGCCGCGCCGGTTCCGCGGCGCGTTCAGCGCCAGCAGCGAGGGCAGGCCGTCCCACGTCCCGCCAAGCGCCACGCCTTGCCCGATGCGGGCCAGCGCCAGAAGCCAGATCGCAAGCACGCCGATATCGCCATAGGCGGGAAGGAACGCGATGGCGACGGTCGAGGTGCCGAGCAGGAACAGCGCGATCGTCAGTTTCGCACCGCGACCGTAGGCGCGGTCGACGGCCATGAACAGAACGGAACCGAATGGACGGGCGATGAAGGCCAGCGCGAAGATGGCGAAGGAGTACAGCGTCCCGACGAGCGGATCATGCGTTGGAAACACCAGCTTGGGGAACACGATGACGGACGCGATCGCATAGACGAAAAAGTCGAAGAATTCCGACGTCCTGCCGACGATCACGCCGACCGCGATATCGCCCGCGCTGACCTGGCCGTGGTCCGAGCCGATCAGCCCGCTGTCTGTTTCGCCAGTCGAAGTATGAGCCATCTTGTCCGTCGTCACCGCGTGGAATGAAATATTTGGGGCCCAACTGCGGCAATCCCATTGTGCGCTGCACACTGTGCCAGACCCACCCAGGCTGGGCATTGGACAAATTGTCCAATGTCACCACGCCGCCGCCGGCAGTAGCCCTTGATCGATACCGCACTGCAACATCCCAACGCGTTGCGGCGGTCCATCGAGGGCAGCGTCTGATGAAACGATTTGGAGCCTTGCTTCTGCTTCCCCTGGCCGGGCTGTTGAGCGGCTGCGATATGGTCGTGCTCGCGCCGGCGGGCGATGTCGCGGCCCAGCAGCGCGACCTGCTGGTGGTCTCGACCCTGCTGATGCTGATCATCATCGTGCCGGTCATGGCGCTGACTGTCTTTTTCGCCTGGCGCTACCGGCAATCCAACACCTCGGCGACCTATGCGCCCGACTGGGATCATTCGACGAAACTGGAACTGGTGATCTGGGCAGCCCCTCTGCTGATCATTATATGCCTTGGCGCGCTGACCTGGCTCGGCGCCCACCTGCTCGACCCATACCGCCGGATCGACCGGATCGAAGCCGGCCAGCCCGTTACCCAGCTTCACAAGCCGCTCAGGGTCGAGGTCGTGGCGCTCGACTGGAAATGGCTGTTCATCTATCCGGATTACGGCATCGCCGCCGTCAACGAGCTGGCGGCGCCGGTCAACCAGCCGATCGATTTCCGCATCACCTCGTCGGCGGTGATGAATTCCTTCTACATTCCAGCCCTTGCCGGTCAGATCTATGCCATGCCGGGCATGGAGACGAAGCTGCACGCCGTCATCAATCGACAGGGTACCTATAGCGGTTTCTCCGCCAACTACAGCGGCGCCGGCTTTTCGGGTATGCGCTTTGCCTTCCACGGCCTGTCCGACCAGGCCTTCGACCAGTGGGTGGCACAGACCAGGACCGCGTCGGCGGCGCTTAACCGCGACAGTTACCTCGAGCTCGAAAAGCCGAGCGAGAACGAACCGGTCCGCCACTACGCCTCCGTCGATCCCGCCCTTTATGGCGCGATCCTCAATCTGTGCGTCGAGCGCGGCAAGATGTGCATGAACGAGATGATGTCGATCGACGCCAAGGGTGGTCTCGGTCTTGCGGGTGTGCGCAACACCTTGCCGCTGCAATATGACAAGCTCGCCCGGCGCGGCGCGGTGTTCGGAAACGATCCCTCCTATGTCGCCAGCATCTGCACGGAGGAAGAGGCCGCTGCCGTCTCGCGCGCCTCCCGCGATGCCTGGCCGACCTATTGGCCGGCGAAGAACCTGTCCCCGCTTCGCGGGGCGGGACTGCTCCGGCCAGGGACAGACAGCCGCAGCGCCGGGGCGGATACGCCGACCGTCGGCCTGCTGCGGCGTGAATTGTGAGAGACCGCCGATGCCCGATACGCTGACCAAATTCATCTTCGGCCGCCTCACCTGGGACTCGCTGCCGCTGCACGAACCCATCGTCGTCGCCACCTTCGTCGCGGTGGCGCTCGGCGGCATCGCGCTTCTCGGCGTGATCACCTATTTCAAGCTATGGGGCTACCTCTGGCGCGAATGGTTCACCAGCGTCGACCACAAGAAGATCGGCATCATGTACATGGTGCTGGGCCTGATCATGCTGCTGCGCGGCTTCTCGGACGCAATCATGATGCGCCTCCAGCAGGCCATCGCCTTCAATGGCTCCGAGGGCTACCTGAACTCACATCACTACGACCAGATCTTCACCGCCCACGGCGTCATCATGATCTTCTTCGTGGCGATGCCCTTCGTCACCGGACTGATGAACTTCGTCGTGCCGCTGCAGATCGGCGCGCGCGACGTCTCCTTTCCGTTTCTCAACAATTTCTCGTTCTGGATGACAGTCGGCGGCGCCATTCTGGTCATGGCCTCGCTGTTCGTCGGCGAATTCGCCCGAACCGGCTGGCTTGCCTATCCGCCGCTCTCCGGCATCGGCTACAGTCCCGATGTCGGCGTCGACTACTATATTTGGGCGCTGCAGGTGGCCGGCGTCGGCACGACGCTGTCGGGCATCAACCTGATCTGCACGATCATCAAGATGCGCGCGCCCGGCATGACGATGATGCGCATGCCGGTCTTCACCTGGACGTCGCTCTGCACCAACGTGCTGATCGTCGCCTCCTTCCCGGTACTGACGGCGGTGCTCTCGCTGCTGGCGCTCGACCGCTATGTCGGCACCAACTTCTTCACCAATGATTTCGGCGGCAACCCGATGATGTATGTGAACCTCATCTGGATATGGGGTCACCCGGAAGTCTACATCCTCATCCTGCCGCTGTTCGGCGTCTTTTCCGAGGTCACCTCGACCTTCTCCGGCAAGCGCCTGTTCGGCTACACCTCGATGGTCTACGCCACGGTGGTCATCACCATCCTGTCGTACCTCGTCTGGCTGCACCACTTCTTCACCATGGGCTCCGGCGCCAGCGTCAATTCCTTCTTCGGCATCACGACGATGATTATCTCGATTCCGACCGGCGCGAAGATCTTCAACTGGCTGTTCACAATGTACCGGGGCCGCATCCGCTTCGAACTGCCGATGATGTGGACGGTGGCCTTCATGCTCACATTCACCGTCGGCGGCATGACCGGCGTGCTGCTTGCCGTGCCGCCGGCGGATTTCGTGCTGCACAACAGCCTGTTCCTGATCGCGCACTTCCACAATGTCATCATCGGCGGCGTGCTGTTCGGCCTGTTCGCCGGCATTGCCTACTGGTGGCCCAAGGCCTTCGGGTTCAAGCTCGATCCGTTCTGGGGCAAAGTCTCGTTCTGGTGCTGGGTGGTCGGCTTCTGGTTCGCCTTCATGCCGCTCTACATCCTCGGCCTGATGGGCGTGACGCGCCGTATGCGCGTGTTCGACGATCCCTCGCTGCAGATATGGTTCGTCATCGCCGCGTTCGGCGCGGTGCTGATCGCCTGCGGCATCGCCGCCTTCCTGATCCAGATATTCGTCTCCATCCGCAGGCGCGAGGCGCTTGCCGATACGACCGGCGATCCCTGGGACGGCCGCACGCTCGAATGGTCGACCTCCTCGCCGCCGCCTGCCTACAATTTCGCCTTCACGCCGGTCATTCGCGACAACGATGCCTGGTATGACATGAAGCAGGCCGGCTACATCAGGCCGCTCGCCGGCTTCAAGCCGATCCATATGCCCAGCAACATCGGCACCGGCATCATCCTGGCCGCCTTCAGCGTCGCGCTCGGCTTCGGCCTGATCTGGTACATCTGGTGGCTGGCGGCGCTGAGCTTCGTCTGCCTCATCGCCACCGCGATCGGCCACACCTTCAACTATCACCGCGACTTCCACATTCCGGCGGCCGAAGTCACGCAGACGGAAGAGGCGAGGACGACGCTCCTCGCCGCTCAAGGCTAAGGGTTTGAGCATGACATTGACGGCAATCACGGCCGGCACCGAACCGGTCTTCCACCTGGAAGAAGAGCATGCGCACGCCGAAGGCGGCTCCACCATGCTCGGCTTCTGGCTCTATCTGATGAGCGACTGCCTGATCTTCGCGATGCTGTTCGCCGCCTATGGCGTGCTTGGCGGCAATTACGCGGCCGGGCCGGCGCCCAAGGACCTGTTCGACCTCGATCTGGTGGCGGTCAACACCGCCATGCTGCTCTTCTCCTCGATCACCTACGGCTTCGCCATGCTGACCATGGACAAGGGCCGTGTCGCGGCGACGCAAGCCTGGCTTGCGGTGACCGGCCTGTTCGGCCTGGCGTTCCTGTCGATCGAGCTCTACGAATTCGCGCATATGATCCATGAAGGCGCCACGCCGCAGCGCAGCGCCTTCCTGTCGTCCTTCTTCACGCTGGTCGGCACGCACGGCCTGCACGTCACCTTCGGAACCATCTGGCTGGTGACGCTGATGGTACAGGTCGCGAGATTTGGCCTCATCGAGGCGAACCGCCGCCGGCTGATGTGCCTCAGCATGTTCTGGCACTTCCTCGACGTCGTCTGGATCGGCGTCTTCACCTTCGTGTACCTGATGGGGATGTTGCGATGAGCGCTCATAATCATGCCGAGGGCCACGGCCACGCCCACGGTGGAGCAGCACACGGATCGTTCCGGGGCTATCTGACCGGCTTCGTCCTGTCGGCGATCCTGACCGCCATTCCATTCTGGCTGGTCATGACGGGCGCCATCGACAACAAGCAGGCCACGGCCATCGTCATCATGGCCTTCGCGGTCGTGCAGATCGTGGTCCATATGATCTTCTTCCTGCATATGAACACCGGCTCGGAAGGCGGATGGTCGATGCTGGCGCTGATCTTCACACTGATCCTGGTCGTCATCGTGCTGACCGGCTCGCTCTGGGTGATGTACCATCTCAACGCCAACATGATGCCGGGGCTACACGACATGCGTGAGATGCCATGAGCCTGGCGGCGGGCCCTGGGAGGACAACTATCGAGGCGATCGGACGTCCCGTCCCGCTAGAGGACGCCGGCGGATCGTCCGCGTCGCGCCTTGTCCTTGTGCTGCTCGGACTTCTCGGCGTGCTGGTGTTTGTCGGGCTCGGCATATGGCAGCTGGAAAGGCGGATCTGGAAGCTCGACTTGATTGCCCGTGTCGACAAACGCATTCATGCCCCGATTGTCGATGCGCCTGGCCCGGAGAACTGGAACGGCATCACCGCTGCCGGTTTCGAGTATGGTCATGTGCGATTGGCGGGACGTTATCTGGGCGACGCCAACACGCTGGTGCAGGCGGTGACGGAGCTTGGCGGCGGTTATTGGGTCCTGACGCCGATGCGAACCGACCGTGGCTTCGTGGTGCTGGTCAACCGCGGCTTCATTCCCCAGGAGCGCAAGGCTCAGTTCGAGCGGGAGAGGCGCCGCCTAACCGCGCCGGTCGTCATTGACGGGCTGTTGCGCATGAGCGAACCCGGCGGCGGCTTTCTGCGCAAGAACGACGCCACGGGCAATCGCTGGTATTCGCGAGACGTCGCAGCCATCGCAACCGCGCGCAGCCTGACGACCAATGTCGCTCCCTATTTCGTCGATGCGGAAGCATCCGGCATAGAGGGCTGGCCGCGCGGCGGGCTGACCGTCGTGACTTTCCGCAACAGCCACCTGGTCTATGCTTTGACCTGGTTCACGCTCGCTGCGATGCTCGCCATTGCCCTGGCCAGGCCGATGATCGGCCGCCGCCGGCGGCAAGGACCCGCGAGATGAGCGTTCCCACGCAAGCGCATCGCCATGACAAATCCCTGGTGGCGGCATCCCTTGCCGGCAAGAACGGGGCAGTATCGCATACCGATGCGACAAACAGGAAGAACCTGTTCCTGCTTATCCAGCTGCGTTGGCTGGCGGTGGCGGGTCAGGTGCTCACCGTTCTGGCGACGGAATACTGGTTCGATATCCCACTGCCGCTGGCGGAGATGGCCGGCGTGGTGCTTTTCCTGGTGGGCCTCAACATCTTCAGCCTGCTGGTCCTGCGCGGTATCAGGCCTATCAGCAACACCCAACTCTTCGTCGCGCTTATCTTCGACATGGCGGCACTGACGACGCAGCTTTACCTGAGCGGCGGCGCGTCCAATCCGTTCGTATCGCTCTATCTCTTGCAGATCACGCTCGGCGCGGCATTGCTGACGCCAAGGTTTACCTGGATCCTCGTGGCGGCTGCCTCGGCCTGCTTCGTCTTCCTCATCTTCCTCTTCCAGCCGATCGCGATCCCGCATCATGGCGGCAGCGATCTCCTGTCCCTGCATATCAGGGGCATGTTCATCTGCTTCGTGCTGGCGGCCGGACTGATCGTGATCTTCATGACGCGCATCGACCGCAATCTGCGCGAGCGCGACGCCTATCTCGCCGATCTGCGCCAGCGCTCGGCCGAGGAGGACCACATCGTGCGCATGGGCCTGCTGGCCTCGGGCGCCGCGCACGAACTCGGCACGCCGCTTGCCACGATATCCGTCATCCTGTCCGACTGGCGCCAGATGCGCACCCTTGCGCGCAACCGCGAACTGGCGGCCGATGTGGCCGAAATGCAGGCGCAGATCGAGCGCTGCAAGCGCATCGTGTCCGGGATCCTGATGTCTTCCGGCCAGGCGAGGGGCGAGGGAACGATACGCACGACGATTCGCGGTTTCCTCGACGATCTGGTCGAGGAATGGCGCACCAGTCGCCAGCCATCCAAGCTGGAATACAAGAACGATTTCGACCCGGACGAGCAGATCGTGTCCGACACGGCGCTGAAGCAGGTGATCTTCAACCTGTTCGACAATGCTCAGGAAGCATCGCAGGATTGGGTTGGCGTCACTGCCGAGCGGCAGGGCGACAAGCTGGTGATTTCCGTGCGCGATCGCGGGCCGGGCTTCGACGAGGGTATTCTGGCAGCACTTGGTCAACCCTATATGTCGAGCAAGGGACGGCCAGGCGGCGGTCTTGGTCTTTTCCTCGTCATGAACGTGGTCCGGAACCTGGGCGGCGATTTTTCGGCGCGCAACATGGAGCAGGGCGCCTGTGTTACCCTTTCGCTGCCGCTGGCGGCGCTGACCGATGGAGATGATCGTGAGGCCTGATCGATCGCTGTTTATCGTCGAGGACGACGCGACCTTCGCGAAAACGCTGAAGCGCTCCTTCGAAAAGCGCGACTACGACGTGGTCGTCTGCCACGACCGGGATGCATTGCTCAGCGCCCTCGAAACAGCTGTTCCGGCTTACGCCGTCGTCGATCTCAAGCTTGGGGCTGGCGGCTCCGGGCTGGAGTGCGTCAAGCTGCTCAGCGCCCGCGATGCTTCGACCAGGATCGTCGTGCTGACGGGCTTTGCCAGCATCGCCACCGCTGTCGAGGCAATCAAGCTCGGCGCGAGCCATTACCTGGCGAAACCCGCCAACACCGATGACATCGAAGCCGCCTTCGGCCGTGCCGAGGGCGATGTTTCCGTACCGCTTTCCAGCCGGCCCACCTCGATCAAGAACCTGGAATGGGAGCGCATCCACGAAACGCTGGTCGAAACCGGCTTCAACATCTCCGAAACGGCTCGCCGGCTTGGCCTGCACCGGCGCACTCTTGCCCGCAAGCTCGAGAAGCGCGTGGTGAGATAGCAGAGCGCCTTTGCTCTCGTGACCGGACCGAGCCCGGTCTGGCTCATCGACCACCCGGGTGCGAGCATTCAGTGCTTCCTTGCCCGGTCCAGGATACCTATTTGTCTGAGATTCGCGGACATAGGAGCAGGCAAACGTGGCGCAACGATCGGGCAGTGCTGATCTTCCCCTTCACGGCGGGCGTGTGCCGAAATGGCTGGGCGATCGCATGACGCGTCTCGGCGCCGTCATGTGCGAGGCGATCATCCATCATTATGGCCGCAATGAATTGCTGCGACGCCTTGCGCATCCGTTCTGGTTCCAGTCCTTCGGCGCCGTCATGGGCATGGACTGGCATTCTTCCGGCATCACGACCAGCGTCGTCGGCGCCTTGAAACGCGGTCTCACGCCGCTGTCGGGCGAACTCGGCATTCACGTCTGCGGCGGCCGTGGCGCGCATTCGCGCAAAACCCCGCATGAGCTTGCCGCCATCGGCGAGCGTATCGGCTTCGACGGTGCGCGCCTGGCAACCGCCAGCCGGCTTGTCGCCAAGGTGGACAGCGCCGCCGTTCAGGATGGTTTCGACCTCTATTTGCACGGCTTCATCGTCACCGACGATGGCGACTGGGTGGTGGTGCAGCAAGGCATGAACGCCGACAGCAAGGTGGCGCGGCGCTATCATTGGCTGTCCGAAGGTTTGAAGAGTTTCGTAGACCAGCCGCATGCCGCCATCGAAGGCGCCAACCAGGGCGAGATCGTCAATTTGACCGACCGGCGCGCCGAGGCCTCGCGCCAGGGACAGCTTGACCTGCTCCAGGATCTTGGGCCGGACCGCATCCTTCGAGAACTCGCCGCCCTGGAACCCGGCACCGCACCGGCTCCGGCGCAGCCATTGTTGCCGCATCTGGTCATGCCGGCTCACCATGATGTCCGCGAAAGCGATGTCGTGATGCATCGCCTTCACGGCAACATGGCCGCGGCGGCCGAGCGAGGTCCCGCCGATTTCGCCGAGCTTCTCCTTGTTCCTGGTGTGGGCGCCCGCACGGTGCGGGCGCTGGCCCTCGTTGCCGAAGTGGTGCATGGCGCGCCTTGCCGGTTTTCGGACCCGGGCCGTTTTTCGCTGGCGCATGGCGGCAAGGACAGGCATCCCTTCCCTGTTCCGCTCAAGGTCTATGACGAGACGATCGGCGTGCTGAAGTCCGCTGTGCAAAAGGCCAGGCTTGGTCGCGAAGAGGAAATCGGTGCATTGAGGCGGCTCGACGATCAGTCGCGGCAGGTCGAGCGATACGTCACCGGTCCCAGCCTCAAGGAAATTGTCGCCGGCGAATTCGACCAGTCGCATCTGCTTGGCGGCCGCAGTGTCTTTGGTTGGGAGCCGGCGCCGGATCAGATGCCCGCCGAGCAGAACAAGAAGGCATGACGGGCCGCTGGCGCCGCATCACGCCACGCGACGGTATCTGTAACGGTCCCGAATGAATTCATTGAAGAAGCGGCCCTTCGAGGAAGCCTTCATGAACGCGGCGTAGGTTGCCGGTGCGACGTCCTCATAGTCATAGCGGTTGCCGCTCGGCACGAACCAGACGGAGAGCGTCCTGGTCGCGGGATCGTATTGCGTGTTTCGGATCGCGGTCGACGGCATGCTGGCACCTGACGGCTCAGCCACATAAACCCGCCAGGCATGGTGCGGTTCCGTTCCGCCACCCGACCTCGCTACCTGTCGCGGGGATTGCCGAACTTCCTGTCGCGCTTCCTCGAATATCGATCGATACGCGGCAGCTTGTCGGCAAAGTCAACCCACGGCAGTCTGAGGTTCCAATAGGCATGGGCCTGTGGCCGCAGCCCTTCGGGTCTGTCGAAGAACCCGATTGTCAGGTAGAGCTCGTCCGGCAGGCCTTCGTCGCTATAGCCTATCGAGCTCCCGCATTCGGGACAGAAAGTGCGGACAACGCCCGGCGTCCTGGAGAAAGCCTTTGGCGTTCCCTTCAAAAGGCGGAACTGGCTCGGCCGATATCCGACCCAGACGGTGAGCGGACTGCCGATCGCCCGTCGGCAATCGTCATCGTGATCGTAGCATATCCAGAAGGGCTCACCGTCCATGGCGGCGGCAATCGCCCCGCAAAAGCAGGCCCCGGTTTCAACGCGCGGCATCCGGCACTCCAAGGCTGGAACATGTCCGGCGGCCTCCGACGGAACCGCCGTTGCCTAAACTTTCACGCCGTCCCAGCGTTCCATTGCGCCGGTGTTGAGATGTCTCCGAGGCAAGCAAGCGCGGTTCCCTGTATTGCCTTGCGGTCTGGCCTTCACCATCTAGGCACAATGTCGCCGCTCAAACCGAAAACAGCCGGCCGTGTGGCCCAGTATGATCTCTTCGGTGCCGTTCAGGATGATCTACCGGAGGGTTTCGCCTACCAGCCCGGACTGATCACACCGCAAGAGGAGATCGACCTCGTCCGGCATCTTGAAGGACTGCCCTTCAGACCCTTCGACTTCCACGGCTATCTGGCAAACCGGCGTGTCGTCGGTTTTGGCCTTCGCTACGATTATGACCGGCGCGAGGTCGTCGAGGCACCGCCTATACCTGATTTTCTGTTGCCCTTGCGCGAGCAGGTCGCGGCCTTTGCGCGCCGGCCCACCGAAGCCTTCGCGCAGGTCTTGATCAATGAATACCGGCCCGGCGCCGGCATCGGCTGGCACCGCGACAAGCCTCATTTCGAAGACGTCGCGGGCGTTTCGCTGCTGGCGCCCTGCGATTTTCGCCTTCGACGCAAGAATGGGTCTGGATGGGACCGCCGGACCATCACGGTCGAGCCGAGATCGGCCTATCTCATGACGGGCCCTTCGCGGTCGCAATGGGAGCACAGCATCCCGCCGCTTGCAGAGCATCGCTACTCGATTACCTTGCGGACATTGCGGCCTCGGAATCCCTGAGCATGCGCTGAGGCCCGCACGAGGAAGCTTTCCGCATCATCTCGCCCATAGCGCTCAACCCGACCCGCGTACGGCGGGGCGGGTTGAATGATCTCGTACTCTACCTCTTTGTTTTTACGCAATTCCCTAGGGAAAGCGCTACGTGCTTTTCTCGGGAAAACCGCTACGCACTTTCCGGGAATTGCTCTAGGTCAGTATCAGCACGATCTTGTACGTATCCGGATCGACGATGACGATCCGGCCGTCGGCGAGGACGAAATACTCGTAGCTCTCGTACGCCGGGACGAGCTTGACGATGCGGGCCGGCAAACGATGCAGCCTGATCTTGTGCCGCGGAACTTCGATGCCGACCGAGACGTCGAAGTCGACGCTGGCTACCGGCTCGACCTTGGTTTCCCGGATTACCTGAGTGATCTGGGTCTTCTGTTCAACCGTCACATTGTTAATGGAAGCGGTCGAAGTCTTGTCCTGCGTGGACGCTTTGCCCTGGGCCTGCTGGTCCGTCGTAGTGCCGGCCTTGCCCTGGGCCTGCTGATCGGTCTGGACCTTGGTCTTGTCCTGGGCCTGCTGGTCGGTCGTGGTGCCGGCCTTGCCCTGGGCCTGCTGATTGGTCTGGACCTTGGTCTTGTCCTGGGCCTGCTGGTCCGTCTTGGTACCGGCCTTGCCCTGGGCCTGCTGATCGGTCTGGACCTTGGCTTTGCCCTGAGCCTGCTGGTCCGTGGTGGCGCCGGCCTTGCCCTGGGCCTGCTCGTCGGTCTTGACCTTGGCCTTGCCCTGAGCCTGCTGATCAGTCTGGGACTTGGTACCCTGTGCCCGCTCTTTCATCTTCGAGCCCTTCTGGCAGTTGGTCGTGCCGGAAGCGCAATTTGTGTCCGCTCCTGATTGGCTGTCGGCGGGCTGCTGCGACTGCGCCATCGCCGTCCCGCAGCCGAGCCCGATCGCAAGCATGCTGGTAATGAGAACATGTTTCATAGGAAATCTCCTTCGGAGAGCTCGTCCCTTCAAGGGGTAAAACTTCGGCCAAAAAAGATTGTTCCGAACTGGATGCGTTAATGCCACCACCCCCGATAGAGCCCAAGTCCGGCCTTCATGGCGCTACTTCACGCCGATGCCGGCGGTGAGGCCGCCGTCGATCTTATAGTCCGCGCCGGTGCAGAAGCCGGCCTTCGACGAACACAGGAACGCTATGAACTCCGCCACCTCCTCCGGCTCGCCGATACGGCCGAGCGGATGGGCTGCGCCGAACCGCCTGTAGGCTTCTTCGACATCTGCGTCGCTGCCGCCGTCGCCACGCGCGGCCTTTTCGAGAATCGGTGTGCGGATCGAGCCTGGGCTGACCGAATTGACCCTTATGCCCGATGCGGCATAGTCGAGCGCCAGCGAACGTGTCAGTGTATGGATGGCGCCCTTGGTCGTGGCATAGGCGGCGACGTTTTGCTGGCAGGCGAAGCCCTGCACCGAAGCGACGTTGACGATGGCGCCGCCGCCCCGCTTGATCATTTCCGGGATGCCGAAATGGGCGGTCAGATAGATCGAGCCGACATTGACCGTCATCGCCCGGTTCCAGGTTTCCCAGTCGGTGGTCGTCGCCGTTCCATAGGGATGCACCGCCGCCGAATTGACGATGACATCGATGCCGCCGAATTTCGCCACGCCGGCCGCGACCGCCTCGCGCACCTGGTCGGAAACCGAGACGTCCACTGTCCGCACCAGAACGCTCGCTCCGGCCTTGGCGAGGCTCTCCTGCATGGCGGCATTTGCTTCCCGATCGACGCCGCAGGCGACGATCGCGGCACCCCCCGCCGCAAGGCGTTTGGCAGTTGCCAGGCCGATACCGGTCGTCCCTGTCACCAATGCCACCTTGCCGTCAAAATCCTTCATCGCGGAAGCTCCTTCATTCGTTATCGATACCGGCTCTTAGTTTGACACTCATCATGGTCAAACAATAGGTTGCCGGTCTCTCGCAAAAAGGAAGTGGCAATGGAACAGTGTTGGCGCTGGTACGGTCCCGATGATCCGGTGACGCTTGAACATGTCAAACAAGCCGGCGCCACCGGCGTGGTTTCAGCGCTTCACCAGATTTATGACGGCAGGCACTGGCCCGAGGCCGATGTGCTTGAGCGCAAGCGCATCATCGAGGCGGCTGGGCTGACCTGGTCGGTTGTCGAGAGCATTCCGGTCCACAATTCCTTCAAGATCGGCACGCCGGAGCGCGAGCGCTATGCCGGCTATTATCGCGACAGTATCCGCGTGCTCGCCAGGGCCGGCATCCGGACGATCTGCTACAATTTCATGCCGGTGGTCGACTGGACCCGCACCGACCTGGCCTACCGGCTGCCGACGACCGGTTATGCCTTGCGTTTCGACGCTATCGACTTTGCCGCCTATGATCTCTTTGTCCTGCAGCGCAAGAATGGCGCGCGGAGCTACACGCCGGCGCGTATCGCCGAAGCCGAGAAGCGGCTGAAGGTGCTGACGCCGGAGCAGATCGACCAGATCGAGCGCAACCTGATCGCCGGCCTGCCGGCGACGGAGCGCAGCTATAACAGGGACAGTTTTCGCGAGGCCCTGGCGGAATACGAAGCGATCGGGCCGAAGGAACTGCGCGACAACCTGGCCTGGTTCCTGCGCGAGATCATCCCGGCGGCCGAAGAGGAGGGTGTGCGCATGTGCATCCATCCCGACGATCCGCCGTTCTCGCTCTATGGCCTGCCGCGCGTCGTTTCCACGGCGGAGGATGCGCGCTTCATCCTCACGACGGTCGACAGCCCGGCCAATGGCTTGACGTTCTGCACCGGCTCCTACGGCACGCGCGCCGACAACGACATCGTCGCCATGGTCAAGGAATTCGCTGACCGCATCCATTTCGTCCATCTGCGCAACATCACCATCGAGGAAGACGGCTCGTTCTATGAGGCGGAGCATCTGGAGGGGGGCACCGACATGGCGCATGTCATCCTCGCTTTGATGCAGGAAGAGAAGCGCCGTCGCGGGGAAGGCAGGGCCGACTGGCAAATCCCGATGCGGCCGGATCATGGGCATCTGCTCGCCGACGACATCGGCAAGAAGAAGATCAACCCCGGCTATTCCCTCATCGGCCGGCTGAAAGGTCTCGCCGAATTGCGCGGCATCATGCGTGCCGTAGAGCGGTTCGGGCTCGCCTGAAGTCTTAGGGCGGCAAGCTATCGTTTGCGATCTTCCGCTGGAATGTCGCGACAGGTCCCACCGAGGCTGACCCTGTCCGGCATCGGCGAGCCTAATTATCCCGATTGTCGATGAGGCCAGGGGCTGGCTGCGGCGCCGAGAAGCGGCCTCGACGGGTGGTCAACAATTTCATTGAGCTGGCACGCAAATTTTCAAGGCCGGTCGTGTAGTGCTCGTCGACGCACTTCACGCCTGGCCAGTTTCCCACACAAGCGCGCGACCTCGCGCCACCCGAACCAGCCATCGGCGCGGGGCCATGTTTATGGAAAAGGACAATCCATTGACGATCTTCCCTTTCACCGAAGCCAGCCCGATCCAGTTTCAGGCGCCGCTGCCGAAGACGTCGGATGTGGTCATTGTCGGCGGTGGCATCATCGGCGTGACCGCGGCCTTGTTCCTGGCCCGGCGCAACATACCGGTGACCTTGCTGGAGAAGGGACGTGTCGCCGCCGAGCAGTCCTCGCGCAATTGGGGTTGGATCCTCCAGCAGGGCCGCGACGCGGACGAACTGCCCATCGTCATCGAAGCGCAGCGTCTCTGGCGCCAACTGGCCCAGGAGTGCGGCGAGGACATAGGCTTGACGCAGACCGGCGTGACCTATCTCGCGCGGACCGACAAGGAAATGGCCGATTTCGCCAAGTTCCTGAAGATCGCCGAGGCCCATGGCGTCGACACGCGTCTCCTCGACCGGGGTGAGACCGCCAGGCTGATCCCGGCCATGTCGCGCCCCTTCAAGGGCGCCATGACCACGCCATCGGACATGCGTGCCGAGCCCTGGGTCGCGGTGCCGGCGTTTGCCCGCCTGGCCGCTCGGCAGGGCGTCACCATCATCGAGAACTGTGCGGCACGCATGCTCGATATCTCCGCGGGGCGCATCAGCGGTGTCTGGACCGAACAAGGCCGCATCGCCACATCGAACGTGCTTGTCGCCAGCGGCGCCTGGACGTCGCTGTTCCTGCGCGCGCACGGCGTCTCGATCCCGCAGCTCAGTGTCCGCACGACCGTCGCAGCGACCGCGCCGATGCCGGAAATCCATGCGGGCGCCGCAGCGGACGAACGCATCGCCTTCCGGCGTAGAAAGGACGGCGGATACACGCTGGCGGCGGGAGGCAGCCACCTGCTCTATGTCGGGCCGGATGCATTGCGTCACGCACCGAAATACCTGCCCGCCCTGAAGGCAAATCCTTTCGGCACGCGCTACCTGCCGGCGGCGCCTCGTGCATATCCGGACAGCTGGTCTACCCCACGCAAATGGGAGGCGGACAAGGAAAGCCCGTTCGAACGGATGCGCGTTCTCAATCCTGCCCCGGAGCCCAAGGCGCTTCGCGCCATCGATCGAGAGTTCAGGGGGCTTTTCCCACAATTCGAGGCGGTACCTCTCAGGGCAAGCTGGGCCGGCATGATCGATGCGATGCCGGATGTCGTGCCTGTCGTGGATCGTACTGCTGCGGTTCCGGGTCTCGTCATCGCGACGGGGATGAGCGGCCACGGCTTTGGCATTGGCCCTGGCATGGGCCGCGTCCTGTCCGACTTGATCCAGGGCAACGAGACCGGACATAACCTTCATAGGTTTCGCCAATCCCGGTTCAGCGACGGCAGCCCGATCCAGATGGGACCATCGCTTTAGATCTCGTCCGGTGTACAGGTTCGACGAGAGGGCTAATCTGGTTTCGCCTGGCGGGGATTGAATTTGCGCCGGGCGTTTTCCAGATGCTCGCGCATCGCCTGGCCGGCGGCTTCCGGATCGTGCCGCTCGATGGCTTCGAAGACTGCCTTGTGCCCGGCGAAACTGATGCGGTTTTCGAGCTCGGTGTTGGCCATGTGGATGCGCTGGTTGATCAGCCACTCCACCAGCGCTTCGTGCGCGGCGAGAAAAATCGGATTGCCGGGGATCGCGGTCAGCACGCGGTGAAACGCGACGTCGGTGACCGCGAAGGCGCGGGCGCGTGAAATGGCGCGTTCGTTTTCGGCCAGCGCGGCGGCCAGAGCACCGATCTGCGCTTGCGTCGCCATCTCGGCGGCATGGCGCGCGATCGAGACTTCGAGGAACAGCCGCAGTTGTTCGAAATGGCCGATGCCGTCGGGCTGGTCCATCAAAAGATGTGCGGTGCCTGTCAGCTGCTCCAGCATGTTCTTCGGCGTCGGCCGCGTCACCTTGGGCCGCTCGCCGCTGTTGATGCGCACAAGGCCCATCTTCTCCAGCGCAAACAGCGCCTCGCGTACCGAGGGGCGCCCGACATCGAACATCGACATCAGTTCGCGCTCGGACGGCAGCGAAGCGCCGACCGGATAAACTTCATCCCTGATCATCGCCTCCAGGCGGAGACGGACCTCGTCGGATAATTTTTTTCGGACCGGCATATTGTGCATGGTCCACCTTTTAAGCTATTAGACCAGTCGCTGCAAGCGAGCACAGGCAAGGAGCTGTGGATCGCTGAGGCGCGGTGCGACCGAGGGGTAGGAGGAGGTCGCTACTTGCCAATGAGCGCCTGGACGCGAAACCGCGACCAGGCGACCGCGAGAACGCGCGCTCCGACGTCAGCCGCGACCGACCGACACAATCGAAGGGAGGAGAATTCCATGAGACGATTTCTGATCAGCCTTTTGCCGGCCCTGGCGCTCATGCTTGCCGCAGGCGCTGCGAAGGCCGAAGAAGGCGGCACGTTCCGCTCGGCCATGCGCACCGGCTGCATCGAGATGGGCACGCTGCACACCACCTGCGGCCATCGGCTCGACGAGACCGTGCTGCAGGGCCTTGTCCACATAAAGTGGACGGGCGACGGCGTGCAGCCGATGCTGGCCGAAAGCTGGAAGACGCCCGACGGCGGCAAGACCTATGTCTTCAGCCTGCGCCATGGCGTCAAATGGCATGACGGCACCCCCTTCACCGCCAAGGACGTGGTGTTCAGCCTCAACCTCTACGCCAACCCGAAGGTCGGCTCGCCCTGGTCGCAGAAGCTTTCCGCCGTGGCCGGCTACAAGGCCTTCCAGGATGGCTCGGCCACCTCGCTTGCCGGGGTGAAGGCGGTGGACGACGCGACCGTGCAGATCGAACTCGACAGCGCCAAGCCGCTCTGGGTCGAGCTGCAGCTGATCGCCATCAGCATCTTTCCCGAGCACATTCTGGGCAAGGTCGCGCCCGCCGACATTAAGGGCAATGCCTTCTGGGTCAACCGGGTCGGCACCGGCCCATTCATCTGGAAGAAGTATGAGAGCGACCAGTATGTCGAGGTCGACCGCAATCCCGACTATTTCCTTGGCGCGCCCAAGCTCGACCGCATCATCTACCAGATCTACAAGGATGTGCCGCCGATCATCGCCGCGCTGGAGACGCAGGAGGTCGACGCCATGTCCTATGAGGGCGGCGGCGTGCCGATCGCCGAACTGCCCCGCCTGCAGAAGCTCGACTATCTGACCGTGCTGCCGAAATTCTCCGCCGGCCTGCCGACCTATCTGCAATTCAACCTGGAGAACAAGCGCTTCGCCGATGTGCGCGTGCGCCAGGCGATGCTCTATGCCATCGACCGCAAGGCGATCATCGAGACCGTCAAGCAGGGCGCCGGTGAAGTCCTGAACACGCTGTTCCCGCAGGACTGGGCGCGCGCCAAGGACCTCGAACCCTACGACTACAATCCCGATAAGGCCAAGCAGCTGCTCACCGACGCGGGCTGGGATGCGAGCCAGCCGGTCGACTTCATCTACTATTATTCCGACCAGATGAACGTCGACACCGTCACCGCCATCCAGAGTTATCTGGCCGCCGTCGGCGTCAACATCCAGCCGCGCCTGCTCGATCCGGCGGCGATCAACCAGATCTATGCCGACGGCAGCTTCCAGATGGGCTTCTTCGCGCAAGGCATGGGCCTCGATCCCTCGCTCGGCTCGCCTCTGGTCGTCTGCGGCGCCAAGCCGCTCGCCATGGGCTACTGCAACCCCAAGGTCGACGAACTCTTCAACAAGGGGCTTGAATCCAACGACCGCGCCACGCGCGCCGCGAGCTATCAGGAGGCCTCGCGGATCCTCAATCAGGACCTGCCCAAGGCCTGGCTTTGGAACGAGGTGCGGCCGCTCGCCTTCAACAACCGGATCGTCGGCCTGGCGCAGCACTTCAAGGAACAGCCGCTCGTGATCTTCAATCACCCGGTCTACAACGAAGTCGAGAAGTGGGAGGTGGCGAAATAGCCGCGGATATCCCTGCCGGTCGTGGGGCTCTGAGTGAGCCTCACGATCGATTGTCTCAGAACCGCCTTCAGCCCTAGGAGAGGCCGGTGCTCAGCTATCTCCTGCGAAAACTCTTGCTCAGCATCCCGGTGCTGTTCGGCGTTACCGTGATCGTCTTTGCCATCGCGCATGCCATGCCTGGCGACGCGGTGCTGGCGATGATCACGGCGGAGGCGCCGTCGAGCGAGGAGCTGATCGCCATGCGGCGCGGCGAACTCGGCCTCGACCAGCCGGTCTATGTCCAGTACCTCAACTGGATCGGCCAGATCCTGCACGGCAATCTCGGCCGCTCCTTCATCAATGGCCGCGGTGTCGGCGACATCATCGTCGAGCGGTTGCCGATTACGCTGGAGCTGATGGGTGTCGCACTGCTCGTCGCTTTCGTCATCGGCACCACGCTGGGCGTGCTCTCGGCACTCAGGCAATACAAGCTCACCGACTATTCGCTGACGCTTGCCGGCTTTGTCGGCGTCTCGATCCCGGACTTCTTCATGGGACTTTTGCTCGTTTACGTCTTTGCGCTGGAGCTGCGCTGGCTGCCGTCGTCGGGCATTTCCACGGCTGGTGAAAACTTCTCGCTCCTCGACAATCTCAGGCACCTGATCTTGCCGGCGGCGGCACTTGCCTTGTTCCGCGCCGCGATCTTCATGCGCTATGCCCGCGCCGGCATGCTCGAAGTGCTGAACCAGAGCTATATGCGCACCGCCAGGGCCAAGGGGCTCAAGCCCCGCACCATCACGCTGCGTCACGGCCTGCGCAACGCGCTGATCCCGCTGATCACCGTCTTCGGCCTCGCACTGCCGACACTGTTCGGTGGCTCGGTGGTGATCGAGACCATCTTCCAGTGGCCCGGCATCGGCCTGATGTTCATCGATTCCGTGGTGAACAGGGATAGCCCCGTGATCATGGGCTATGTGCTGATGACCGCCATCATCGTCATGCTGGCCAATCTCGCCACCGACCTCGTCTACAGCGTGCTCGACCCCAGGGTGAGCTATGACTGACGCCACCGCCGCCGATGTGACGATCGCTGCCGGCGCCTCGCGCGGCCTGTGGGGCGAGGCGGCGCGCCGCTTCCTCAACCACCGTCTGGCCACGTTCGGCCTGATCATGCTTGCCATCATCGTGCTCGCCTGTGTGCTGGCGCCGCTGATCGCCCATTACGGACCCAACGACATCGACCTCAGGGGGCGCAACCAGCCGCCCGGCGGCATGCACTGGCTGGGCACGGACGGCACCGGCCGCGACATCTTCGCCCGCATCCTCTATGGCGGCCGCATCTCACTGACGGTCGGCTTCGTCGCCGTCGCGATCTCGGCCGCGATCGGCATCTTCATCGGCTGCGTCGCCGGCTATTTCGGCGGCAAGGTCGACCTCTTGCTGATGGGCCTAGTCGACATGGTGCTGACCTTCCCGCGACTGGTCATCATCATCGCTTTCGTCGCGGTCGTCGGGCCCAGCATCTTCAACACCATGGTCGTGATCGGACTGCTGAGCTGGCCCTCCATAGCCCGCCTGACACGCGGCGAGATTCTGGCCTTGCGCAATCAGGAGTTCATCCTGGCCGCGCGCTCGCTTGGCACCTCGCCCTCGATCATCATCCTCGAACACATCCTGCCCAACGTGCTGAGCCCGATCCTGGTGGCGATCACCCTCGACGTCGCGACCGTCATCCTGCTCGAAGCTTCGCTCTCCTTCCTCGGTCTTGGCGCGCAGGCGCCGGCCGCCAGTTGGGGCAACATGCTGCGCGACGCGCGCACGCTGTCGATCCTGGAGAGCCAGCCCTGGATGTGGATCCCGCCCGGCGCGATGATCGCCATGGCCGTGCTCAGCATCAATTTCGTCGGCGATGGCCTGCGCGATGCGCTCGATCCGCAGCACATAATGGGTGGCAAATGATGAGCGCCGACAAGCTTGCCGTCGACAGGGCCGCGAAGGGGATCGGGCAGCAGGCGGTACTCTCCGTGCAGGGGCTGAGCGTCGAGTTCGGCCCGTGCGGCAACTCCGTCTATGCCGTCAATGACGTCTCCTTCGAGCTTGCCGAGGGCGAGTCTTTGGCGATCGTCGGCGAGAGCGGCTCCGGCAAGTCGGTCACCGTGCAGACGCTGATGGGCCTGATCCGCAAGCCGCCCGGCCGCGTCACCGCGGGCAGCGCGCTGTTTCGTGGCCGCGATCTGCTGGCCATGCCCGACAGCGACCTGCGCCAGGTACGCGGCCGCGACATCGCCATGATCTTCCAGGATCCGATGTCGTCGCTGAACCCGGTGCTGACCATCGGCCTGCAACTGACGGAGGCGCTGCGCGAGCACCAGGGCCTGAGCGAGGCCGAGGCCGAACGCCAGGCGCTCGACATGCTGGCGCTGGTCGGCATCGCCAACGCGCCGCAGCGCATGCGCGCCTTTCCGCATCAGTTCTCGGGCGGCCAGTTGCAGCGCATCGGCATCGCCATGGCGCTGGTGTGCAAGCCGTCGATGCTGATCGCCGACGAGCCGACCACGGCGCTCGACGTCACCATCCAGGCGCAGATTGTCGAACTGGTCGTGCGCCTGCAAAAGCAGCTCGGTATGGCGATCATCTGGATCAGCCACGACCTCAGCCTGGTCGCCGGCTTCGTCGATCGCGTCGCGGTGATGTATGCCGGCTCGATCGTTGAAAGCGCCCCGGTCGACGATTTGTTTTCGGCAACCAGGCATCCCTATACGATCGGCCTGCTCAACTCGATCCCGTCGCTGACGGCGGTAAACACCAGGCTGGTGCCGATCAAGGGCGCGCCGCCCAATGTCACACTGGCGCCGACCTTCTGTGCCTTCGCGCCGCGCTGCGACTATGCCGAAGCGCGCTGTCGCGAGCAGAAGCCGCCGCTGGAAGTTGTGGGCGCCGGCCACACCGCCGCGTGCTGGCGCTGGCGGGAGGTGGAGCGAGTGCCGCGCATGAGCGCAGCCGCTGCGGGCGAGCCCGCCGTGACCGCACCGAAGCAGGAACCGCTGCTCACCGTGACGGACCTCAAAGTGCATTTCCCGATCCGGCGCGGAGTCCTGCGACGGCAGGTCGGCGCGGTGCATGCGGTCGACGGCGTCAGCTTCGAGGTGATGCGCGGCGAGACTCTGGCGCTGGTCGGCGAAAGCGGCTGCGGCAAGTCGACGACCGGCCGCGCCGTGCTCGGCCTGGAGCGCCCAAGCGCCGGCAGCATCGTGTTCGAAGGCAGGGACTATGCGGGCGCGACAGGCGAAGAGCTGAAGCGGCGCCGCCGCGACATGCAGATGGTGTTCCAGAACCCGTTCGGCTCACTCAACCCGCGCATGACCGTCGGCCGCATCATCGGCGAAGGGCTGCGTGCGCAGAAGATCGGCACCCGCGCCTCGCGTGACGTGCGCGTCAGCGAATTGTTGGCGCTGGTGGGTCTCCGGGAAGCGCTGCGAAACCGCTATCCGTTCGAGCTCTCCGGCGGCCAGCGCCAGCGCGTCGGCATTGCCCGCGCGTTGGCGGCCAATCCGAAATTCATCATTGCCGACGAGCCGATCTCGGCGCTTGACGTCTCGATCCAGGCGCAGATCGTCAATCTGCTCGACGACCTCAAGGCGCGCCTCGGCTTGGCCTATCTGTTCGTCGGTCACGATCTGTCGATGATCCGCTATCTCAGCGACCGCGTCGCGGTGATGTATCTCGGCCGCATCGTCGAGATCGGCACCACGCCGGCAGTGTTCGGCGCACCATTGCATCCCTATACGCGGGCGCTGTTGTCGGCGATTCCGGTGCCTGATCCCAAGGCGGGCGGAACGCGCCGGCGCATCGTGCTTGGCGGTGGCGTGCCCGACCCGTCGAAGCCGCCGCCCGGTTGCCATTTCCATCCGCGCTGCCCCCTGGCGACCGAGATCTGCACCAAGACCGATCCGGCACGGCGCGATTTCGGCTCCGCCATCGCCGGCCAGCATCTCGTCGCCTGCCACCACGCTGGCGAAGCCGCATCATGACAAATCTGGAAAACCGAGGATCCCAATGACCAAGCAATTGGCGGGCATGTATGCCGCCCTGATGACCGGACTGAGCGATGCCGGCGAGTTCGATCCGCAACGCCAGCGCAACATCAACGACTATGTGCTGCGCCAGGGTCTGGCCGGTCTCTATGTCGGTGGCAGCAGCGGCGAATCCGGCTTGCTAACGGTGGACGAATTGTTGGCGCAGCAAGAAGTGGCCTTCGCCGGCGCGGGCTCAAGTGGCGTCAAGCTGATCGCCCATGTCGGCATGCCGAACCTGCGCGATTCCATCCGTCTGGCGCGGCAGGCGCAGAAGCTTGGCTATCACGCGCTGTCGGCGCTGCCGCCGCATTCCTACCCGTTCTCCGACGAGGAGGTCTTCGGCTATTACCAGGCGCTTGCGGCGGCGACGGACCTGCCGCTTATCGTCTACGAAATCCCCTTGCGCACAGGCCGGCCGCTGCCGCTTCCCCTGCTGGTTCGGCTGCTCGATCTCAAAAATGTCGTCGGCATCAAGTTCACCTCCACCGACCTCTTCAAATATTCCCTGCTGCGCAAGCGGCAGCCGCAAAAGCTCTTCTACTACGGCTTCGATGAGATCTATGCCGCCGCCGGCATGCTCGGCACCGAAGGCGGCATCGGCACAACCTACAATCTGCTTGGCAGGCTCTACGTAGCGATCGACCAGGCGGTCCGCGCTGGCGATCTTTCACGGGCGAAGGCGCTGCAGATGGTGTCGCAGGACTTCGTCGAGGCGCTGCTGGAGACCGGCGTGCTGCCGGGCATGAAGGCGGCCTTCCGCGTCATCGGCGTCGATTGCGGCCCGACCCGCGCGCCGATGGCGCCGGCGGTCACCGATGCCGAGGACCGCATGCGCGCGGTGCTCGCCCGCCCGGCGATCAAGGAGTGGCTGGTGTGAACCGAGGCTCCTTCACCACATCATGAACGACGCGACATCCGCATCCGACACCTTGCCGGCATTCACGTCGGCAATGGCTTGGTCGACGATATCAATGTCCTCGGCCACTTCATCTTCGGTCGGCGTCAGTGGCGGGATGAATTCGAGCACGTTGGCCTTCAGCCCGACATAGCTGAAGGCCGCACCCAACTCATAGCTGCGATAGACGCCATTGTCGTGGGACCGGCCTCTACCAGGAGCTCGACTTGCTGGCCGATCCCGACGAGCCACGCGACCTCTTCGGCATGCTGCTCAGGGCAGCCCAATAGGGCAGAGGCCGTGCGCAGTTGCGGCGATCCGCCATCCTGCTGAATGATCGCGGCCATTGTCAGCTTTGCCGGCGCGCGTGGAAAAATTGTTCGTCGCGGCGGCTTCGAAGGGCCGATCGTTTCTTTCTTGGCAATCTGGAGTCGATGAGACTTGCAGGCATTGCTGGCGTTGTGACCGCCGAGAGTGCACGCAAGTCCAACAGTCCTGGTTTGCGGATGGCCAAACATCCGCAGAAAACCAGGAAAGGAGCCTGATATGCCCAGAATAGTACCCGTGCTTGATCTGAGCCGCTTTGAACAAGGCGCATCGGAACGTCGGACGTTTCTGGCGGATCTGCGTTCCGCCTCGCGCGACATCGGCTTTTTCTATCTGGCTGGGGATGGCATCTCGTGGGCGGAGATCAGCGAGATGCTCACCGCATCGCGCCGCTTCTTTGCCTTGGGCGAGGCCGACAAGCTCGCGATCGACATGGTCAAGTCCTCGCAGTTCCGCGGCTATACGCGCGCCGGCGGCGAGCTGACCAAGGGCAAGGCCGATTGGCGCGAACAGCTCGACATCGGCGTCGAGCGCCAACCCATAGCGCAAGGCCCCGGAATTCCCGCCTGGACGCGGCTGCAGGGGCCGAACCAATGGCCGGCTGCGTTGCCGGAGCTTAAACCGGCCTTGCTTGCCTGGCAGGCCAAGGCAACAGCGGTGGCGATCCGGCTGCTGAAAGCTTTCGCGCTGTCGCTCGAGCAACCCGAGGATGCCTTCGACCCGATCTATCGAGACTCACCAAACCACCGCATGAAGATCGTGCGCTACCCCGGCCGCGAGGCGACCGGCGGCGACCAAGGTGTCGGCGCGCACAAGGATGGCGGTTTCCTGACGCTGCTGCTCCAGGATGACAACAAGGGGCTCCAGGTCGACTATGATGGCAGCTGGGTGGATGTGGACCCCATTCCCGGCACGCTCGTCGTCAACATCGGTGAATTGCTCGAACTGGCGTCGAACGGCTATTTGCGCGCGACCGTGCATCGCGTCGTGACGCCGCCCGCCGGCATCGAGCGCATTTCGGTGCCGTTCTTCTTCAGCAGCAAGCTCGATGCGACGATACCGCTGCTCGAATTGCCGGAGGAACTAGCGGCGCAGGCGCGCGGGCCGGCCAGCGATCCGGACAATCCGCTGTTTCGCGATGTCGGAACCAATGTGCTGAAAAGCCGGCTGCGCTCGCACCCTGACGTCGCGCGCCGCCATTACGCGGACCTGCTTCAGCCGGAAACCGGGGCGGGTTGAGCCAGTTGATACAAGAACGAACAGAATTTTTCGTAGTTCGGACCGATTTTAGAAAATCATTTGTCGTGCCCGTGCAAGGATCGGTTCAGAATGATAAATCCGTTCGGTGTTTTCCTCCCATTTCGCTGAACGGTGTTCCCCTCTGAAGGTTATGACCTTCTTTTGGCCGGGCCGTTTTCGCGCCCGGCCATTTTTCTTTCCGCCGTGCGCGTTGCCGGTGCGGCGCTGATCCGGCAGAGTTCAACATCTGCCAGCCATTGCAATCAGTGGAAGAAGGAGAGGTCTCATGACATCCAATGTCGCCGTCATTGCCGGGGCGGGCTCCGGCTTGAGCGCCTCGATCGCGCGTCTTCTCGCCAGAGAAGGGTTCCAAATCGTCCTGGCCGCCCGAGACATCGAGAAGCTCGATGCATTGCAGGTGCAAACCGGCGCGCAAGCCGTGGCAACGGATGTCTCCGACGCCACGTCGGTGGAGCGTCTGTTCGATGTCGCCGACAAAGCTGGCCCGCTTTCCCTGGTGGTTTTCAACGCCGGCGGCCGCGCCCGCGGTCCGCTGGCCGAACTCGATCCCGAGGCGGTTCGTCAGGCGCTGCTTGTCGGGGCCTATGGCGGGTTCCTGGTCGGCCAGCAGGCGGCCCGCCGGCTGATCGCTCAAGGGGCGGGCTCGATCTTCTTCACCGGAGCGACGGCAAGCGTGAAGGGGTTCGCCGACTCCGCCGGCTTTGCGATGCCCAAATTCGGATTGCGCGGGCTGGCGCAGTCCATGGCCCGTGAACTGGCGCCCAAGAACATTCACGTCGCGCATTTCATCATCGACGGCGCCATTGCCTCGGCCACGTCCGGACAGGAGTCCGAACCGCAGGATCGGGGGCTGTCGCCGGACGCGATCGCCGAGGCCTATCTCGCCATCCACCGCCAGCACCGCAGCGCCTGGACCTGGGAAATGGAACTCAGGCCGTGGGTCGAAAACTTCTGACCGGATCTGCGATCCATGCGACTTTTGCATGGCTCATGTGCACGGGCCTTGAGGAGAGTCGACATAGTGTATGGATATCACTATATAGCGGCGGCTTCGATGGCTCGCGCCTTGAAGCGCAACGTCATAAGGCGGCTGTAGCGACAGCCATTGAGATACGAAACGGACTGGAAGCCGTAAAAGGTAGAAGCAATTGCTTGGAGCGGGCAGATCCCGCCAACGGTACAGTCCTTCAGAAACAGAAAATGTTCTTCACCCCTCGAATTCCTTCGGCTCTGTGGACCCTGGACGGCTTCGGCTTGCCGTCCGGCCGCGACTCGGCTCGAATGGGAACATGCATCCTTTACGGGATGCAGACGTTTAGGATTACCAACCGGCTTTGCCGCAAGGGAATAGCAGTATGAGTGAACACGCGATCGAATTCTTGCGGGGATGGATCGGCGAAAAGGTCCATTGCCAGTCCCCGGCCAGGATCGAGAAGCAGGCCGAGACACTGGCCAGGGAATGCGCCGCCAAGGCGGCCGAGGTCGGCATACCGCTGGAGGACATCCAGGAGGAAGTCGGCGACATCCAGGAACTCATCGCTTCCCGGCTAGAGGAAGCGGCCGAGGCCGACGAAAGCCAGCAGGCTTCCAGCAAGGCCGCGGAATAGATTTTCAGGGACAACCCTGTCTGAATGCGCGGGCTTCGGCCCGCGTTTTCGTCTTTGGTACCCTTCTCAGCCAAATTTTTCTTTGAGCCACGCTTTCGGCAGGGCAGGCACGAAATTGCCATCGCGACCGGTCATGTCGTGATTGGCGACAAGAGCGTTGAGGATCGATTCCTCCACCGTCTGGATCACGGCATCGAAGAACGGGTCGATGTCCACATCGGGAATGAAATCGGCGCTGGCGATGCGGCCAGTCAGCCCCCGCGCAGCGGCAGGATTGGCGGTCGAGAAGGCGAGAAAAATGTCGCCCGAACTGTGGTAGCCGAAGCCGCCGGTCATGGCCACGCCGAGCGGCACGCGGCGTGCCAGCCGCTTCATCTGGTGCGGCAGGAAAGGCGCGTCGGTCGCGACGACGGCGATGATTGAGCCCTTTTCCGCACGCGACGTGGTTTCGCGGATCGCCGGTTCGGTGAGTTCGGAACCGGCGCGCAGGCCACGAATGGTGAAATTGTGCCGCTTGCCGAAATTCGACTGCACGAAGGCGCCGACCGTGTAGGTGCGCCCTTGCCATGCGACGATGCGCGAGGCCGTGCCGGAACCGGCCTTGAAGCCGAAAGTGATCATGCCGGTGCCGCCGCCGACGCTGCCTTCCTCGATCGGACTGCTGGCGGCGCCGTCAAGGGCTTCGGCGACATGCTCCGATGTCAGATGGTGGCCGTTGATGTCGTTGAGAAACCCGTCATAGGTCTCCGCTGCCACGGGCAAGCCCCAGGCGCTGTCGACGGCCGCCGGCAGCACTTGGTTCATCCAACGCAGCGTGCCGTCACGCGAAACCCCGCAGGAATGCGTGTTGGTGATGGTGATCGGGAAGTTGAAGGCACCGGTTTCCTCGATGATGTGCGAGCCGGTCAGTTCGCCATTGCCGTTCTGGCTGAAGATGCCGGCGAAGACCTGCGTCGCCAGTTCGTCGCGCGGCTTGGGCAGGATCGCGGTGACACCGGTGCGCACTGGTCCCTTGCCGACGACAAGCGGACCATCGCCCGATATCAGCGTCGCATAGCCGACCGCGACGCCAGGCACGTCGGTGATCGCGTTGAACGGCCCAGGCGTTCCGTCGAAGCCGATATTGAAGCTTCGCGCGCGCGGCTTGCCGGACGGCGTTGCCAGATGGTGCGGATTGTCGGTCATGCTCTTAGAACAAGGATCCCTGATTGCCGGGTTCTCTAGCCTTGCCAACTGTGGCCTTTGCAGCCGGCTTGGCAGCGGGCTTTGGCCGCGCGGCGCCGCTGGTTGCCACCGCATCCGCCGTACCGTCCGCGAATTCCAGCGAAAGCGCCATCCCAGACGCCACGTCGGCGGCCTGCTTGATGACGGCGCCGTCGGCATCCTTAACCAGCGCGAAGCCGCGCGCCAGGACGGCCTTGTGCGAAAGCGTCGCCATCAGCCGGTCGGCCTGGATGATGCGGCCGCGCAACCGCTCCAGCCTGAGCAGCATCGCCTGACCGCCGCGTCTCGTCAAAGCCGACAGCATATCCCTCTGCACACGTTGCCGCCGGGCTGTCGGCTCGATCGTGATGCGGCCCTGCAGCAAAGCCAGTTGCTGTCTGTGCCGCTGCAACGACGCCTTGGCGCATTTTGGCAACTGGTCCGCGGCACGATTGAGCTCCGCGCGCCGGCTTCTCGCCAGGGTGCGCAGCGCCCACTGCGCGCGCAAAAGGTTACGGTCGTTGGTGCGCCGCGCCTCGGCAATCCGCTGCGACAGCATTGCCGGCGTCAATTTTACGGCGAAGAATCGTGCCCGCTTGCGCTCGGTGGAAACCATCAGGCCACGACCGAGCCTCGATGTCGCCTCGTCCAGGCGCCGGCGCGGCAACGCCAGCAATTGATCGGGCGAGGGCAGCGCACGCGCCGCCGCACGGGCTGCCTGACGCTTGCGTTCGAAATTGCGCAGCACCGCGGCCTTGAGCCGTGCGCCGAGGCTGGCCAGCGTCGCTTCGAGGTCAGCCTTCACCGGCACGGCGATTTCGGCCGCGCCCGTCGGTGTCGGCGCCCGCACATCCGCGACAAGGTCGATCAGCGTCCAGTCGGTTTCATGCCCGACGGCCGAAATCACCGGAATGTCGGAGGCGGCGACTGCGCGGGCGAGCGCCTCGTCGTTGAAGCCCCACAGATCTTCCAGGCTGCCGCCGCCGCGCGCGACGATCAGCAGATCGGGGCGCTGGATGGGGCTGTCCCACGCCAGCGCGTTGAAACCGGTGACGGCATTGGTCACTTCCGCACTCGCCGTGTCGCCCTGCACGCGCACCGGCCAGACCAGTACATGCAGCGGAAAGCGGTCCTTGATGCGGTGGATGATGTCGCGGATGACGGACCCGGTCGGCGAGGTGACGACGCCGATGGTGCACGGCATGAATGGCAGCCGGCGCTTGCGGCCGGCGTCGAAAAGCCCTTCAGCCTGCAGCCGGCGCTTGCGCTCCTCCAGCAGGGCCATCAGCGCCCCGGCGCCAGCCGGCTCCAGATTGTCGATGACGATCTGGTAGTTGGACTTGCCGGGATAGGTGGTGAGCTTGCCGGTGGCGATCACCTCCATCCCCTCTTCGGGACGGAATTTCAGCCGGCTCATCGTGCCTTTCCACACCACGGCGTCGAGCCGCGCGCGGTCGTCCTTCAGTGCGAAATAGGCATGGCCGGAGGAATGCGGCCCACGATAGCCCGAGATTTCGCCGCGCACCCGCACATTGCCGAAGACGTCCTCGACCGTGCGCTTCAGCGCGCCCGAAATCTCGCTCACCGTGTATTCGGTGGCGTTGGAGCGTGATTCGGATGCTGCTTCGCTCATCCGGTGATTGGGGGCTGGTTGAGCGCCGACGTCAAGGCGGCCATGTCAGTCCCGATATTCATGACCCGCATCCTACCAGCCGGGCACGATCTGGTTTGCCTTGCTCCGCTTCATCTTGGCGAAGGCGAGGGCCGCGAAGTCGAACGTTCCCGTGTCCTCGCCGAGCGGGATCGAGATGTTGTCCAGGCTTTCCGAGATGTGGCGGGCAAGCGCATCGACGATTTCGGGTCGTGAGGTCTGGCCGCGCATGATGCCGATGCGGCAGTCGGGCAGGGCGCCGAAGCCGTCGGCTTCACCCAGCACCCGCATGCCGGGCCTGAGCGCGCATTCCGGCAGCACCGAAATCGCCAGGCCCGAAAGCACGGCCGCGGTGATCACGGTTGCCGAGAAACTGGTGAACAGGATGCGGTAGTCGCGGTTCTGCTGGTCCAGAACGTCGACGGCGGCGCGCCTCCAGATGCAGTTCGGCCGGCCGAAGGCCATCGGCAGCGTTTCCTGTTCATGCGTCGCATGGTTGGCCGAGGAGACCCACAGCAGCGGTTCACGCCGCACCACCTCCGATTGGCCGCGCACATCATTGTGTGTCACCAGCGCCAGGTCGAGATTGCCGCGCTTGATGTGCTCGACCAGCCCCGGCGTCGGTTCGCAGATGACGGTCAGTTCGACGCGCGGATTGGAGCGGGTGAAGCGTGCCATGATCTCCGGCAGGAAACGGTCGGCATAGTCGTCCGGCGTGCCGATGCGGATCGTGCCTTCGAGCCGCTGGTCGTCGAAGGCGGCGAGCGTCTCGCGGTTGAGATAGAGCAGCCGTCTTGCGTAGGAGAGCAGCTTGTCGCCTTCCTCCGTCAGCCTGTTGCTGCGCCCCTCCTTCTCGAACAGAGGCTTGCCGATCCGTTCCTCCAGCCGGCGCATCTGCATCGACACCGCCGACTGGGTGCGGTGCACTTCTTCCGCTGCACGGGTGAAGCTGCCGGTATCGGCGATCGAGATGAAGGTCTGCAATTGATCGAGATCGAGCGGCGCTTTCATCGACGTGATCCATCACTAGTGTTGATGCCAAAGATTAGAAACATTCGTTGGATTAATCAATCGATCGATGGCAAATTGGCATTGTCCACATGAAGGCATGTGAATCGAAGCCGGAACGGCCGCTGTCATCAGCGCCGATCGTCGGGTTTCGCCCGTTCGAGTCTGAAGGAGACCGACATGACCACGATCGATTTCGCCACCGAGACCTCGCGCATCACTTCGCGTCCGGCCGTTGCGACGCGCGTGGCCAACACCGTCTCCAACGCCTACCGCGCCTGGAAAAATCGCCGCGCCTTCTACCGCCTTGGCGAGATGTCGGACGCCGAACTCGCCGATATCGGCCTGACGCGCGCCGACTTGCATGTCGCAATCGACGTGCCGTTTGGCCGCGACCCGACGGCGATCCTGCGTGAGATCGCCAGCGATCGCGTTGAAACGATCGAGGACATCGCCCGCAAGGTGGCCTGATTGCTGAGTTTCGGTCCCGTTGAACCTTTTTGCGGCTCAGCGCGACCAAGGTTCATGCAGGCTTCCCACTCCCTGCCGGTTCCCCGCCGGCCTGCCTGCACGCTGCCCGGTCCTCCCAAGGACCGGGCTTTCTTTTTTGCTCAGGCGAATGCCAGCTTTCGCGATGGTTTTGGTATCGATCTGCCGAGATCATGCGCGGCCTCTATCCAGGACGCTATGGCATCTTGAACATTTGCGATGACCTCTTCGGGAGTCTCACCGTCGCTCATGCAACCAGGAAGATCTGGTACAAGGGCTGAAAACCCACCTCCGTCTTCGATCGCAAGCGGCGCGATGATGACCGGATATTCAAGTCTGTCCGTCATGTCTCTTTGCCTCGTCGATGAATGTTACGAGTTTCCGGATATTGCGGCGCATCTGCTCCAGCCGTTTGCTCATGGATTTGTCTCGGACGTTGAACTGCTATCGCCGGTCCATGTCGCGCTTGAACTGGTCGAAGATCGTTTCCACGCCCTTCTGGTAGTCGTCGCGCTGCTGGGCGCCGGTTTCGAACATCTTGCCGAAAATGTCGTCGAACGGATTCCTTGGCCGGCCGCTTGGATTGGCCGGCGGCTGTGGGGTCTGGCGCTGCTGCGGTTGCGGTGCCTGAGGTTGCGGCGCCGGCTGCCCGCCCGGCATGCCACCGAAGCCGCCGCCTTGCCGCAGCATCTCCTCGAAGATTTTCCCCAGCGGGTTGTCGCCGTAGGGGCTCTGTGTCTGCTGTGGCTGGGGTCGACCTTGTGGTTGCTGCGGCGCGCCGCCACCGAACATGTCCTGCAGCACCTTGCCGAGCGGATTGTCGCCATAGGGATTGGGTGCCGGCTGCGGCTGGCTTTGTGGTTGCGCTGAGCCGCCGCCGAACATGTCCTGCAAGACCTTGCCGAGCGGGTTGTCCATCTGAGGCGGCGGTGCCTGGCGCTGTTGCGGCGCCGGCGCCTGCATGCCGCCCTGCCGCATCATCTGCTCGATGATCTCGCCCAGCGGATTGTTGCCGCCGCCACCAAGACCAGCCGCGGCCTGCATTTGATTTGTCGTCTGCTTGAACAGTCCGCCCATCACCATCGAGGCGATCGCGGGCAGCATCTTCTGCAGGACCTGCTGGCTGACGCCGCTCGCCTGCGCCGCCTGGCTGGCCACGGCGCGCGACAGGTCCTTCGAACCGAACAGATGTCCCAGAATGCCGTTGCCTTCATCGACGCCTTGCGGGGAGAAGGCGCGTGTCGCGTCCTCGAAATACTTGGCGTGCTGGCCGCTTGCCATCGCCGTCATGAAGGCGCCGAGCCCATAGGGATCGGCGGTGTTGCGCTGCAACCCTTGTGAAAAGGCCGGCAACAGTGCGGCGACCGCCGCCTGTGTCTGCTGTAGCGAAAGCCCGTATTGCTGGGCAAGCGCCTGCATGCCATTGCCGTTCTGGGCCTGCGTCAGCATGTCGAACAAGGTGGGCATCGGCTTCTCCTCCGGGAAATCCTCGAAAGAGAGCCTAATTCGTTTCAATGCCCGATTGAAGCTACTTTTGCCGTGGCCATCGCCCGCGGTTAATAGGCATATTCCATGAATACCGGCTCGATCGAGCCGCCCCAGCGCGTGTGATAGGCCGACAGCATCTCCTCGGCGCTGGTGGTGCCGCGCGCCACAACTTCATCGAGTGTGTTGAGGAACGAGGTTTCGTCGTAGCCGTCGCGATTCTTCTTGCCGCGGTTCTTCAGCCCGGTGCGCGAAATGGCCATGACGTCGCGCGCGATCTCGCGCAGCGTGGTGTTGCGGAAGGGCGCGGAAATACCGAGCTCCGGCACGGCGTTGCGCATGGCCAGCACTTCCTTGTAGGTCCAGCTCGACGTCAACGCCTCGGCCGCGTCGAGTGCTGCCTCGTCATAAAGCAGCCCGACCCAGAAGGCCGGCAGCGCGCAGATGCGCCGCCAGGGACCGCCATCGGCGCCGCGCATTTCCAGGAAACGCTTCAGCCGAACGTCTGGGAACAAAGTCGACAGATGGTTCGCCCAATCGCCCATCGTCGGCAGGCCGTCCGGCACTTCGTTACGCGCGGCACCGGCCATGAACTGGCGGAAGGTGATGTGCGTCATGTCATAATAGTGGCCGTCACGGATGACGAAATACATCGGCACGTCGAGCGCCCATTCGACATAGTCGGCAAAGCCGAAATCCGGCGAGAAGCAGAATTCGAGCAGGCCGGAGCGCTGGTTGTCGGTGTCGCGCCAGATGTCGCCGCGCCAGCTCTGCAGCCCGTTCGGCCGGCTGTCGGTGAAGGGCGAGTTGGCGAACAGCGCCGTCGACAGCGGCTGCAGTTTCAGCGACACCTGCATCTTGCGCCGCATGTCGGTCTCGCTCTCGAAGTCGAGGTTCACCTGGATCGTGCAGGTGCGGTACATCATGTCGAGGCCCTTGGTGCCGACCTTGGGCATGTAGCGCGTCATGATCTCATAGCGCGACTTCGGCATTTTCGGCGTCTCGGCCAGCGACCATTTCGGGCTGCCGCCGAGGCCAAGGAAGCGGATGCCCATCGGCTCGGCGATCTCGCGCACCTGCGCCAGGTGGGCGTTGCCTTCGCGGCAGGTCTGGTGGATGGACTCCAGCGGCGCACCGGAGAGCTCGAATTGTCCGCCGGGCTCAAGGGAAATCGCGCCCTGGCCGGTCGGCTCGACCAGACCGATGATGCGGCCGGCATCCATGATCGGATCCCAGCCCAGCTTGTTCTGCATGCCTTCTAGGATGGCGCGGATGCCGCGCTCGCCGCCGTAAGGCACCGGTGCGTTGCCATCGACATAGAACGGGAATTTTTCGTGCTCGGTGCCGATGCGCCATTTTTCACGCGGCTTGTTGCCTTCGGCCAGGTGCTCGACAAGCTCGTCTACGCTTTCGATGGGCCGGAAATCGGTTGTGTCGCGCGCCATTTTCAAGCCCTCAAAGGCGGTTGGACCACCGCCGGCGCTAAATGGACGAAATGTCAGTAGCCGATCAAGCGAAAAATCCTGAGCCACAGGTCAAGAGGAATTGAAGGCCACTGCCCGCAAGCACCTCTTGCGAGAGACAACGTCCTACCAGTCGCCGATTGTTGCCTGCATCGCCGCAAGCGCCGCCACGGCCGCCGTGTCGGCGCGCAGGATACGCGGCCCGAGCGGGATGGCGGTCACGAAGGGAAGCGCCCGCAACGTCTTACGCTCCTCGTCGGAAAAGCCGCCCTCGGGCCCGACCAGCAGGGCGAGCTTTTTCTCCTTTACCGCCTGCAAGGCAGGCAACGGGTTGTTGGTCGAGGCGTCCTCGTCGCAGAAGATCAGCCGCCTTTCCTTGTCCCAGCCGATCAGCAGGCGCTCGAATTTTTCCGCCTCGCGAACCTCCGGCACCGCCAGGATGCCGCATTGTTCGGCGGCCTCGACGACATTGGCGCGCAGGCGATCGATCGACGGTTTTGCCACCTGCGTGTGCTGGGTGATGACCGGCTGCAAGATGCCGGCGCCCATCTCGACCGCTTTCTGCACGAGATAATCGAGCCGGCCTTGCTTCAGCGGTGCGAAACAATAGATGAGATCGGGCAAAGGCGGCTGCGGTCTTTGCGGTGCCAGTACCTTCAGCCGCACCGACCGCTTTGATTTCGCTGATATCGCCGCCGACCACTCGCCGTCGCGGCCATTGAAGACAAGGATCTCGGTGCCTTCGGCGAGCCGCAGCACATGCAGGAGATAATGGCTCTGCTGCTGGCCGGGTTCGAACTCGATGTCTGGTCCGAGGTCATCGGGCACGAACAGACGTTGCATCTTGTAGTTGGCGCGCATGGCCGAGGAATGGGCGAGGCGGCTGCCGGCGTCAAGCCTTGGCGGAAGGATGCCACACGGGTTGAAAGCCATGGCGCAGGACGGCAAGCGTCGTTTCCGGGGTCAGCAGCACAAGCGTCTCGTCCTCGAACCGATCAAGGCTGGTTGGCGGGCCATATCCGGCAAAAGCCCATGGCAATGCCTCGCCGTGGCGCAAGGCGTACGCGCTGCCGCCAGCCGCGATCATCGCACCGTTGGGCAGGCGGGCAAGCGCGTCCATTGCGACCGCAGGCCGTTTGCCGCCGGAAGCCAGCCGCTCCTTGTGCAGTCGCTTGTCGACCTGCGGCGCGCGCGGCTCGGCAATACCGAAGGCTTGGCCGAAGCGGGCGACAAAATCCCTGGCCCGTTCGCGCTGGCAAAAGAAGCAGGGGCGATGCCCGGCGGCGAGCGCCGTCACCTCGTCGAGAAAGAACAGCTCGGTCCAGCCGGCCTTGCCACCGGCCCGGTTGCGGCCCATCGGCTCGCGCCGCACATTGCGGAATTGGCATACGCAGATGATCCAGGCCTGAAGCGCCCAGCGCTTTTTCAGGAGAGTCTTTGTCGCGGGGTCGTGGATGATGCCGCGATTGCCGGTGAACAGGCCGCGCTCCGGCACGGCGTGGATGGCGCCGAACGGATCGACCCGGTTCTGCAGTGGCATAGTTTTCTCCGCGCGCCCGTATCTTGGCTGAAATGCCGGCGTCATGATATCGCTCGCGGCACCTTTTTCATGTCAGCAGGTTTTCGATGCGCGTGCTGGTTGTCCAGAACTACGACAATACCGGGCTCGGCCAGGTCGGCGCGGCACTGGCGGAAGCGGGTGCCGATCTCGATGTGCGCCTCCCCTACAAGGGCGATCCGCTGCCACAGGACGCTACCGGCCATGATGCCATGGTGGTGCTCGGCGGCGGCCAGAATGCGCTGGCCGACGAAGAATATCCCTATTTTCCGGCGCTGCTCGAACTGACCCGCGATTTTGCCGGCAAGGACCGCGCCGTGCTCGGCATCTGCCTCGGCGGCCAACTCGTCGCCCGTGCCTTTGGCGGCGAGAACCGCATCGGCGGCGCCAACGAATTCGGCTGGCGCGGCGTGTCGCTGACGCCGGACGCCAGGGCCGATCCGGTGCTGGCTGAGCTGCCGGAAAAGTTCCCGATCTTCCAATGGCACGACGACACGTTCGTGCTGCCCGAAAACGCCGTGCGGCTCGCCGGCAACGATGTCGCCGAAAACCAGGCGTTTCGCCTCGGCCGCGCCGTCTACGGCTTCCAGTTCCACTTCGAGGCTGACCGGCCGATGGTGAAGGATTGGAGCTCATCCTTCGCGCCGATCATTGCCGCGCGCCATCCCGACTGGGCCGGCAGGCTCGATGGCGAAATGGCCCGCAACGGCCCTGACGCCGATGCTGCTGGTCTCGCCATTGCCCGTGCCTGGGTGGCGACGATCTGAGAGGCTGTCAGAGCGAATTTCGAGACAGCCTGAGCGTCCATCCCTCGCGTTCTGCGTGACATAATTGGCACGCGGCCATGAATCCGTCCGGGAAAACTCCTTTCATCCTTGGCTTGTGTCCGGCCGCCATCCTAGAAGGCGCGCGCCCTATGTCGGCTGTGCAACTGGGATGAACCTTTTGTGGTGACCCGCGCGACACACCATCGATACGGAACACGCCTAGAAGCGCGAAATCGTCGAAACTTTGAAGCGATTTTTCCTTTTCAACGCATTGGTAACCGCCTCGTGCACAGATGCAGAAGGCTCAACAAGAGATGACCTCCGTGAAAGCAGCGCTTCTGTCCTTTGCCATGTTGTCCGCCATCGTGCTTTGCGGATTGGGTATCTATGCCGCCGATGCGGCCAACAACCACAACGCCGTCGACGGCTACGGCGTCACCGCCTCCCTGCGCTAGCCAGGGCATCCGTCACACCCTCGGGCGCCGAGGCCCTCAAGGCTCTTTTATCGACATTTCCAGGATGCGTTTGTCCACGCCGTCCACGACGAGCGCGGTAAGCATGCCTGATTGCCAGGCAAGCGTGTCGACATTGACGCGGTTGGCCATCACTTCCGCCTCCGGGACCGGTGTGTGACCGTGCACCACGACCTTGGCGAAGAGGCCGGTGTGGTCGTGGAAGACGTCACGGATCCAGATCAGGTCCTGCGGGTTCTGATTGTCCAGGGGAATGCCTGGCCTGATGCCGGCATGGCAGAAGAAGAAGTCGCCTGACGTCACCGAGAACGGCAACGATCGCAGGAAGTCGACATGGCTTTGCGGCACGGCTTCGAGCAGGGCTTGGTGGCCCTTGCGCATGGCTGATTCCGCCTTGCCGAACCAAACGCCGCTGCCGTTGCTGATCGTCACCCCATAGGATTGCGCGGTCTGGATACCGCCAAAGCGGATGAAGAGCCCTTCGGGATCGGGTGTCTTGAGAAAGTCGAGAAAGCCGATGTCGTGGTTGCCAACCAGCATCATGTTTCGCGGATCGCGTTCGCGCGCTTCGATCAGAAAGTCGATGACGCCCTTGGACTCCGGTCCGCGATCGACATAGTCGCCAAGATGGATGATGCGCCAGTCCGCAACCAGGTCCTTCGCGATCTCGGCCTTGATCTGGCCGTGCATGGCGGCCAGCAGGTCGAGCCGGCCATGCACGTCGCCGATCGCGTAGAGACGCACGCCGGCCGGCCCGTGTGCGTCGAGGAAATGGATGCCGGGTTCCGCCAAGGTCTTGATATCTCCGTGGTCAGATGTCACGGACTTAGCGCCGGAGCTGGTCCTTGCCCATGTCGGTGACCAGACGCTTTCCGCACAGAGCCAGCGTAATGTCCATCTCCTTGCGGATGATTTCCAACGCTTTGGTAACCCCTTCCTTGCCGAGCGCGCCCAGGCCGTAAAGAAATGGTCGGCCGATATAGGTGCCCTTGGCGCCCAGGCAGAGCGCTTTCAACACGTCCTGGCCGGAGCGGATGCCGCCGTCCATATGCACTTCTATTCTGTCGCCAACCGCATCGGCGATCTCCTCCAGCACCATGATCGACGATGACGCGCCATCGAGCTGCCGCCCGCCATGGTTCGAAACGATGATCGCGTCGGCGCCGGTCTTGGCCGCCATCAGTGCGTCTTCCTTGTCGAGAATGCCCTTGAGGATCAGCTTGCCGCCCCAGCGCTCCTTGATCCAGGCGACGTCCTTCCACGACAGTTGCGGATCGAACTGCTCCGTCGTCCATGACGACAGCGAAGCCACGTCGCCGACGCCCTTGGCATGGCCGACGATATTGCGGAAGGTACGGCGCTTCGTGCCAGCCATGCCCATCCACCAGCCAGGCCGCACCGCGATGTTGGCTATGTTGGCCAGCGTCATCTTGGGTGGCGCTGAAAGCCCGTTGCGAACATCCTTGTGGCGCTGGCCGAGGACCTGCAGGTCGAGCGTCAGCACCAGCGCCGAGCACTTCGCCGCCTTCGCCCTGTCGATCAGATTGAGCACGAAGTCCTTGTCGCGCAGTACATAGAGCTGGAACCAGAACGGTTTCTTTGTCACCGAAGCGACATCCTCGATCGAGCAGATGCTCATCGTCGAGAGCGTGAACGGCACGCCGAATTCCTCTGCCGCCTGCGCTGCCAGCATCTCGCCGTCGGCATGCTGCATGCCGGTCAGGCCGGTCGGCGCCAGCGCTACCGGCATCGACACTTTCTGACCGATCATGGTCGTTTCCAGTGAGCGGTTGCTCATGTCGACCAGCACGCGCTGGCGGAACTTGATCTTCTGGAAGTCTTCCTCGTTCGCGCGGTAGGTGCTCTCGGTCCAGGCGCCTGAGTCGGCATAGTCGAAGAACATCTTGGGCACGCGCCGGCGCGCGAGATCCTTGAGGTCTGCGATGGTGAGAATGTCGCTCATGATGGTCCCCGCTTGGTCGAATTGACTAGGAGCGCCTGCGCGCTGGTTCGCTGTCGCCGGCTTCCGAACGCTGCCTCAGCCTCAGCCGCGACACGCGTTGCCAGTCGCCGCTGCGCTCGGCTTCCGCCATCGAACGCTCGACATAGGTCATGTGGTCCATTGCCGCCTGGCGGGCGCCGGCCGGATCGCCGGCCTTGACCGCGGTGTGGATCGCCCGGTGCTGCGCCAGCAGCGCCTCGCGCGCGCCGGGCACTGTGAACACCAGCAGCCGGTTCTGGAACACGCCTTCCGACAACAGCCGATAGCAGGAACGCAGCGTGTGCAAGAGCAGGATGTTGTGCGCGCATTCGCAGATCGCATGATGGAATTCGACGTCGATCTCGGCCTCGTCGTCGAAGTCGCCGGTGCGATGCGCCTCGTCCATGCGTGCCATGATGCGGTCGAGCAGGGCAAGGTCCTCGGGTGTGGCGCGCCGCGCCGCATATTCGGCGGCTATGCCTTCCATCTCGCGGCGGTATTCCAGATAGTCGGCCACCGCCTTGCGATGCGTCGAGATCAGGTCCGTCACCGGCTTGGTGAACAACTGGCCGATAATGTCGGCGACGTGAGTGCCGCCGCCCGGACGTGTCGACAGCAGGCCGCGCCCTTCGAGCGCCTTCAGCGCATCGCGCAGAATGGGCCGCGACACATCGAACTGGCGTGCCAGCTCGCGCTCGCCCGGCAGCCGGTCGCCGGTGCGCAGCACGCCTTCGAGAATTAGGCTTTCGATCTGCTGCACCACCTCGTCGGCGGTGCGCGAATGCTCGATCCTGGAGAAAATGTCGCCCAAAGGAAGCGCCTGGAGAACGGAATGATGTCGCGCAGATTAATGCCTCCGTCGCCAACTGGTCAAATTATTTATCCAATTCGTCTCATCGGGTCGATTTCCGCGCCGCGCCGGCATATCGCCTCGGGCTAAACTTTGCTGTTTACGTCCCTCGCCGATTGCCGCAAGAGGACGCCAATGCACGAAGGGTCGAAACCAGGGGGACCAGACGTGTCGGACGAGACGTCCAATCTTGAATTCCAGCCGCGCAGCCAAGGCAGTGTCCTGGGCTTTCCGGCGCATGAAGGCCGGCCCGGCGCGCTCGGCGAGGTTCATGCCCGCCCGCATCCGCTGGTCGAGAAGCCGCGCGTGCTCGTCCAACTCTCCTTCATGACCGAAGGCGGCTCCGCGGTCGACCATGCCGTGCTTTCGGAACTGTCACGCCGCCTCGGCATCGCCGCGCCCGAGCGTCATGCCCGCCACCACGCCATGAAATGGGGCAAGGGCACGCTGCGCTGGGAGCGGCACACGGAATTCTCGACCTATCTCTGGGAAGGGCCGTTGGCCGAGAACGGCCGGGGGCAAGAGGATTCGCCCTTCGGCAACGGCTTTTCACCGCCGGGAACCGTCATCTCGGGTATCCGGCTCGAGATCCGCAAATGGACGCAGGCGAACGAGAGGCTGATCGCCGGCTTCGACCCGACCAGCCTCTGTCACTCGCTGGTCGAACGCGGCAGCGCGGCGATCGTCACCGACTTCCGCCAGGACGGCGACGGCATGACCCGCATGCTGGTGCTCGACCGTGGTCTCACTCCGGCCAGTACCGGCGCGCTGTCGCAGCGGCTGATCGACATCGAAACCTACCGCACGCTTGCCATGCTCGGCCTGCCGCTGGCGCTCACCTTGTCCGGCCGCGCTCGCCGCATCGAGGACCGCTTGGCGCAGACGACGCTGGAAATGAAGGTCGCCGAGACGCGCGACAACCAGACGCTGCTGGCCGGCCTGACGGAGCTTGCCGCCGAACTGGAGGCCGATGCCGCTTCCAGCCTCTATCGCTTCGGCGCCAGCCGCGCCTATGACGGCATCGTCACGGAAAGGCTGGAGGCGTTGGATGAGGAGCCTGTCCAGGGCTACGACACCTGGGCGGGCTTTCTGCTGCGGCGCATGGCGCCGGCCATGCGCACCTGCCGCTCGGTCGAGGAGCGCCAGGCCAATCTGTCGCGGAAGCTGACCCGTGCCACCACGCTGCTGCGGACCTGGGTCGATGTCGAGGTCGAGAAGCAGAACCGCGACCTGCTCGCCTCGATGAACAACCGCGCCCGCCTGCAACTGCGCCTGCAGCAGACCGTCGAAGGCCTCTCGGTCGCCGCCGTCTCCTATTACGTGGTCGGCCTCATCGGCTATGTCGCCAAGGGCGCGTCGGTTTTTGGCCACACCTTCGCGCCGGAGGTCGTCACCGCCTCCTCGGTGCCGTTCGCCATCCTGCTGGTCTGGTGGGGCGTGCGCAGGGTGCGACGGATGCATTCCGAGCCGGCGAAACATCCGGGCGAATAGTCCGCGCTATGCTTCGAACGCAATAGAAATGCAGCGGCAGATTGCCGCTGCGGAAGCTTTGCCCGCGTTCGCCGCCCGGATGCACCAAAGCAGGGTTTGCAACAAATGCCGCTAGCTGGTAAATCATTTTTACCAGTCGAGTGGAGGAAGCGCCGATGTCCGGCCTTGCCATGCCCAAGCCAGACGCCGGGACGCTGCGCCGGCGCAACGAAATCGTCGCCGACATGCGCATCATCGTGCCGGGCGAGGGCGTGGTCGACGCCGCCAACGAAATGCGAGCCTTCGAAAGCGATGGCCTGACCGCCTACCAGCAAGTGCCGCTGGTCGTGGTCCTGCCCGAGACGGTGGCGCAGGTCTCGCGCGTGCTGAAATATTGCAACGACCGCAACATTCGCGTCGTGCCGCGCGGATCCGGAACCTCGCTGTCGGGCGGCGCGCTGCCGTTGGAGGACGCGGTGCTGCTCGTCATGAGCAGGTTCAACCGCATCCTCGAGATCGATTTTCCCAACCGTATCGTCGTCGCCCAGCCCGGCGTCACCAATCTCGGCATCACCATCGCCGTCGAGCAGGACGGGTTTTACTATGCCCCCGATCCATCCTCCCAGATCGCCTGCTCGATCGGCGGCAACGTGGCGGAAAATTCCGGCGGCGTGCACTGCCTGAAATATGGCCTCACCGCCAACAATGTGCTCGGCATCGAGATGGTGCTGATGAATGGCGAGGTGGTGCGGCTCGGCGGCGGTCACCTCGACGCCGAGGGCTATGATCTGCTCGGCGTCATGACCGGTTCGGAAGGTCTGCTCGGCGTCGTCACCGAGGTCACTGTGCGCATCCTGAGGAAGCCGGAGACGGCGCGCGCGCTGCTGATCGGCTTTCCGACCAGCGAGCAGGGCGGCCAGTGCGTCGCCGACATCATCGGCGCCGGCATCATTCCGGGCGGCATGGAAATGATGGACCGGCCGGCAATCCATGCGGCGGAAGATTTTGTCCATGCCGGCTATCCCCTCGATGTCGAGGCGCTGCTGATCGTCGAGCTCGACGGTCCGAGCGTGGAGGTCGATCATCTCATCACCGCGGTCGAGGCGATCGCCATCCGCAACGGCTCGACTACGTGCCGCATCTCGCAGTCCGAGCAGGAGCGGTTGAGTTTTTGGGCCGGTCGCAAGGCCGCCTTCCCCGCCGTTGGCCGCATCTCGCCCGACTATTACTGCATGGACGGCACGATCCCACGCAAGGAGTTGCCGCGCGTGCTGGCCGGCATGCGCGAGCTGTCGGAAAAATACGGTCTCGGCGTCGCCAATGTCTTCCACGCCGGCGACGGCAATCTGCATCCGCTGATCCTCTACGATGCCAACGTGCCGGGCGAACTCGACAAGGCGGAAAGCTTCGGCGCCGACATTTTGCGGCTTTGCGTCAAGGTCGGTGGCGTGCTCACCGGCGAGCATGGCGTCGGGGTCGAGAAGCGCGACCTGATGCCGGAAATGTTCAACCAGATCGACCTCGATCAGCAAATGCGCGTCAAATGCGCTTTCGACCCCAACCATTTGCTCAATCCCGGAAAGGTGTTCCCGCAACTGCGTCGCTGTGCTGAACTCGGCCGCATGCACGTGCATCGCGGCCAGGTGGCATTTCCCGACATTCCGAGGTTTTGAGATGATGGGGCCGCAGAACCCGGTGCGAATATGACCGCCTTTGCCCCCACCACCTCAGATGAAGTCCTCTCCACCGTTGCCTGGGCGGCGGCAGAGGAAACATCGCTCGAAATCCTTGGCCGCGGCTCCAAGCGCGGCATCGGTCGTCCGTTGCAGACCGAGCACACGCTCGACCTGTCGAAACTCTCGGGCGTGACCCTCTATGAGCCCGCCGAACTGGTACTGTCGGCCAAATCAGGCACGCCGCTGGCCGAGATCGAAAAGCTGCTGGCTGAAAACGGCCAGCAGCTCGCCTTCGAGCCGATGGACTACGGCCCGTTGCTCGGTGGCGAGCCGGGCAAAGGCACCATTGGCGGCGTGCTCGGCGCCAACCTGTCCGGACCCCGCCGGCTGAAGGCGGGCGCCGCGCGCGACCATATCCTGGGCATCAATGTCGTTTCCGGCCGGGGCGAAGCCTTCAAGTCGGGCGGCCGCGTGGTCAAGAACGTCACCGGCTACGATCTGTCGAAGCTGATGGCCAACAGCTGGGGTACGCTGGCCGTCTTCACCGACGTCACCTTCAAGGTGCTGCCAGCGGCCGAGACCGAAGTCACGCTCGCCATTCGTGGCCTGCTCGATGATGCCGCCTGCACCGCCATGGCCTTGGCGCTTGGTTCCAGCGCCGAAGTGTCGAGTGCCGCCCACCTGCCGGAGCGCATCGCCGCGCGTGTTGCCGGCGGCACGCTCGGCAGTGATGCCGCCACGCTGCTGCGCGTCGAGGGCTTTGGTCCTTCCGTCGCCTATCGTATCGCCGCGCTGAGGACACTGCTCGGCAAGGCCGGGCCGCTGGAGGAGATTGCCAGTGGGACCTCCAAGGCAATCTGGCGCGATATAAGGGATTGCCGGCCCTTCGTCGATGGCAGCGAGAAGCCGGTCTGGCGGGTCTCGATGATGCCCGCACAGGGGCATCAGATGGTTCTGACGCTGCGCATGCAGGCCGCCGTCAGCGCCTTCTACGACTGGCAGGGCGGGCTGGTGTGGCTGCGCATGGAAGAGGGCGATCCCGAAGCCGCTCTGCTGCGCGGGCTTCTGAGGAAACATGGCGGCGGCCATGCGACGCTGGTGCGCGCTACCCCTTCCCATCGGGCGGCTCTGCCGGTGTTCGAGCCGCAGGCGCCGGCATTGGCGGCGCTCAGCCAGCGGCTGAAGCAGGAATTCGACCCGAAGAACATCCTCAATCCCGGCCGCATGGCCTAGGACATCAGAGATGCAGACCAATTTTTCGCCCGCCCAGCTTGCCGATCCGCATGTCGCGGAGTCCGAAAAGGTCCTGCGCAAATGCGTGCATTGTGGCTTCTGCACCGCTACCTGCCCGACCTATGTGACGCTTGGCAACGAACTCGATTCGCCGCGCGGGCGCATCTATCTGATCAAGGACATGCTGGAGAACGGCCGTCCCGCCGACAAGGAGATCGTCACCCATATCGACCGCTGCCTGTCCTGCCTCGCCTGCATGACCACCTGCCCGTCGGGCGTCAACTACATGCACCTGGTCGACCATGCCCGCGCTCATATCCAGGAAACTTACAAGCGGCCGCTGCTCGACCGGCTGACCCGCGCCATGCTGGCTTTCGTGCTGCCTTATCCCCAACGCTTCCGCGCCGCGCTCAAGCTGGCCAGGCTGGGCAAGCCTTTCATCGGCCTCTTCGAAAAAATTCCGGCGCTGAAGCCTCTCGGCGCGATGCTCAAGCTCGCACCGGCGTCGATCCCGGCGGCCTCGCCGATGGCCTTGCCGGGCGTCCATGCTGGGCAGGGGACGAAAAAGGGCCGGGTCGCCATCCTTACCGGATGTGCGCAGTCGGTGCTTGATCCCGGTATCAACGACACCACCATCTCGTTGCTGACGCGGCTCGGCGTCGAGGTCGTGGTGCCGCCGGGCGAGGGCTGCTGCGGCGCACTGGTTCATCACATGGGGCGGGAAGAAGCCGCCCTTGCCTCGGCCAGGCAGAATGTCGATGCCTGGACGCGCGCCATCGAGCAGGGCGGGCTCGACGCCATCATCATCACCGCGTCGGGCTGCGGCACGACGATCAAGGATTACGGCTTCATGCTGCGGCTCGATCCGGCCTATGCCGACAAGGCCGCGCGCGTGTCGGGGCTGGCCAAGGATATCACCGAGTATCTGTCCGCCATCGATCTGCCTGAGCCGGTGCGCAAGCCGGGCACGGTCGTTGCCTATCACTCAGCCTGCTCCATGCAGCACGGCCAGAAGATTATCCGCCAGCCGAAGGAACTGCTCGCCAAGGCCGGCTTCGTCGTGCGCGAGCCGCGCGAGGGGCACCTCTGTTGCGGCTCGGCCGGCACCTACAACATCCTGCAATCCGAGATTTCGGCCAGGCTGCGCGATCGTAAGGTGAAAAACATCGAGGCGACGGGCGCCTCGATCGTCGCCACCGGCAATATCGGCTGCATCACGCAGATCGCATCCGCCGCCAGGATGCCTGTGGTGCATACGATCAAGCTGCTCGACTGGGCTTATGGCGGGCCGAAGCCGGAAGGCGTTCTGGAAGAAAGCTTGGTGGCGGCGGAGTAGGTAGGCCCACCGCTACTCGGCCGCGAGCCTGCCCGCCGTGCCGTAGGTAGCTTCATAAAGCGCGCGCTGGCGGCTGAGCGCCACCATCGTGTTGCGCAGCAGGATCGCCACCGTGATCGGGCCGACGCCGCCTGGCACGGGCGTGATCCAGGAGGCAACCTCGCGTACGCTTTCGGTGTCGACGTCGCCGACAATGCGGCTCGTGCCATCAGGCCCAATTTCGGAATTGATGCCGATATCGATGACGGCCGCCCCTGGTTTCACCATGTCGGCCTTGATCAGCCTGGGCTTGCCAACGGCGACGAACAGCGCGTCGGCGCGCCGCGCATGGGCGGCAACCGAGCGCGTCATGTGATGGCAGACCGTCACGGTCGCGCCTTCGCTCATTAGAAGGAAAGCGATCGGCTTGCCGACGATTTCCGAATGGCCGACGATGACCACTTCAAGCCCCTTGAGATCAAGGCCGGTTTCCCTGAGCAGTTCGACCGAGGCCGCTGCGGTGCAGGGCGCGAGGTCGAGCTGGTTGTAGACGATGTTGCCGATCGAGGCCGGGTGCATGCCCTCGACGTCCTTCAGCGGGTGCACGGCCGCCTGCAGTGTCTTGATCGGGATATGAGCGGGAACCGGCCGCTGAATGATGATGCCGGTGACGCGCGGATCGGCATTCAGGCCGTGGATGGCTGCTTCGAGTTCACCTGCGGTGATGGTGGCGGGAAAACGCCGCTCCTCGAAATCGATGCCGGCGAGCTGTGCCTTCGCACGCTGGTTGCGCACATAGACATCGACCGCGTCGGTATCGCCGACGGTGATCGAGATCAGCTTGGGCGGGAAACCCTCAGCCTTGGCAATGGCCGCGTCCTCGCGCACGGCGGCGATGATGCGCTGGGCAACCGGGCCGCCCTTGAGATAGCGGCTGTCGTCGGACGGGGACATAGTTCGAACCTTTGGTGGGGAAATTGTGCACTGCAATAGCAGAGCATGGCCCGGAAATCAGCCCCGAAAACGAAACACCGTGCTTTCGGGGCGACCTGTCGCACCGTGAAACGAAAAGGGCAGCCCGGTTACCCGTGCTGCCCTCTCGTGACTGGCCGTATCCCCACACGGCCCGTCCCCCGTTAACTCGCTGCCAGTCTAAGCACGTCTTCCAAAAGTGCGCTATGACTTGAGGGCAACAGTGCGTCAAAAACTACACAACACTGCTTAACCGGCTGATTCGCTATCACTATATCACTTCGACCGTCGTTCCGACATTGACCCGTTCATAGAGGTCGACGACATCCTCGTTGCGCATGCGGATGCAGCCCGACGACACCGAACCGCCGATCGTCCAGGGCTGGTTGGTGCCATGAATGCGGTACTCCGTGGTGCCGAGATAAAGCGCGCGCGCGCCGAGCGGGTTTTCCATGCCGCCGGCCAGATAGGTCGGCAGGTAACGGCCCTTGGCCGCCTCGCGCTTGATCATCTCCGCCGGCGGACGCCAGTCCGGCCAGACGCGCTTGTTGGTGATCTTGTGCGTGCCCGACCATTCGAAGCCGGGCTTGCCGGTGCCGACGCCGTAACGCCGCGCCTTGCCGTTCTTCTCGACCAGATAGAGGAAATTCTGCGTGGTATCGATGACGATGGTGCCCGGCTTCTGCGCGCCTTCATAGGCGACTTCCTGCGGCAGGTAGACCGGATTGATCTGCGGGCGCATGGCCATGCGTTTGGCCGGGGCCTGCACAGCGGCCGTCTGCACGCGGTCGGGCTGCGCGGTGCGCTGGCGCGGCTGCGCGGCCTGTCGGTTCTGCCGCACGATGCCCGGCGCATGGCCGAGTTGCAGCACCCAGGGCGCGGAAAGGTCGGGGCTCACCATCACCGGCGGCCTGTCGGCATAGCGGTCGCCGGCGGTTGAGGGTGTGACGCCGGCGGCAAACACAGCCACGGCGCTGAGCAAGGGAAACAGAACTCTCTTCATCGGGAACGCACCTTGATCGTCTAATACACCGGGCGAGAACGCTTCCGGCTTGCGCGATCATTGGCGGCGAGCAGCAACCGAAACATGAATCGGAATGCGTAAAATGCGGTTCTGTCAGTAAACCCTTTGGTGTGGTTACCGCCGGGTTCAGGAATCTGGTAAAGCCACGGTAAAGACAGCGCGGAAGCGTGTTAACGGATGGAATTTTCAGGATGAGCAATGAAAAAACCGGCCTGCTTGCCGGTCCTGACGGTGTCGCGCGCTGCTTCTGGCATGGCAATCTGCCCGACTATCTACATTACCATGACCATGAATGGGGCCGGCCGGTGGCCGACGACCGCAGGCTGTTCGAGAAGATCTGCCTGGAAGGGTTCCAGTCGGGCCTGTCGTGGCTGACCATTCTGCGCAAGCGGGAGAATTTTCGCGAGGCCTTCGCTGGCTTCGACTTCGACAAGGTCGCCACCTTCACCGAACGGGACGTCGAGCGCCTGCTCGGCAATGCCGGCATCATCCGCCATCGCGGCAAGATCGTCTCGACCATCAACAATGCCAAACGCGCCCGCGAAATGGTCGACGAGTTCGGCTCCCTGGCTGCCTGGTTTTGGAAGTTCGAACCCGGCAGGGAGGAACGGCCGCAAACCGTCGACCTCGCCCATCTGCGCGCCAACCCGACCACCGCGGTCTCCGTGCGGATATCGAAGGACCTGAAGAAGCGCGGCTGGACCTTCGTCGGCCCGACCACGGTCTACGCCTTCATGCAGGCCATGGGCATGGTCAACGACCATCTCGAGGGGTGTGTGTGCCGCAAGGAGGTCGAGAAGGAACGGAAGGCTTTCAAACGGCCGAAATAGCTACGGGCAGTTCAGGTGCCGTTGGCACCGGCCAGGAACAGCCCGGCGACGATCGCCGCCACGGCAGCCACTGTCGGATAGATCACCAGCAGGCCGGTCAGCAGGGCGTCGCGCAGGGAAGGATCCTTGCCGGTGTCGGCCGGTACATCGAACGGTCCGGCCGCCTGGCCAATCATTTTCGGCGCATGGGTGCCCGCCGGGCGCAGTCGTGCCTGCAATTCACCGGCTTTGTTGTTGGCATGGAATGTCGTTGCGCTGGTCATGTCCCGAACCCCTTCGTGTCGGTGCGCTATATCGGCCGCGATTGTGTCGGCACGATGCCGGGTTGATGGCGCCATTGTTTCATTTTTGCTGCGTTTTGTTTCAAATATTGGCGCCTCTTCCCTTCTCCCGCAGCGGGAGAAGGCAGAAGTGCCAACCCTTGCCGCACAAAGCTGCTTCGGCTAGGACACGCGCACTCGAAAATAAGTCATCCTTTACCCAGCAAAAAGACTCATCTCATGGCCGACAAATCGGAAAAGACGAAAGCGCGGCTGCCGCGCGGTTTTGCCGACCGCAGCGCCGAGGACATTCGTGCCGTCGAGAAGATGATGGCGACGATCCGCTCGGTCTATGAGCTTTATGGCTTCGAGCCGGCCGACCAGCCGCTGATCGAATACACCGATGCGCTGGGAAAATTCCTGCCCGACCAGGATCGGCCGAACGAAGGTGTTTTCTCGTTCCAGGACGATGACGACCAGTGGCTGTCGCTGCGCTACGACCTGACCGCGCCGACGGCGCGTTTCGTCGCCGAGAACTTCGAGCGCCTGCCGAAACCCTATCGCAGCTACCGATCCGGCTGGGTGTTTCGCAACGAAAAGCCCGGTCCCGGCCGCTTCCGCCAGTTCATGCAGTTCGACGCCGATACGATCGGCACGCCGGGCGTGGCGGCGGACGCGGAGATGGCGATGATGATGGCCGACGTCATGGAAGCGCTCGGTATCAAGCGCGGCGACTACGTCATCCGCGTCAACAACCGCAAGGTGCTGGACGGCGTGCTGGAGGCGATCGGACTTGGCGGTGACGAGAATATCGGGCGCAGGCTGACGGTGCTGCGTGCCATCGACAAGCTCGATAAGCTCGGTCCGGAAGGGGTCCGGCTTCTGCTTGGGCCGGGGCGCTGGGACGGTGGCAAGGAAGGCGAGGGCGACTTCGCCAAGGGCGCCGGGCTGAATGACACGCAAGCCGGGGCCGTTCTTCTGGCGACTGCGCGAAATGCGCAGGCTGGCCAGGATGCCACCGTCAGCGGGAACGCGGTCTACCAGGAGGGCGTAGGCGAACTCGCGACGATCGAAGCTCTGGTCAGGGCCGCCGGATATGCCGAGGACCGCATCGCCATGGATCGTTCCGTCGTGCGCGGCCTCGAATACTATACCGGGCCCGTCTTCGAGGCCGAACTGCTGGCCGAAATCCCCAACGAAGATGGCCAGATCGTGCGCTTCGGTTCCGTCGGCGGCGGCGGCCGCTATGATGGCCTGGTCTCGCGCTTCCGTGGCGAGCCGGTTCCGGCGACGGGTTTTTCCATCGGCGTCTCCAGGCTGATGACGGCGCTGAAAAACCTCGGCAAGCTCGACAGCGCCGACGTGATCGCGCCGGTTGTCGTGCTGGTCATGGACAAGGACACCGAAAGCCTCGGCCGCTACCAGAAGATGGTCTCGCAATTGCGTGCCGCCGGCATCCGCTCCGAAATGTATCTCGGCGGCGCCGGCATGAAGGCGCAGCTCAAATATGCCGACCGGCGCGGTTGTCCCGTCGCCATCATCCAGGGTGGCGACGAGCGCGCCAAGGGCGAATTGCAGATCAAGGACCTGATCGAAGGCGCCCGCATGTCCGCCGAAATCACCGACAACGCCGAATGGCGCGCCGCGCGCCCGGCGCAGGTGACGGTGGCGGAAAGCGAACTGGTCGCCGAGGTGCAGAAGATTTTGGTGGCGCAGGCCGCCGATCGCGCGAAGGGTGGCGCTTGAACACCCTCCTCTGTCCTGCCGGACATCTCCCCCGCAAGGGGGGAGATCGGATGTCGCGCATGCCTTCGCCAACCACCGGCGTTGCAGAAAGGGCTCCGCACTTGAAGCTGCCAATCTCCCCCCTTGCGGGGGAGATGTCCGGCAGGACAGGGGGGGGTGCCTCGCGCCCATCCTGTCCATGACCTCCCGCTACCCCGCCATATCAGCCGACATCACCGCCCTCTTCGCTGCGCGCAACACACATGCCGTCGAAGTCGCGGTGCTGCAGCCGGCCGATCCGTTCCTCGACATGGCCGGCGAGGATCTGCGCCGGCGCATTTTCCTCACCGAAAGCGAGACCGGGCAGACGCTCTGCCTGCGGCCCGAATTCACCATTCCCGTCTGCCTCGACCACATAGCCAGCCAGGCCGGCACGCCGCGCCGCTATTCCTATCTCGGCGAAGTGTTTCGCCAGCGCCGCGAGGGCGGCAATGAGTTCTTCCAGGCCGGCATCGAGGATCTCGGCGACCGCGACACGGCCGAAGCCGATGCCCGCTCGGTGGCCGACGCGCATGCGTTGCTGTCACTGGTGCTCCCCGGCCAGTCGCTGGCGATCACGCTCGGTGACCAGGGCATGTTCGAGGCGGTGCTGGCGGCCCTTGGCCTGCCGCGCGGCTGGCGCATGCGGCTGGCCCGCGCCTTCGGCTCGGCGCCGATGCTGGAGGCCGCACTCGCCGATCTCGCCAACCCGCCGCGCAACGGCCAGCTCTCCGGTCCAGTCGCGGCGCTTGTCCTCGACGGCGATCTGGACGGTCTTTCCCAGCACATTGCCGGCGGCATGGAAGAGGCTGGCCTGTCGGCATCCGCAGGGCGCGCGCCGTCGGATATCGCGCGGCGGCTGATCGAGAAAGCCGAGTTGCGCAGCGTGCGGCTGTCGAACGAGGCCTTCGCTGCCCTGAAGAATTTTCTGGCGATCGACGTGCCGCTCGATGGCGCAGCCCAGGCGTTGGAAACCTTCGCCACCGGCGCCGGACTTTCGCTGGGCGCCGCGCTGGAAAAATTCTCGGCCCGCGCCAAGGCGATCGAGGCGCATGGCTTGCCCTCGGGAAAAATCCGCTACGACGCCGCTTTCGGCCGTCCGCTCGATTATTACACGGGTGTGGTCTTCGAAATCGCGGCTGCCGATGGCCAGCGTCCCCTCGCCGGTGGCGGGCGCTATGACAGGTTGCTGACGCTGCTCGGCGCCAAGACCGCGATCCCTGGTGTCGGCTTTTCGGTGTGGCTCGACCGCATCGAGGCGTTGCGGGGGGCGGCATCATGATCACACTGGCGATCCCGTCGAAGGGCAGGCTCAAGGAGCAGGCCCTGGAGGTGCTGGCCAAGGCTGGCCTCGCCGTCAGCCTGCCCGGCGACGAGCGCAAATATCACGCCCGCGTCGAGGGCCTGGACAATGTCGAAGTGGTTTTCCTGTCGGCCTCCGAAATATCGGGCGAAATAGGCCAGGGCGCGGTCGATCTCGGTATCACCGGTGAGGACCTTGTGCGGGAAAATCTCGCCGACTGGGAAGCGCGGGCAGAGATTGTCGCCCGCCTCGGCTTCGGCCATGCCGATGTCGTGGTCGCGGTGCCCGAGATCTGGCTCGATGTCGACACCATGGCCGATCTCGACGACGTTGCAGCCGATTTCCGCCAGCGTCATGGCCGGCGGCTCAGGATCGCCACCAAATACTGGCGGCTGACGCAGCAGTTCTTTTCGCTCAAACACGGTATCCAGGTCTATCGCATCGTCGAGAGCCTCGGCGCCACCGAGGGCGCGCCGGCGGCCGGCCTTGCCGACGTCATCGTCGACATCACCAGCACGGGCTCGACGCTGCGCGCCAACCATCTCAAGGTGCTGGGCGATGGCGTCGTGCTGGAGTCGCAGGCCTGCCTTGTGGCCTCGAGGAAGACACGTGCCCCGGTCGACGAAGCCGTCTTGCGCGACATCGTCGCGAAAATGGCGGCAGCGATCGCATAGCGATCCTTCAGGGAGGGGGCTCCAGTACCATCGACGGGATTTCCAGCATCCCGGCAGGCTGATAGGTTCGGCCAGTCTTGGAGGAGACAGCGATGCCGGTCAATCTCGACGAGCTGAAGAACGCCACCAATCTGCGCGGCCGTGGCGCGCGTGCCGGCGGCGTCTTTATCGCGCCCGTGGATGGCAGGGCGCATGTCTCGGGCGATCGCGGCGTGCCGCTGCTCGACAAGACCATTCCAGCCCTTTTCTCCGACACCGTCAGCAAACACGGCACGCTCGATGCCGCCGTCTTTGTCGGCCAGGACAAGCGCTTCACCTGGAGCGAACTGTCGGACACGGTGGATGCGCTGGCCGCCGGCTTCCTGGCACTCGGCCTCCAGAAGGGCGACCGGGTCGGCATCTGGTCACCCAACCGGTGGGAATGGCTGGTGACGCAGTTCGCCACCGCCCGCATCGGCCTGATCTTGGTCAACATCAATCCCGCCTACCGGCTGACCGAACTGGAATATGCCCTGAACAAGGTCGGCTGCAAGGCCTTGGTGACGTCGGCCAGCTTCAAGACGTCGGACTATCTCGGCATGATCGAGACGCTGGCGCCGGAGATCGCCACGGCAACACCGGGCAAACTGAAGGCCAGCAAGTTGCCGGCGCTCAGGATTGTCATCCGCATGGGCGAGGAGAACTCGCCAGGCATGTTCAATTTCGGCGATGTGCTGGCCATGGCTGGGCGCGACGAGCATGACAGCCTTGACCGCATTTCCGAGGGGCTGAAGCCGGGCGATGCGATCAACATCCAGTTCACCTCGGGCACGACAGGCGCACCCAAGGGCGCGACGCTCACCCATCTGAACATCGTCAACAACGGCAATTTCGTCACCTCGGCCATCAAGCTTACCGTCGAAGACCGGCTCTGCATCCCTGTGCCGCTCTATCATTGCTTCGGCATGTCGATGGGCACGATGGGTTGCGTGTCGAAGGGCGCGACCATGGTTTTCCCGTGCGAAGGCTTCGATCCCGGACTGACGTTGAAAGCCGTGTCGCAGGAACGCTGCACCGGCCTCTATGGCGTGCCGACCATGTTCGTCGGCATGCTCGACCATCCGGACTTTTCATCCTTCGATCTGTCCAGCCTGCGCACCGGCATCATGGCCGGTTCGCCATGCCCGATCGAGGTGATGAAGAAGGTGGTGTCGCTGATGCATATGGCGCAAGTGACCATCGCCTACGGCATTACCGAGACCAGTCCGGTCTCGTTCCAGAGCAGCGTTGACGATCCCCTGGAAAAGCGCGTCTCGACGGTCGGGCGCATCCATCCGCATGTCGAGGTCAAGGCGATCGACGCCGATGGCGCCACCGTTGCGGTCGGCGCGCCGGGCGAGCTTTGCACGCGCGGCTATTCGGTGATGAAGGGCTATTGGGACGACGACGAAAAGACCCGCGAGGCGATAGATAGCGATGGCTGGATGCACACCGGCGACCTCGCCACCATCGACGCCGAGGGCTATTGCAACATTGTCGGCCGTGTCAAGGACATGGTCATCCGTGGCGGCGAGAACGTCTATCCCAGAGAGGTCGAGGAATTCCTCTACCGCCATCCCAAAGTGCGGGAAGTCCAGGTCTTCGGCATTCCCGACGCCAAATATGGCGAGGAGTTGTGCGCCTGGATCGTCCTCAAGCCCGGCCAGGTCGCCACCGAACAGGAGATCAAGGCCTTCTGCGCCGGCCAGATCGCCCACTATAAGGTGCCGCGCCACATCCGCTTCCGCACCGAATTGCCGATGACGGTGACCGGCAAGCCGCAGAAATTCCTGATGCGTCAAGCGATGGCGGAAGAGCTGGGCCTGGTGACGCAAAAGACGGCGTGAGGCCGGATCAGCCGCGTCGCACCAGCGCGCTGATGCTGTTGAGCAGCATCTGCTGGTCGCCGACCCAGAACCAGTGGTTGTCGCCGTCGACCTCGATGAAACGCGCGCCGGGAATCCTGGACGCGAGAAACCGCCCGGCCTCGATGCGCACCGCGCGGTCGCCGGAACGGTGGAGGACCATCGTCGGGGCGGAGACTTTTGCCAGGAGGTGACGGACATCGGCGTCCCGCAATGCCTCGAGCAGGCCCGCGACCGCGCCCGGGCTGGAGGCTGCCCTGAGCAATCCGGCCCACCAAGTCCTCGCCTGGCGGTCGTCAGCGAGGCTTGGGGCGAAGGTTTCGATTTCCGCCGGGCCACCCCAGCCCGCGAGCAGGCGTTGCTTCCAAAGATCATACTGCGCGACGGTCAAGGCGTAGGGATAGTCAGGCGCGCGGCTGCCTTTCGCAAGCGAGCCCCACAGGACAAGGCCTGTCAGCCGATCGGGATGCTCGACCGCAAAACGGATACAGCCCGGCCCACCCTCCGACGCGCCGACGAGCAAGGCCCGGCGGCTGCCGGCCGCATTCATGACCGCCAGAATATCCTGCGCCGTCGCCTCGACTGTGGGACGGGCACCCACGCGGTCGGAAAGCCCCATGCCGCGCCGGTCGAAGAGAATCAGGCGACCCAGGCGCGAAATCGCGGTCAGCCAGGCGCGGCAGCCCGGGTCTTCCCAGATACGCTCGACATGCGAAATAAAGCCGGGAACGAGCACGATGTCCGTCGGGCCGCTACCGACGATCTGGTACGCGATGTGGATGCCGTCGACCGCGACATAGCGCGTTCTGGGCACGTCCAAGGTGGTGTCCTGAGTTGGCTCGCGCAGCATGGCCAGCGTGGCGGGGTTCGGCGCTACGCCGAGTTCGTCCCGCAACAGCCGGATGCACGTCTCGATCTGACGCTCCGCCGCCGCCCTGTCGCCTGCCGCCAGGTGGGCACGGATCAAGTGGCGGTGCGCGCTTTCGCTCAGGGGGTCGAGTGCCGCCAGCCGCGTCGCATGAACGATCGCGCCGCGCGGCTCGCCGCGGGCGATCTTGGCTTCGACGAGCCGCTCCAGCGCTTGCACCAAGCGGCCGCGCAAGGTCTCCCGCCGGAAGAAGACCCATTCTTCGAATTCCGGACAGTCCGGCAGCGAGAAGCCGGCGAGATAGTCGACTTTGTAGATATCGGCTGCGGCGTCGAGAGAGCCGGAATTGCAGGCATGCTCGAAAACCCTGGTGTCGATCTCGGCGGACAATGCTGGGCGCAGGCTGAGGGAGCCGCCTGTGGCGGCGATGATCTCACTGCCGAACGCGATGCGGATTTTATAGAGTGTCCGCCGAAGGCGGGCGCGTGCGGCCTGATCGTCGGTCTCGGGCCACAAAAGCGTGGCGGCGACCTCGCGCGCCACCGGCCCGCTGGCCTCGGCGATATAGATGAGGAGGGCTGCCGCCTTGCGCAGGGCGAGTTCCACCCGCCGGCCGTTCAAGCGGAACTCCGGAAAACCCAGAAATCGAAATTCCAATCGCTCCATCGATCCGACCACCGCCATCCAGGGACGTTGAGGGGACGCCGGCCTTCTATCCATCCCCACGACGTCGGGCCGATCGGGCCCGATCATGAGACTCCCTTGGAGCGAGAAATGTCACTGGTCAATACTTCCATCCACCATTGCACATCAGGGCCCGTTGCCGGCGGAGGCATCCCTTCCGGTGCCGCCAGCACACGGCTAGGAGGCTGAAGCATGTGCCAATCCTGTCTCTCCTGGTACGCGCGCTGCATTGCTCCCTACCTCGTCCACGCCGGCTGTTCGGCCAGCGCCTTCGCGCATATGCGAAGGCGCTTGATCCCGCGGGCGGGGGGCCTTGTGGTCGAGGTCGGTTTCGGGTCCGGCCTGAACCTTCCCTATTACGACGCCGGCAGGGTGAAACGGGTGGTCGGCGTCGATCCCGACGGCACGATGCTGGGTCTGGCCGAACCGAAGACCCGTTCCTTGCCATTCGATGTCGACTGTATCCGGGCCAGCGGTGAAAGACTGCCCTTGACCGACAGCTTCGCCGACACGGTCGTCGTCACCTATGCCTTCTGCACCATTCCGGACCCTGAGGTGGCGCTAACCGAGATCCGGCGCATCCTGAAGCCCACGGGCCGGTTGATCTTCATCGAGCACGGCCAGGCCGAAGGGCCGCGTTGCCGCCGGTGGCAGGAGCATCTGAACCGGCTGTGGGGCCGGCTCGCCGGCGGCTGCCATCTCAACCGCGACCCATTGCAGCTGATCCGGGCGGCGGGCTTCCATATCGTCGAAGCGGAGCGTGATCGGTTTCGGCTACCCTTCTGGCAGTTGGGAAGTCACCATGCCGGCATCGCGACACCCTGACAGGTTGACGTCGTCGGTTCCGCATCTCCGATGGCCCTGCGCCGAGCCCGGCTCTCGCACGCGCGAACGGTCCGGCGCGGGGTTGTTCGCTTCTCACGCCACCAGCATCACCGCACCGAGGCCCCGGATGATCTTCGCCAGTTCGACGCATTCGCCGTGCCGCGCATTGTTGCGCCGCCAGGCAAGGCAGATCATGCGCTGCGGCATCGGTTCCTGGAACGGCACGATCTTGAGATCGGGGATAGTGCCGGCAGGGCCCGCCGCCATTTCGGGGATGAGAGTGACGCCGAGCCCGTGCGCCACCATCTGCAAAAGCGTGGTCAGGCTGGTCGCGCCATAGCTTGCCATCGCCACCGGCCGCACATTGCCGCAGACGGCCAGCGCCTGTTCGCGCAGGCAATGGCCTTCTTCCAGCAGCATCAGTCTTTCCAGCGCCGGGCTCTCGGGCGGAACCGGCGGCGAGGCAAAGGCCGGATCGCCTGATGGCACGGCCAGGAAGAACCGGTCGGGAAACAGCGCTTCGGTGATCAGCCCGGGATGGTCGAGCGGAAGCGCGGCGATGAAGGCATCGAGTTTTCGCGATGCGGTGTCCTCGACCAGGGAGGTGGTGACCGCCTCGCGCAGTTCGAGCAGCAGGGCCGGGAAATGCTTCTTCAGTTCGGGCAAGGCCCGCGGCAGAAGATAGGGCGCGACGGTCGGGATGATGCCCAACCGGAAGCGTCCCTCCATGGCAGTGCGGCCGCGCCGGGCCGTCGTTTCCACGTCACGTATGTCAGCCAGGATGCGCTCGATGCGTGGCAACAGGGCGACCGCTTCGTCCGTCATGCGCACCGACTTGCCACCGCGTTCGAACAACCGGCAGTTCAGCCGTTGCTCCATTTCTGCGATCTGGGAGGACAGCGCCGGCTGGCTGACACCGGCAAGTTTCGCCGCACGCCCGAAATGCAGCGTCTGCGCCAGCGCGTCGAAATAATGCATCTGGCGAACTGTTAATCCGATCATGCAGTCAAGCCTATCATAAGAAAATCCTATCGAAATAAACAGGAAAGGCAATTTGTTTTTATCGTCAGTGTGGCCTAGTCTGGGGTGGTTCCAGATTGGCGCGGGCCGCTGGCCGCCCCCAAAATCTCGGCAAAAATCAACCTCGGCAAAATCAAACCTCGGCAAAATTGGAGTGAGAGATGGACGCGAAAACCGACGACAACAGCGCGGGCAAATGCCCTGTTGCGCATGGATCCGCCAGCCGGACCAACCGTGACTGGTGGCCGAACCAGCTTGACCTCGGCGTTCTCCACCAGCAGTCGAATCTGTCGGACCCGATGGGCGAGGACTTCGATTATGCCAAGGAATTCGCGAGTCTCGACCTCGATGCGGTGGTCAAGGACCTGCATAAGGTCATGACGGATTCGCAGGACTGGTGGCCGGCCGACTTCGGCCATTATGGGCCGCTCTTCATCCGCATGGCCTGGCACAGCGCCGGCACCTATCGCATCGGCGACGGTCGCGGCGGGGCCGGAGCGGGCCAGCAGCGTTTCGCCCCGCTGAACAGCTGGCCTGATAACGCCAATCTTGACAAGGCGCGCCGGCTGCTGTGGCCGGTCAAGCAGAAATACGGCCGCAAGATTTCCTGGGCCGACCTGTTGATCCTCACCGGCAACGTCGCGCTGGAATCGATGGGCTTCAAGACCTTCGGCTTCGCCGGCGGCCGCGCCGACGTTTGGGAGCCGGAGCAGGACGTCGACTGGGGCTCCGAGACCAAGTGGCTTGGCGACGAGCGCTATTCGGGCGACCGTGAGCTTCGTGGCCATCTCGGCGCCGTGCAGATGGGCTTGATCTACGTCAACCCGGAAGGCCCGAACGGCAAGCCGGACCCGATCGCCGCCGCGCGCGACATCCGCGAAACCTTCGCTCGCATGGCGATGAACGACGAGGAAACCGTGGCGCTGATCGCCGGCGGCCACACCTTTGGCAAGACCCATGGCGCCGGTGATGCCTCGCTGGTAGGGGCCGAGCCGGAAGGCGCCGGCATAGAGGCGCAGGGCCTCGGCTGGTCGAGCAAGTATGCGTCGGGCATTGCCGGCGATGCCATCACCTCGGGCCTCGAAGTCACCTGGACAACGACGCCCACCAAGTGGAGCAACAACTTCTTCGACAACCTGTTCAACTACGAATGGGAACTGACGAAGAGCCCGGCAGGCGCCCATCAGTGGACGCCGAAGGGTGGCGCCGGTGCCGGCACGGTGCCCGATGCGCACGATCCCTCGAAGCGTCGCGCGCCGGCCATGCTGACCACCGACCTCGCGCTGCGGGCCGACCCGGCCTACGAGAAGATCTCACGGCGTTTCCACGAACATCCGGATCAGTTCGCCGATGCCTTTGCCCGCGCCTGGTTCAAGCTGACCCACCGCGACATGGGCCCGGTCGTCCGCTATCTCGGCCCGTTGGTGCCGAAGGAAGAGCTGATCTGGCAGGATCCGATCCCGGCGGTCGACCATGAACTGGTCAGCGACCAGGACATCGCATCGCTGAAGGCCAAGATCCTGGCCTCCGGCCTGTCGGTTTCCGAACTGGTCTCGACGGCCTGGGCCTCGGCTTCGACCTTCCGCAACTCCGACAAGCGCGGCGGCGCCAACGGTGCCCGCATCCGGCTGGCACCGCAGAAGGACTGGGACGTCAACCAGCCGGCCGAGCTAGCGAAGGTGCTTGCCAAGCTCGAAGGCATTCAGAAGGAGTTCAACGCTGGCGGCAAGAAGGTCTCGCTTGCCGACCTGATCGTGCTCGGTGGTGTCGCGGCCGTCGAGAAGGCTGCGAAGGATGGCGGCAACGACGTGAAGGTGCCGTTCACGCCCGGCCGCATGGATGCCTCGCAGGAGCAGACGGACGTCCACTCTTTTGCCGCTCTCGAGCCGAAAGTCGACGGCTTCCGCAACTACGTCAGAGGCAAGCAGCCCATGTCGGTCGAAGCCATGCTGGTCGACCGGGCGCAGTTGCTGGGCCTGTCGGCGCCGGAGCTGACGGTGCTTGTTGGCGGCCTGCGGGTGCTCGGCGCCAACACCGGCCAGTCGAAGCATGGCGTGTTCACCGACAGGCCGGGTAAGCTGACCAACGACTTCTTCGTCAACCTGCTCAGCATGAGCACGGTGTGGGATCCGGCTGCCGGCTCCGAGCCGGGCTCGGAAGAGGTCTACGAGGCGCGCGACCGCAGGACCAAGGCCGTCAAGTGGACCGGCACCCGCGCCGATCTGATCTTCGGCTCGCATGCGCAGCTGCGTGCCTTGGCCGAAGTCTACGGATCGGCGGACGCCGGGCAGAAATTCGCCCGGGATTTCGTTGCGGCATGGACCAAGGTGATGAACGCCGACCGGTTTGATATCGCTGCCTGATCCGAACTCAAAGTCGCAAAAAAAGGCGCGGGCCGTAGCTCGCGCCTTTTTGCATTCAAGCTCCGGCAATCAATCCTTCTCGAAAATACGCGCCTTGGCGACGACTCCGGCAATGGCGCCGCCGATCAACGGCGCGACGATGAACAGCCAGAGCTGGCTGAGTGCGGCACCGCCGGTAAACAGCGCCGGACCGATGGAGCGCGCCGGATTGACCGAGGTGCCGGTGACCGGGATCATGGCGAAGTGAATGCCGGCCAGCGTCAAGCCGATGATCAGACCGGCAAAAGCCGTCGAGTGCTTTTCAGCGGTAACGCCGAGGATCACCGTGACGAAGGTGAAGGTGCCGATCAGTTCCCACAGGAACGCCGAGCTCATGCCCCATTTCGTCTCGTCCCAGCCATTGGCGCCGAAGCCGCCTGTGTGGCCGCCGGTCTGGCCGGAAACGATGATCCACAGCGCAAGCGAGGCGATGATGGCGCCGATGATCTGCGCAATCCAATAGGGGATGACGTCCTTGGCAGCCAGCCGGCCGGCAAGGAAGACGCCGAGTGTCACCGCCGGATTGAGATGCGCGCCCGAAATCGGGCCGATCGCATAGGCCGCCGCGATGAGGCCGATGCCGAATGCCAGGCCGATGCCTTCCTGGCCAAGCGGCAGCGCGCCGCCGAAGCCGCCCGTCACCACGGACGCCGTACCGATGAACACCAACAGAAATGTGCCTAGAACTTCCGCCAGATAAGTCTTCATTGCCCTCTCCTCGTGACGATCCGCCGGTCAACGGTTTCCGCGCCGCGAATCATGGCGGCAAGAGTATTCCCAACCGAAAAACTTGGAAAGCAGAGCTGTAGCGCCATACGCCGTCCTTGCAGCCGCCAGTTAAGAACATTAGAAATATTGCATCTACTGGTCTGCCTACTGTTAACCGCCGTGAAGATTTACTGATCGGACAGGTTTGCCGACCATGGCCAGCTTGCGCTCGCGGCGAGACCGAGCGGGGTTCAATCCGGACGTGAAAGGCTCTAAGAGCAGACCGAGATAATGTGCTCGATTTGATGGAATGACGAATGCGACTGGGCGGACGGCTGGCTGCGGCTATCGAAGTGCTGGAGGATATTGGCCGGCGTCACCGGCCGGTGGCCGACGCGCTGAAGGATTGGGGCCTGTCACATCGCTTCGCCGGCGGTGGTGATCGCGCCGCGATCGGGAACATCGTCTACGACGCGCTGCGCCACAAGCGCTCTGCCGGCTGGTTGCTGGGCGAAGACACGCCGCGCGCCATCGGCTTCGGGGCGCTGTTGCTCGAATGGAACCAGACGGGGCAGTCGCTCAATGCTGCGCTCGAAGGCGACAAGTTCGCGCCGCCGCTGCTCAGCGCCACGGAACTCAGGGCAATCGCGGAACGCCGGCTTGCCGACGCGCCGCCCGCGGTTCGCGCCGACATACCCGATTGGTGCGAACCGCTTTTCGAGCGGGCCTTTGGCGAGACATGGGTCGAGGAGGGCGCGGCGCTGGCCACGCGTCCGCCGCTCGACATCCGGGTCAACACGCTTCAAGCCGATCGCGTCAAGGTCTTGGCCGAACTGGAGCAGACCGGTGCCAGTGTCGCACGGATCGCACCCTACGGTATCCGCATCCCGCCGATCGACGGTGATGGCCGACACCCGAACGTGCAGGCCGAGCCGGCCTTCCAGAAAGGCTGGTTCGAGGTCCAGGACGAGGGGTCGCAAATTACGGCAGCGCTTGCCGGCGCGACGGCCGGCATGCAGGTGCTCGACTTCTGTGCCGGCGCCGGCGGCAAGACGCTGGCGCTGTCGGCGGCGATGGACAATCACGGCCAGATCTTTGCCCATGATGCTGAAAAGGCGCGGCTGGCGCCAATCTTCGACCGCATCCGCCGCTCGGAAAATCGCAATGTGCAGGTCGCCACCAAGCCGGCCGAGCTTGCCCCACTGGTCGGTCACATGGACATCGTGCTGGTCGATGCGCCCTGCACCGGCAGCGGCACCTGGCGGCGTCGTCCCGATGCCAAATGGCGGCTGACACAGAGACAGCTCGACGCCCGCAAGGGCGAGCAGGCGACGATCCTCGATGCCGCCAGGATGTATGTCAAACCCGGCGGCCTGCTGGTCTATATCACCTGCTCGGTGTTCGACGAGGAGAATGGCGAGCAGGTCATGGCGTTTCGTGAGCGCAGCAGCGGCTTTGCCCCGGTCGATCACCGCGCTCTCTGGGACGGCCGTTTTCCGGGCCACCAAGCAGCGGCGCGGATCGGCGCTGGCGGCGATATTTCCCTGTCGCCGGCGCTGAGCGGCACTGATGGGTTCTATTTCTGCGCGCTGCGCCGGACCAACTGAGCCCTGCCGCATCCGCCGGCAGTTCGCGGCCACTCGGCCGGTGACGGCCTACGAGACCAATTGTTGCAGTGCAGCAATTGAGATTGCCTGCCGCCGATCCCTCTGCAATAAGCTTTGCCAGACAAACGAAGGCAACGGCGATGGCAGCGAAGATCGTACCGGCTCCAGACTATGAGGATCGCGTCAGGGCGTCCTTCGCACGCCAGCAGGCGATGGCGACGATCGGCGCCGAATTGACTTTGGTGACACCCGGCATAATCGAGATCGAGATGCCCTATTCGGCGGCGCTGACCCAGCAGCATGGCTTCCTGCATGCAGGCGTCATTTCGACGGCGCTGGACTCGGCTTGCGGCTATGCGGCATTCTCGCTCATGCCTGAGAATTCCGGCGTGCTGACCATCGAATTCAAGGTCAACCTTCTGGCGCCGGGCCGGGGCGAACGCTTTCTGTTCCGCGGTTCGGTGACCAAACCCGGCCGCACCATCATCGTTGCCGACGGCCAGGCCTATGCCTTCGCCGCCGACGGCGAGGCCAAGCTGATCGCCACCATGACCGGCACGATGATGACGATGGTTGGTCGCGACGGTATCGCGGGATGATCCAATGAGCAATGTCGTGCGCATTGGCGGCAAGAATGTGCTCTTCGTCATGGCGGCGCAGGCCGAATATGGCCCGCATCTGCAGCGGCTGTTCAACCCGCTGATGACGGGAGTCGGCCCGGTCGAAGCCGGCGTACGGCTGGGCGCCGAGCTCTCCTGGTTGAAATCCACAAAAGCATTGCCGGACCTCGTCGTTTCGCTGGGCTCGGCCGGCAGCCGCAAGCTGGAACAGGCTGAAATCTACCAGGCCGCTTCGGTGAGCTATCGCGACATGGACGCTTCGCCGCTCGGCTTCGAGAAGGGCGCGACGCCTTTCCTCGACCTGCCGGTGACGGTGCCGCTGCCCCTCGTTATTCCAGGTATCAGAAGCGCCACGCTCTCGACCGGCGGCGCGATCGTCACCGGTGCCGCTTACGACGCGATCGACGCCGATATGGTCGACATGGAGACCTTCGCCTGCCTGCGCGCCTGCCAATTGTTCGGCGTGCCGCTGATCGGCCTGCGCGGCATTTCCGACGGCGCGGCCGATCTGCGCCATGTCAACGACTGGACGGAATATCTGCACGTCATCGACGAGAAACTGGCCGTGGCGATCGAGTCGCTCGAACGGGCGATCGGTGGCGGTCTGCTCGAGGGCTGACTGTTCTTCGGATCAAGCGGCCAGGCACTGCGGATCGCCGAAATCGATGCGTGAGACGCGTCCGCGCACGGCGCCTGTTGCGTCGATATAATCGATCGCTCCCGGTGTATGATCGAGTTTCCACGCGCCGGCGGGGCCGTCTTTCCATTCGACCTTGTAGCCGTCGTCCAGCAGCGCCCAAAGTCCGTGGAAGCGTGTGCCGTCCGGTAGGAGGAGGTGCGCCCGATCTTCAGTTTCATAGTGGACGAAGGCGTGCTTGCCGCCCATGTCGATGACATGCGTGGTTCCGACCATGATAATGGCCAGCGTGTCCCTGTTCAGTAATGTCATTATACCTGTCCATGGGTTCGCGTTTCGAAAGAGGCTCGACGGGATGAATATCGTCAAGTATCTTGACTATACGGAGTCTGGCATAAATGGTCAAGCAGCTTGACGAAAAAACCGAAGCGTCGCCGGATCATGTCGGCTGGCGGCTATGGCAGGCGGGCCGTGCCTGGCAGGTGGAATTTGCTGCCGCCATGCGGTCCGCCGGCCACGCCTGGTTCAGCGAGGCGCGCGCCGGGCTGCTCGGGCACATCCCGCGCAACGGCACGCGCCAGTCGGCATTGATCGAGCGCGCGGCCACCTCCAAGCAAGCGGTTCAACAATTGCTCGACGGTCTGGAGGCGGAAGGCGTGCTGGAGCGGTTGCCCGATCCACGGGACGGGCGCGGCAAGCTTGTGTGCTATACCCGCAAGGGTCTGGATGCCTTGCGCGACGGCGACCGCATCAAGCTTCAGATCGAGCGCGGCTATATCGATCGCATCGGCGAGCAGCGGTTCGCAGCGCTTATGGACGCCTTGCGCACACTTGACGCGGGGCGGGGCGACGCATCGGCAGGAGCATCGGGGCAGAAGTGAGCGGCGTGACCGCGCAACCCATTGCGCCGACTCGTTTCTTTCTCTAAAGGCTCGCCATGACGACAGCCAATCACACCGACACCGTCCTGATTGTCGATTTCGGCAGCCAGTTTACCCAACTCATCGCCCGCCGCATCCGCGAGGCCGGCGTGTTTTCCGAGATCGTGCCGTTCCAGTCGGCCGAAGCCGCGTTCAAGCGCATCAATCCGAAAGCTGTGATCCTGTCCGGCGGCCCCGCCTCGACATCGGACATCGGCAGCCCGCGCGCGCCGCAGATCGTCTTCGACGCCGGGGTGCCGGTGCTTGGCATCTGCTACGGCCAGATGGCCATGTGCGTGCAGATGGGCGGCGTCGCCGAAAGCTCCAACCATCGCGAATTCGGCCGCGCCTTCGTCGAGATCGAGAAGGACAGTCCGCTGTTCGAAGGGCTTTGGGCGACCGGCCAGCGCCATCAGGTGTGGATGAGCCATGGCGATCGCGTCATCGCCTTGCCGCCGGGCTTCGAGGTGTTCGGCAAATCGGAAAGCTCGCCTTTCGCCATCTTCGGCAATGTCGAGCGCAGGATGTACGGCATCATGTTCCACCCGGAGGTGGTGCACACACCCGACGGCGCCCGGCTGCTCAGGAATTTCGTTCACAACATCGCCGGCATCGAAGGCGACTGGACGATGCGCGCCTATCGCGAACACGCGGTCGAGGCGATCCGCAAGCAGGTCGGCAAGGGCAAGGTCATCTGCGCGCTGTCGGGCGGCGTGGATTCCTCGGTCGCCGCCCTTCTGATCCACGAGGCGGTCGGCGACCAGCTGACCTGCATTCTCGTCGACCACGGCCTGATGCGCAAGGACGAGGCCGCCGGTGTGGTGGCGATGTTCCGCCAGCATTACAATCTGCCGCTGATCCTGGTCGATGCCTCCGACAAATTCATCTCGGCGCTGGAGGGCGAGTCGGATCCGGAAAAGAAGCGCAAGACTATCGGCCGGCTGTTCATCGAGGTGTTCGAGGACGAGGCAAAGAAGCTCGGCGGGGCCGATTTCCTGGCACAAGGCACGCTCTATCCCGACGTCATCGAAAGCGTCTCCTTCACTGGCGGCCCGTCGGTGACGATCAAGTCGCACCACAATGTCGGCGGCCTGCCCGAGCGCATGAACATGCAACTGGTCGAGCCGTTGCGCGAACTGTTCAAGGACGAGGTGAGGGCGCTCGGCAAGGAGCTCGGTCTGCCCGAAAGCTTCATCGGCCGCCATCCGTTCCCAGGGCCCGGTCTTGCCATCCGCTGCCCTGGCGGCATCACCCGGGAGAAGCTGGAGATCCTGCGCGAGGCCGACGCCATCTATCTCGACGAGATCCGCAAGGCTGGCCTCTATGACGCGATCTGGCAGGCCTTCGCCGTGTTGTTGCCGGTGCAGACCGTCGGCGTGATGGGCGACGGCCGCACCTACGAATTCGTCTGTGCGCTGCGTGCAGTCACTTCGGTCGACGGCATGACGGCTGATTTCTATCACTACGACATGGCCTTCCTAGGTGCCGCCGCCACCCGCATCATCAACGAAGTGCGCGGCATCAACCGTGTGGTGTACGACGTGACCTCGAAACCGCCTGGCACAATCGAGTGGGAATGATTCAGGTCTATCTGAATCCCGCCGAATTAACGCCATGGCACGACGCAAGCCGTAGAAAACAAAAATAAACCCGTTCACCGACATTCGGTGACTATCGGTATGCAGAGCTTGGCTTTGGCGGCCTGCCTGACGGGCCTGCGGCATATTGCTCGGACGAATTTTTCAAAAGCACCGTCGCGGCCAATCAGGCCCGTGACGGTACTTTTTTCGCTTCAAGGCAGTGACGATAAAAGGGAATCGCCACCACGAGTCCGTGAAATTGCGCTGACGGTACTTTTTTCAGGAGGCAATAGGGATGCTGACCGATGCTGCCCTCAAGGCGTTGAAAACCCAAAGACAAAATCTACAAGATTGCAGACCGCGACGGGATGTATGTTCGCGTCATGCCGAACGGCGCGATCTCGTTCCGCCTGGATTTCAGACTCAATGGCCGCCGGAAGACCATCTATCCGGGAGGGTACGGACGCTACGGATTTCACTCGCCCGGGCGAAGTGTATCGACACGAGGCGCGCCATCGGCGAGGGACGATCACCAGCGATCGAGAAGCGTCGCCTGAAGGAAGCCAAGAGTTTTGGCGAATTCGTCTGCTAACACCGTGTTCAGCCACCGGGTATCGTGTGGACTCAGTCGCGATGGCGGAACGCCGGAAATTGCCATTGCTGTCAGTTGCCCTATTGCGCTGGCCTACTCTTTGACCGCCCCTGTCATTGACGACACATAGTGCTCGACGAAGAAGGAATAAAGGATCACCACCGGCAGCGACCCGATCAGGGCGCCGGCCATTAGTGAACCCCATTCGTAGACGTCGGAGCGGACGAGCTCGGTCAGCACGCCCACCGGCACGGTCTTGTTTTCGGACGACTGAATGAAGGTCAGAGCGTAGATGAACTCGTTCCACGACAGCGTGAAGGCGAAGATACCGGCGGAGATCAGCCCCGGCACCGACAGCGGCAGCACGATCTTGGTCAGCACCTGCCAGCGGCTGGCGCCATCGATGAGCGCGCACTCTTCCAGTTCGAAGGGAATGGAACGAAAATAGCCCATCAGCAACCAGGTGCAGAAAGGCACCAGGAAAGTCGGATAAGTCAGGATCAGGGCAAAAGGCGTGTCGTAGAGCCCGAGATTGAAGACCATGACCGACAAAGGAATGAACAGGATGGACGGCGGCACCAGGTAGGCGAGAAAGACGGCGAGCCCGACCTGGCGCGACCCGGAAAAGCGCAGCCGCTCGATCGCATAGGCAGCCAACACCGCGGCGATGAGCGAAAGCACGGTAGCGGCGACCGAGATGATCGTCGTGTTGAGCAGCCAGCCCGGATAGGAGGTTTCGAACAGCAGGTAACGGATGTTCTGCAACGTCGGGTGGACTACCCAGAACGGGCTCGATGTATCGTAGCTGGTCATCTCCGCGTTGGGTTTGATGGCGGTGATCGTCATCCAGTAGAAGGGAAAGAGCAGCACGATGATGAAAATCGCCAACGGAAGGTAGACCGTCACCACGCGCCGCGGCATGCTTTGCAAATAGGTCATGCCACCGTCGTCGCCGCCGGCGGGGTTCGGTTTAGCGTTGATTAGAGCCATCTCAATCTCCGCCGCCTTGCTGCCATCTGCGCCGCTGCAGGCCGAAATAGCTGAACAGGATCGCGCCGAGCAGGAAGGGGATCATCGCTACCGCGATCGCCGCGCCTTCACCGAGTTGCCCGCCCGAAATGCCGCGTTGGAAAGAAAGCGTCGCCATGAGATGTGTGGCGTTCACCGGGCCGCCGCGCGTCAGCACATAGATGAGCTGGAAATCGGTGAAGGTGAACAGAACCGAAAAGGTCATGGTGATGGCGATGATCGGCGTCAGCAGCGGCAGGGTGACATAGCGAAACAGCTGCCAGCGACCGGCGCCGTCCAGCGTGGCGGCTTCGTAAAGCGATTGCGGGATCGTCTGCAGGCCGGCGAGCAGGGTTATGGCGACGAAGGGAATGCCGCGCCAGACATTGGCGGCGATCACCGAAGCGCGGGCGTTCTGCGGATCGCCAAGGAAATTGATGTTGTGATCGATGAGGCCCATCTGCTTGAGAGCCCAGGAGATGATCGAGAACTGCGAATCGTAGATCCACCAGAAAGCGATCGCCGACAACACCGTCGGTACCACCCAGGGAAGAAGCACCACCGCGCGGAAAAAGGATTTGAACGGCAGGTTCTCGTTGAGCAGCAACGCCAGCCACAGGCCGAGGGCGAACTTCAGGATCGACGCGCTCACCGTGTAGAGAAGCGTGTTGAACACGGACAGCCAGAACACGCTGTCGTCCCAGAGATATTCATAGTTTTCCAGGCCGATGAAGACGCCTGGCCTGCCGATGCGGGCGTCGGTGAAGCCGAGCCAGACGCCGAGCCCCAGCGGATAGGTCAGGAAGACCAGCAGCAGCACCACTGTCGGCAGCATAAAGCCAAAGCTAAGCAGCCCGCGACTTTCCGCAATGCGCGACAAGAAGGAGGGGCGGGGCGGGGCGGCGGCGGTTGTCACGGCCATGAAAAGGCTCCTCTGGTGGATATCGAGTGGCTCCGGAGCCAGCAGTCCTTCCGCCTTCGTGGAGAAGACTGCCGGCGCGCGGATCTCACGGCCCCGCGCTCTCCTCATAGGGCGCCTGCATTTCGGCGGCACGTCTCGACCCACGCTGCGGCCGACCCGAAAAATACAAGCGTCTTCTTCCATGAACGGAAGAAGACGTGCGGACTACACCCGGTAATACCGGTTGGCGCGCTTCTCGGCCTCTTCCATTGCCTCCTGTGGCGTCGCCCGACCGGTCACCGCCTTGGCGAACATGTCGACCAGCACATAGTCGGCCATGGTGGCGGCCGAAGCGTAGCCGAGCAGCCCGGCGTAGCCGTTGTTGCGCAGCGTTGCGGACGCTTTGGCATAGGGCGCATAGTTCGGATCGGCCTTCCAGATCGGATTGTCGTCGTAGGCCTTCAAGGTTTGGCAGCAATAGCCGGAAGAGCCCTTGATCCATTCCGACATCTGCGGTTCCTCGAACATGAACTGCAGATAGGCCTTGGCCGCGTTCGGATGGGGTGTGTAGTTGAAGATCACCGCCGAGGTGACCTGGTAAAGCTCCACTGCCTTGCCGATCGGACCGATCGGCAAGCTAGCGGTGCGGATGTCCTTGGCCATTTCAGTCAGCTTAGGATCCTTGTCCTTGTTGATCCTGGCGGTTTCATAGGCCGAGATACCGTTGGCGATGACGGACAACTCGCCGGCCAGGAAGGCGCGGTTGTTGTTCACGTCGAGCCAGCTTTCCGTGCCGGGGATGAAGGTCTTGTAGAGCGCCTGAGCATATTCGATCGCCTTCATCGTCTCGGGACTGTTGATCACCACCTTGCTGTTCTCGTCGACCATCTTGCCACCATGGCTCCACAACAGCCAATGAGCGTAGTTGTTGCCGTCACCGACGCCATGTCCATGGGTGAAGCCGGCCGGATGGCCTTTAGCCTGCACGGCCTTGCACAATTCGAGGAAGCTGTCGGTGTCTTTCGGGAACTCGGAGAAACCGGCCTCCTTGACCCAGCTCTCGCGGTAGACGATGGCGTTGCCTATGGTGGCCAGCGGCAAGCCGATGAACTTGCCGTCCTTGGTGGCGTAGCTCTTCGGGCCCTCGTGCCAGCCGCCATATTTCTTGCCCAGATAATCTCCGAGATCGGTCACATCGAGGAGCTTGTCGGGATATTGGAAGGGATCGTCGAACCAGACGAACATCAGGTCGGGGCCCGAGCCGACGTTGGCCGCGACCGCCGCCTTGGGACGAATGTCCTCCCAGCTCTCCTTGTCGACGCGCACCTCGACACCGGTGGCATCGGTGAATTTCTTCGTCAGCGCCAGCCAGGCGGTCTCATCGCCCTGGACAAACGGTGACCAGCGAAGGAGCCTGAGCTTGGCACCTTTTTCGGGCGTGTATTTCGGCGCATCCTGGGCAAAGGCTGGCGTGCCAAGCAGGCGGTTGCCGATTGCTCCGGCAGCCGCCGCACCGGCGCTGGTTCGTATTACGTCGCGTCTGGTGAATCTCATTGCCATTTCCTCCTGTTTTGATTGGCTGAGACCTCGGCATGTTCAAAGCCGGCGGCCCGTATCCACGTCAAAGAGATGGATCAGGCTCGGCTCGGCGGCAAGCTTGACGGTTTCGCCGGGCCGGAACGGGTGTCGCTCCCGGAAATTCGCGACGATCTCTTCACCGCCAGGCGCGCGGCCGATGATCTGCAACTCCGACCCGGTCGGTTCGACGACCGAAACGGTGATGGGGAAGCCGTGGTCGGAAAGGCGCAGATGCTCGGGCCGTATGCCAAGCACCACCGGACCGTTATTCAGGTTTTGCGGCGTACGCGGCAAATCTATGGCGACGCCGCCGCTGCCTTCGAAGCCGCCGGCGCCAATGCGGCCTGTCAGCATGTTCATTGCCGGGGAGCCGATGAACATCGCCACGAAAAGATTGTCCGGCCGGTCATAAAGATCGAGCGGTCGCCCGATCTGCTCCACATTGCCGTCATGCATGACGACGATCTTGTCGGCCATCGTCATCGCCTCGATCTGATCGTGAGTGACATAGACGGTCGTGGTCTTCAGGCGCTGATGCAGTTCCTTGATCTCTGCGCGCATCTGCACGCGCAGTTTGGCATCGAGATTGGAGAGCGGCTCGTCAAACAAAAAGACCTGTGGGTCGCGCACGATCGCCCGGCCCATGGCCACGCGCTGCCGCTGCCCGCCCGAAAGCTGCCGGGGATAGCGCGACAGCAACGGCGTGAGGTTGAGAATTTCCGCGGCACGCTCGACCTTGCCATCGCTCTCCTGTTTCGAGACACGCTTCAACATCAGGGAGAACGCCATGTTCTCGCGCACCGTCATATGTGGGTAAAGCGCGTAATTCTGGAACACCATGGCAATGTCGCGTTCCTTGGGGGCGACCGTGTTGACAATGCGCCCGCCAATGGCGATCTCGCCGCGCGTGATGCCTTCGAGGCCCGCGATCATGCGCAACAGCGTCGACTTCCCACAGCCCGACGGGCCGACCAGCGTTACGAACTCGCCGTCTTCTATATCGATCCCGACGCCATGGAGAATTTCGGCGGCGCCGAAGGATTTGTAGACATCGCGGATCGCAACGGATGCCATCGATTCCCTCCCGAGCGATGCGACGCCTGCGAGGGAGACGTCCACTCCATACATACGCAGCTTGCAGTCTTGCCACGTCCTCCATATGAATTGGTAGCGCTACCAGCAGCGCATGTAAAGCACGGCCGGAAGGCTGGCGGATTTCCGAATGGCACGCCTTGCCATCCCTTTCTGCGACCAATCGATATCATGGCTTCTCTCATCTCTCGCACGAGCACATCTTGCGAAACATGGACCAAGATTGTGATCTCGGAAGCCTTGAAGAAGACCATGCACCATGCGGACTGCTTTGTTCCGCGGCAGTACGGCACACCCCTATTCTTGACCCGCAGCAAGCGCCACCCGCAATGGTGATGAAATCCCACGAACCGGTCCTGCGCCAAGTGCCTGACAGAGCGATTCTGCGCCTTGCAAGCGCTCTCGCGCACCAAGCTGCGCGCGAGACCACGCGCATGCCAGGAAAATCCATCGTGAATCGAGCCGCGATCTACCCATGCCTCTCAACCGATCTGCAGAATGAACGGCCGATAGACGATCAACTCCCGTTGTGTCGAACGTACGCCGAACGTGAGGGTTTGGACGTTGTCGCAACCTTTCAGACGGCGCGACCGAAGCGATCGACCCTGAAATCATCGAGCGGCGTTTCGCATCGGTCGGTCATAATGAGCTCGGCCATGGCATCGCCCACGCCCGGACCGAGCTGGAAGCCGTGTCCGCTGAAGCCGAAGGCGTGGAACAGGCCTGGCGTCGTCGCCGAGCGTCCCATGACCGGCAGCATGTCCCTGACATAGCCCTCGCAGCCCGACCAGGTGCGGATCACCGCGACCCTTGCGATTGAGGGCAGCAGCCGCGCGACGGCGCGCAACTGCGCCTGCAGGCGCATGGGGTCGGCGGCCGCATGGCCGGGATCGAGATCCACCAGCACCCTTTCGGCCGCGCCGCCGAAGACGATGTTGCCCCGCTCGACCTGACGCAGATAGGCGCCATGGTTCTTGTCACGCGTCCAGATGCCGACCACCGGCAGGATCCGGTGCGGCAGTGGTTCGGTCACGCCCATTTGTGGGCCACGCGCATCGAGCGGAACCTGTTCGCCGAACTGTGCGGCGATGCGTGCACCCCAAGCTCCGGCGGTGTTGAGCAGGCACTCGGCGGCGAATGTACCTTTTGAACTGGTGACAAGAAAGCTGGAGCCGGTGTGCCTGACAGTCTCGACCTCCGCTTCCTCGACGATTTCGGTGCCCAGCTGGCGGGCTGCCTCGGCAAAGGCGGGTGCAATCAGCCGCGGATTGCCGCTGCCATCATGCGGTGAGAACGACGCCGCGATCGCATCGGGACCGAGGCCGGGAAAGCGGGTGTGTATCTCGCGCGGGCTGAGTTCCTCCAACTCAAGTCCCCAGGGCCGCGCCGTCTGGGCGTAGGTTCGCATGTCGGCGAGACTGGCTTCATCGAAGATCAGCCGGATATGGCCGGTGGCGCGGAATTCGACGTCGCGGCCAAGCATTTTCTCGGCCTCGCCCCAGAGCCTGAGCGAGCGATGGGCCAGCGGCAGTTGCGACAGATGCCGCCCCGTGCGCCGGATGTTGCCGAAGGAGGCGACGGTCGCTCCGGTGCCGATCCGGTTGCGCTCGATCAGCGTCACGCGCGCGCCGCGCCGGGTGAGGAAATAGGCTGAAGCCGTCCCCATCAGGCCGCCGCCCAGCACAATCACATCCATACGTCATTCCTTGTGCAGAGCGGGTGACACTTGAATGCGCCAATCTTGTCGGCGCCGCCGCATTGCGTCAAAGATGGGTTTGGACAGAAGCCATAAGTTTTACCTATGGAGTAGCCATGCGGGCCCGGCAACTCGAAGTGTTCATCGCCGTGATGCGCTCAGGTACCGTGACCGCTGCGGCGCGGATGCTGAACATTTCCCAGCCTGCGCTCAGCCAGATCCTGCTCCACGCTGAGGACGAACTCGGCTTCACCCTGTTCGAGCGGGTGAAGGGTCGGCTGCGACCAACCCCGGAGGCGCTAGAGATCTTCCCCGATGCCGAGAGGTTGTCGGCGGGGCTCGACGGCTTGCGCCGCAAGACCACCGATCTGCGCCTGGGTAGGACCGGGCTGGTGCGGATTGCGGCGTCGCCGCCGCCGGCAATGGCGATATTGCCGCGTGCGTTCACCAAATTCCGGGCGCAGCATCCCCACATAATGCTGCGTGCCCATAGCGCGCCTATCTCGGCAATCGTCGACATGCTGCGCGCGGGCGATGCCTGCCTCGGCGTGGCCATGGACGACCGGCTGCCTCCGGATATAGAGGCGGAGGTGGTCGGCAGACTCGGCTTCGTATGTCTGCTGCCCGCCGGGCACGCGCTGCAAGCGAAAGCCGAGCTGACGCTCGCCGACCTTGTCGGGGAAGAGTTGATATCTTATCGCGGTAACACCCGCCCTGCCGATGAACTGGCCCGCGCGGCCCAGGCGCAAGGCGTGGCGCTTTCGCCGTCGCTCGAGATCGACGTCTCCATCTCCGCGGTCGGCTTCGTCCAGGCCGGTCTGGGCATCGCCTTGGTCGATGCGCTGCTGCCGTGGCATCAGTTTGCCGGGCTTGCGGTCAGGCCGCTCACGGCAGGACCGGAATTTCCGATCGCGCTTCTCACCTCGCGGACGCGAGCCCTTTCGCGAGCCGATGAGATGATGCGCGATGAAATCCGCGCGGCCTGTTCCATCGTCCTGGAGGAACATCGCGCTAAGGCATAAGCAGGACTTATATTCTTGCCCGTCATACGTCTTGGACCCGCACCATCCGCTCGTGCCAGCTTTGGTTGGCAGACAGGAAGGGACGCATCATGGACGGAGTCATCACGGCGGATGAAGCGCACAACAGAGCCGACTGGAAGGTCGGCGTCGATATCGGCGGGACTTTCATCGATTTCTGTGCGCTCGAAGCGAACTCCGGACGCCTCGCCTCGCTAAAGGTGCTGACGACACCGGAAGATCCGGGCGCCGAGCTGATGACTGGCCTCACCCTTCTAGCCGAACGCGAAGGCTTTGATCCTACGCATATGACGCGCTTCGTGCACGGCACGACGGTCGGCATCAACACGATTATCCAGCGCAAGGGCGTGCCGCTCGCGCTGTTCACCAATGCCGGCTTCGAGGACGTGATCGAGCTCGCACGGCTTCGCATGCCGGACATGTATTCGCTGTTCTGCTCTCGGCCGGACCCGCTGATCTCGCGCGACATGGTGTTCGGCATTCCGGCCCGCATGCGCGCCGATGGCAGCGAGACCAAGGCACCTGATGTAGCAGCCGTTGAAAGCGCGGTCGCGGCGGCGAAAGCGAACGGGGCGCAAGGTATCATCGTGGCCTTCCTTCATTCCTGGCGCAACGCCGCGCAGGAGGCCTCGGTTAAGTCTGCTATCGCGCGCCTCGCACCCGACCTCTTCGTCTTCACCTCGGCCGAGGTCTGGCCGGTCATTCGCGAATACGAGCGCAGCTCCACCGCCATCCTCAACGGCTATGTCCATCCGCGTGTCTCGGGCTACCTGACGGCGCTGGAAGAGAGGTTGAAGAGCCGCGGCGTGCCGGCTCGCCCCATGCTGACGAAGTCGAACGGTGGGCTGATGAACGCTGCCGAAGGCAAGCAGGCCTGCGTCAATATGCTGCTTTCGGGTACGGCTTCAGGGGTCATCGGCGCCGCGTGGCTGGCGCGTCAGGCCGGCGAGGACAGGATACTTACCCTCGACATCGGCGGCACCTCGGCCGACTTCGCACTCATCATCGACGGTGGGCCACAGTTCGGCACCGGCGAACTGATCGGCGAGTTTCCGCTCCATATCCCTTCCGTGTCGGTGAGTTCGATAGGCGTCGGCGGCGGCTCGATCGCCAGCGTCGACGCTCAAGGGGTGTTGCGGGTCGGGCCCGAGTCGGCCGGCTCGACGCCGGGACCGGCTTGCTACGGCCGCGGCGGCGAGCGGGCGACCGTGACGGATGCCATGGTGGTATGCGGATGGCTCGGTCACAGCGAGATGGCCTATGGACAACTCAGCATCGATACCGGGCTGGCGCATCGCGCGGTCGGCGAGCTTGCGAGGCGACTCGGCCGCCCGGTCGAGCAGACCGCGCAGGCGATGCTCGACATCGCGGTGTCGGAGATGTTCGTCGAGGTCGAGAAACTCGCATCGCGCGCCGGCGTCGACTTGCGCGATTTCACGCTGATGCCCTTTGGCGGCGGCGGCCCCATGCTCGGCGCTTTCCTTGCCCGCGAACTCGGCATGAAGCGCGTCATGGCGCCACGACGCCCCGGCGTGGTGTCGGCACTGGGCGGACTGGTGGCGGATCTGCGCGGAGATTTCATTCGTACCATTTTCTCACCGCTGTCGGCCGCGTCGCTCCCAATTATCCGCGCGGCTTTCGAGGCGCTCGCAAGCGAGGGTCGCGACTGGCTCGCGGCGCAAGGGCATGACGCGGCCGCTGAGCTCAATTTCTCCTGCGATATGCGCTATCTCGGTCAGAGCTATGAGATCGAGGTCGTCCTTTCGCCGGAATGGCTCGACGAGAGTGACGCAGAGGCCATCGAGCAGGCCTTTCACCGCACCCATGAGCGGCTCTACGATTTCCACGACCCGGACGGCGAGATCGAGCTTGTGAACATCAGGCTGTCCGCCGTCGGCGCGGGTCCGGCGCTCTCCTTTCCAGAGATCGACGAGATCGACGTCTCCGCCAGTCCGGCGCGCCAGCTTCCGGTCTATACAGGCCTGGGCGTCGAGACCGTCGACCTCCACGACCGGCAGACTCTTGTGCCTGGTAGTAGCTTCCAAGGGCCTGCCGTGGTCGTTCAGGAAGACACCACCCTTGCCATTCCCGCCGGAGTGCAGGCGCGGGTCGATCGCCACCTCAATCTTCTTCTGACTTTCGCGGAGTGACGTCTTTGTTTGACCGGACAAACCTTCAGGTTCTGGCGAACCATGCCCGCGCGGCGGCCGAGAACATGGCCCACACGCTACACCGCACCGCGCATTCCGCCTTCGTCAAGGAAACGCAGGACTTCACGGTGATGCTGATGGACCGCTCGGGCGCGACCTTCGCCGTCCCGATGGAACTCGGCGCCACCTGGTATCCCGGGCTTTCGTATAGCCGTGCGATCGCAATGGTGGACGACTACCGGCCTGGCGACGTTGCCTTCACCAACGATCCCTATTCAGGCTATGTCGCCACCCATGCACCCGACACCCATCTGTGGAAGCCGGTCTTCGTAGAGGGCGAGATCGTCGCCTGGACCGGAGGCCACATCCACAACACCGACATGGGCGGGGCGGTGCCGGCCTCGCTCAGCCGGGCGCTGACCGAAATCCATCAGGAAGGCATCCGCTTTCCTCCCACGAAGCTGGTGCGGGAGGGCGTATTCGACGAAATGATCCTGCGCATCATGAGCACCAATGTGCGCAAGCCGGATCTCAACATCGGCGACATCAAGGCACTCGTCGGCGCGCTCAACACCGGCGAGCGCAAGATTCACGCAATGGTGGGGAAGTTCGGCACGGCCGGCTTCATCGAAGGCATTGCCGCCCTTCTTGACCACGCGGAGGCGCAGGCGCGTGACGTGCTGCGCTCCATGCCTGACGGCACATGGGAATTCGCGGATTATGCCGACGAGGATTCGGTCGAGGCCAATCCCTGCCGGCTGAAGCTGAGGCTGACGATCAAAGGCGGGGAGGCGGTCCTCGACTTCACCGGCTCCGATCCGCAACTCGGCTCCTCGCTCAACGTGCCCTCGGGCGGCGACCCGCGCCACACCATGCTGCTGGTGGGCGTCTATTACGTTCTCTACACGCTCAACCCGAAAATCCTGCTCAACACCGGTCTCACCAGGCCTTTCACCTGCATCACTCCCGAAGGTTCGGTGCTGAACCCGGTCCACCCCGCCGCCGTCGGCATGCGCTCGCTCACCTGCGCCCGGCTGCGCTCGGTCATCTTCGGCGCCTTTTCGCAGGCAGTGCCGGAGCGCCTGCCTGCGGCTCCGGCCGGCAACAATTGCATCATCAACGTCATGACGACGGATGAGCGTACCAGCCGGAGCGTCATCGCGGCGGTGAACCCCGTGGTGGGCGGCGGCGGCGCCATGCCGCATCGCGATGGCACCAACGGATCGGGTGCCGATGCCGCCTATCTCAAGAACACGCCGATAGAGATCACCGAGACCGAGACCCCGGTCGAGTTCGTGAAATACGGGCTCGCCAGGGATAGCGGCGGTGCGGGCCGCTGGCGCGGCGGGCTGGCGACCGAAATGGCTTTCCGCGTCTTTGCTCCGGACTCCAGGATCACGGCCCGCAACCGCGACCGCAGCTTCTTCCGACCCTGGGGCGTGCTGGGCGGCAAGGCGGCCGGCCTGTCCGATATGGTCGTCAATCCGGGGGGCGAGCACGAGCGGCGGCTGGGCAATATCGACACGGCGGTCCTGCAGCCTGGCGACATGCTCGAGATCCGCTCCGCCGGCGGCGGCGGCCTCGGCGATCCGCTGCAGCGCGAGCCCTGGCGGGTCGCTCAGGACGTGCGGCGCGGCTATGTCTCGCCGACAGCCGCCGAGCGTGACTATGGCGTTGTCATCCGCGGCGGCGAGATCGATGAACACGCGACCAAGCTGCTGCGCTCACGCAAGGAACCATCGGTCGGTCATTTCCATTTCGGTCCGGAGCGCGATGATTACGAAGCGCAGTGGACGCCGGCGGCCTATGACCAGCTTCATGTGGTTCTGGATGCTTTGCCGATCCATTGGCGCTTCTTCGCCAAGACGGAGATCTTCCGGCGCATGAAAGGGCGTTCCGGGCCGGACGGCGTTCAGGCAGCCTTCGATGCGGTCTGCGAACGCTTCCCCGAATTGCCCCGCCCCCATCAGGTACAAGAGGCAGCGGAGTGAGCACGGCCGGCCGTATCGTCCGGCTGGCCGAGTGTGACCGGGCACAGGTGCACTTCTCTCTCGACGGTGAGATGCGTCACGCGCTGGCCGGCGACACCGTGCTGACCGCCGTGCTGGCTTCTGAACACGCCTTGCGAAAATCCGAGTTCGGACCCGAGCCGCGCGCAGGGTTCTGCCTGATGGGAGCGTGCCAGGATTGCTGGATATGGCAGGAGGAGGAGGAGAAGCCGCGTCTGCGCGCGTGCACAACCCTTGTCGCTGAGGGTCTCCGTTTGCGCACGACGCCGCCGGAGAGCTGGCCTTGAACGGGGCCTCACCGCCACGGATCGTGATCGTGGGTGCCGGTCCCGCCGGCATCAGGGCCGCCGCCACGTTGGTCGAGGCCGGACTCCATCCGATGGTGATCGACGAAGGGCATCGCGCGGGCGGGCAGATTTATCGCCGTCCGCCTGCCGGGTTCGTCCGCACGCCAAAGCAGCTCTACGGGTCGGAAGCGGCGAAGGCGCGCGCGCTGCATGCGCTCTTCGACCGCCTGGCCAAGGACGGGCAACTCACCCATTGCGCAGGCAGTTCTGTCATCGCCGTGCATGGAGGGCAGTTGCACGTGCTGGGGGAGGGCGGCGTGCAGGTGGTCGACTGTGATCGACTGATCCTTGCCACGGGCGCGTCCGACCGTGTCGCGCCGGTGCCCGGCTGGCAGAACGCGGGCGTCTATAGTCTTGGCGCAGCGCAGATCGCGCTCAAGGCGCAAGGCGTTGCCTTGGGACGGCGGATCGTCTTGGTGGGATCAGGACCTTTGCTGACGCTGGTCGGCGCGCAGCTCGTCAAGGCTGGAGCGGACGTGGCGGCGGTGCTTGATACGTCTCCCTGGCACCAGCAGTTGCGGGGGGTCTCAGGCCTTGCCGCCCGGCCGGTCGTGGCGCTGCGCGGCCTGGCCCTGCGGGCGCGGCTTGGCCGCCGCTATCACGCAGGCGTGACGCCGGAGCGGATCGAGGCTGACGGGCAGGGTGTCGCAGCCTTGCGCTGGCGCGATGCCGGCGGACGGCAGCAGCTCACTTCCTGCGACATGATCGGCATGGGCTGCACCTGCGGGCCGAAACCCATCTGGCCGATCTGGCGGGGTGCGGCTTCACCTATGACGAGCAGTGGCGACAGTGGCTGCCAAAGACCGACGAAATGGGTCGGGCCGGCAACGGCGTCTACCTTGCGGGCGATGGGGTTCGCCTGCTCGGTGCCGATGGCGCCGAGATTGCGGGGCGCCTTGCAGCGGCGGCGTGCCTTGCCGACATCGGATATCAGGCGCCCTCGGTCAGTGCCGATCTGCGCAAGCTCGTGCGGCTCGAGCGCTTTGCCCGCGGTCTGGCTCGCGCCTTTCCCTGGCCGGCGGCCATGGTACGGGCGCTGCCCCATGAGGCGATCGTCTGCCGCTGCGAGAACGTCACTGCCGCAACGGTGCGCGAGGGGACGGATTTCGGCGGCGGCGAAGCCAACAGGGTGAAGTCACTTTCACGCGCCGGCATGGGGCGCTGCCAGGGACGCTATTGCCAGTTGCCTGCCGTCGAACTCGTCGCCGCGCAAACCGGCTGCGGGCTCGAAGCTGTCGGCAGATTCCGCGCGCAGGCCCCTGTCCGGCCAGCACCCATCGGCGCCTTTCTCGGGAAAGATTGATGCGGCTCCGCCGGCTCTAGAAGTCGGCGACCTTGCCCCATACCGAAACGTCGAAGCGGTGCGGGTCATAGGATGTCGTATCGACGAGCGGTTCTGCCCCGGTCACCAGATCGGCAACGAGGTGTCCGGCGCCTGGCCCGATGCCGAAGCCATGCCCCGAAAATCCGGCCGCCAGGAAGAAACCCGGAACGCCATGGATCTCGCCGATGGCGGGCACGCCGTCCGGCGTGCTGTCGATGTAGCCGGCCCAGGCCGCGCTGACCCTGGTCTGGCGAAATGCAGGCAGCAGCTCCAACGCCCGGGCGTAGGTCAGCCGGATGGTGCCCTGATCCGGAGCCGGATCGAGGATGCGCATCCGCTCCATCGGCGTCTGTTGGTCGAGCTGCCAGCGTTGCAGCGTTTCGTGGCCCGAACGCATGCCTTGCAGCCCGCCAGGCCCGAGGCTTCGCCAGCGCTTCAGGAACATGGGAAGGAACTGCGACGAGAAACGCAGCTGCTGCGGCGTCACGTCCACGCGTCCGCGCCCGCTTATGGCGAGCGTATAGCCGCCATCGCCGCGGCGCGTGGCCGAAACCTTCGCGGTGTGCAGCGCATCCGGCAGGCCCTTCGCACCGGGCGAGAGGGACAGGATGGACGAGCGTACCGACGCCTGCGGGAAGCGGAAGCCGAACTGGTGGCAAAATGAGGAGGCCCATGCACCACCGGACATGACCGCGGCCTTGGTCCGGATCGTTCCACATTCCGTGATCACGCCGCTCAGTCGCCCGCCCTCGGTCTCAATACCGCGAGCCGCGCAATTCTGGTGGATGGTGCTGCCAAGCTTGAGGATGGCGCGGGCGACCGCGGGCGCCGCTCGCGACGGATCGGCAGTGCCGTCGGTCGGCGAGAAGACGCCGCCCCTCCAGCTCCGGCCGGTGGCGCGGCCCCGCTCGGTGGCCTCGGCGCTGTCGAGCATGTGCGTGGTAACACCGGCGGTTCTGGCGAAATCACGCCAACACGCCCAGCCTGCAAGTTCCGCCTCGTCATTGCTGAGATAAAGCAGCCCGCAGCGGCGAAAGCCGGTGTCTTCGCCGGTCTCCGCCGCAAAGCTGTCCCACAGGTCGAGGCTTCGGGTTGCCATCGGTAGCTCGCGGGCGTCGCGGTTCTGCTGGCGGCACCATCCCCAGTTTCTGCTGGACTGCTCGGCGCCAATGCGTCCCTTTTCGACAAGCGCGACCTTCAGACCGCGCCGACCCAGATAGTAGGCCGCGAAGACACCTACGATGCCTGCGCCGATCACCACCACATCAGCGGATTGCGGTACTTCGCCAGACGTTTCGATTTGCTGCAGCGGCGCGCGCATGATTCCCTCTGCCTTGAAGCTCCAATCTAGCGTGTTGCGCAGGCAGCCGCTGCTGCAGTTGTGGCGGGAGCAGAATTTTATTCCGGCAGTCGTGTTGAAATCGAAAGTCCGTGCGTTTCAAGCGGCATCCGCTCGGATGGACAGCCCAGCGGGCTGTGGTAGTGTCGATGGTCACCAGCAAGGCAGCATTTTGTGCTGCGGCCCTCTTCCTCGGAGACAACCGTGAAACTCGATCGGATCGATATCAAGATTCTTCACGAACTGCAGAAGAACGGCCGCATCACCAACGTGGAATTGGCGGAAGTGGTGCATCTATCGCCGAGCCCATGCCTGATGCGGGTCAAGAGGCTGCAATCGGAGGGCTACATCGAGGGCTATTCCGCGCAGGTCAATATTGGCAAGCTCGGCCAGACATTGACCGTCTTCACCGAAATCACCTTGAAGAACCACCGCCAGGTGGACTTCGCTCGTTTTCTCGCCGTCGTGGACAAGATCGAGCAGGTCATTGAATGTCACCTTGTGTCGGGTGGCTACGACTACCTGATGAAATTCGTCACCTCCGGCATCGCTGAATACCAGACGATCATGGAGCGGCTGACCGACATGGATATCGGCATCGACAAGTATTTCAGCTTCGTGGTGCTGAAGTCTCCCATCGTCAAGGCGCACATGCCGCTGCCCAGTCTGTTCCCGAGGTAGTCAGTGGTCGCCGGCAGCCAGCTACAAAATGTCCGGCCGCAGTATCGCGTGTAATGCTTTCAATTCGGCTTGCATCTCAGCGATCATCCAGGCGCGGATATCAGAGACGACAGGCCGTACCGGCCTTGAGCGCGGTGCAATCAGCTGATGGATCCGGCCCGTCTTGATCTGCCTGTCCGAGGCCGGAACAAGCGTTCCCTGAAGCAGCGCCCTTGAGACATTGCTGAGCCAGCCGAGCGCCACGCCTTCCCCGTTCATCGCTGCCTGAAGGACGACCGCGTAGTCCGAGAACTCGAGCCACCTCGCCTTGCTGGTCTTGCGGTCCGCTACACCGCCCCAGGCGTCCAGCCACTGCTCCTTGGCGTCTGTAAGATGAAGCAGGACGTGACCGTCCCCGGTTCCGGCATGTATCAACCGACCGTGGGCCGACAGATAGGATGGACTGCATACGGGAACGATGATTTCCGGCGAAAACGCCCAGCGGTGATACTGCGTATCGTCATCGGTCAGGATTCTCGTGGCAAGGTCTACATTCTCGGCAGGCCCTCGTAGAACGCCGGCGATCAATTCGAACCTCAGGTCCACATCAGGAAATCTGTTGTTGAACGCTCCTAACCTGGGAACAAACCAGTGTGTTGCCAGAGAACTCGAAAGGGAAAGCGTAACCAGCGGCTTTGCGACGCTGTTCTGCTTGATTGTGCGGATCGCCTCCTCGATGCCGTCAAATCCTTCCCGTACAGCCGAATAAAGGGCGCGCCCTTCCAGGGTAGGGGCCAATCCCGTTGGCTCCCGGGTGAACAGAGCGGCGCCAAGATCGGCTTCGAGCTGGGCGATGCTGCGGCTGACGGATGGTTGAGTGACGTTGAACTCCCGCGCGGCGGCCGTGAAGCTGCCCAGCCGGACAGCAGCCTCGAAAACGAGAAGTCCGCGCGCGGAAGGAACGAGTTTTGCAAAACCAGCCATACGTCCAGCGTATAGCCACCCCAACAATTTTCAAGCTTTCTGAAGTCCCGTAAAGGGCAGACTATAACTCTCAGGAATGGCACGGAGCAGGACGTGGACGTAGCGGCATCTCAAGCAGACAGCACATCCGGCGATCCTCTGCTTCAGCCGTTCCGGCTCAAGGGTCTGACGCTGCGCAACCGCGTCGTCAGCACCAGCCACGCCTCGATGCTGGACGAGGGCGGCCTGCCGCTCGAGCGCTACCAGCTCTACCATGAGGAGAAAGCGCGCGGCGGCCTGGCGATGACCATGGCGGGCGGCTCGGCGATGACCTCGCCCGACTCGAGCTGGGGCGGCGGTCAGTTGGACCTTTCGAGCGATCGCATCGTCCCCCATCTTCAGTCTCTGTCGCAGCGAATCCATCGCCATGGCGCGGCCGTCATGTGCCAGGTCTCGCATCTTGGCAGGCGCGCCACCGCCTATACCGGGAACTGGCTCCCGCCGGTGGCGCCGTCACGCGTTCGCGAGACGCGAAACCGGAATTTTCCGAAGGAGATGGACGCCGCCGACATCGACAGGATCGTCAGGGATTACGCAAGCGCCGCCAAGCGTTGCCGTGACGGCGGGCTGGACGGCATCGAGACCGTCACCGGCGGCCATCTCATCGGCCAATTCCTGTCGCGCAGAACCAACAGACGCATGGACGGCTTTGGCGGCTCGCTCGAAAATCGCGCGCGCTTCGGCCTGATGGTTCACGAAGCGATTCGCCGGGCGGTTGGCGACGATTTCGCGGTCGGCATTCGATTCGTCATCGACGAGGCGGTCGATGACGGGTCGGATTTCGAGGAATGCCTCGCTTTCGCCCGGTTGTTCGAGCGGGAAGGCCATATCGATTTCTTCAATTGCATCTTTGGCCGCATGGACACCGATCTGTCCCTGGCCGAGCAGAACATGCCCGGCATGTTCACCCGCAGCGCGCCGTTTCTGCCGCTGGTTGGGCAGTTCAAGCGAGAGACCCGATTGCCTGTCATCCATGCGGCCGCCATCAGGGATGTAGCCACGGCCAGGCATGCCATCCGCGAGAACCTTGTCGACCTGGTTGGCATGACGCGGGCGCATATTGCCGACCCGCATATCGTCAACAAGGTGATGCGGGGAGAAGAGGACCGCATTCGCCCGTGCGTCGGCGCTTCCTACTGCCTCTATAAGAAGGTGCAGTGCGTTCACAATCCGGCCAGCGGCCATGAAACGATCATCAGCCATACCATCGTCGGGACCGAAACGCAGAAACGTGTAGTCGTGGTCGGCGGGGGTCCGGGTGGGATGGAAGCGGCAAGGGTCGCTGCCGAGCGTGGGCACAAAGTCTGCCTGCTTGAAGCCGGAGCCCGGCTCGGTGGGCAGGTGCTCGTTGCGGCCTCCGCCGTCGACCGCAAGAATCTCATCGGCATAGTCGACTGGCGCGTCGATGAACTTGCCCGCCTCGGCGTGGACGTCCGTCTCAACACCTATGCGGACGCGGAGGTCGTTCTGGCCGAGAAGCCGGACGCGGTGATCGTTGCCACCGGCGGCGTTCCGGACATGGAATGGCTGGAGGGCGCCGAACATTGCGACAGCGTCTGGGATGTCTTGACCGGCGTCGCGCCGGCGAAGGACGATGTGCTCATCTACGATGAGACCGGACGCCAGGCCGCCATTTCCTGCGCCCTGCATCTTGCCCGCCTGGGGCGCGTGGTCAGCCTGGCCATAGCGGACGATACCTTGGCGATCGAGACACCCTATCCGGACAGGGTGAGTTTCCGCAAACTTGCCTCGGAACTCGGCATCCGGATCGTCAGCGACGTGCGCCTGGTCAAGGCGGCGGGCCAAGGCAACGGGATCGCCGCCAGGTTCCGGCATGAGCTCACCGGCGCGGAAACGGAAATGACGGCAGGCCAACTCATTGTCGAGCGCGGCACGGCGCCCATGGAAGATGCCTACCAGGAATTGCGTGCGCGCTCCGTCAACAACGGCGTCACCGACATCGCACTCATGACGGGAACGAAGACAAAGGCTGGTCCCCACGCTGCTGGATCGTTCGTCTTGCACCGCATTGGAGACGCCGTTGCCAGCCGGGATATCTACTCGTCGATATATGAAGCCTACCGGCTCTGCTCGCAATTGTAGAGCGGGTGAAAGCCGGCATGCTGGCTGGCCTCGATGCCGCTGCTCAGTCTGTTCCCGAAGTGGTCAGCGGTGGCCGTATTGGCTGACGAGGTCGGGATCACGGACAAGGCCATCGAGCCAGGTGGGATCGAGCTTCGGTACTGAGGAGAACAGAAGCTTGGAATAAGGATGGGTGGCTGCCTTCACCTTGTCGGGGGTGATCTGCTCCACCCGCTCGCCATTGTACATGACCATGATCTCGTCGCAGATGGCCTCGACGACCGAGAGGTCATGGCTGATGAAAATATAGGAGAGCCCCAACTCGCGCTGCAGCTCCTTAAGAAGCTCGATCACCGCGGCCGCCACAACCGTGTCGAGTGCCGAGGTGATTTCGTCGCAGATGATCAGCTTGGGGTCGGCCGCCAGCGCGCGCGCGAAGTTCACGCGCTGCTTCTGGCCGCCAGAGAGTTCGGATGGATGGCGGTAGCGCAGCGTTTTGGGCAGGCGCACCATGTCGAGCAGTTCGTCGACGCGCTTCGACCGCGTCTGCCTGTCGAGCCCGTGATAGAAGACCAGCGGACGGGCGATGATGTCTTCCACCGGCTTGGCCGGATTGAGCGCGGTATCGGCGTACTGGAACACGATCTGCATCTCGCGCAGCTGGTCCTGGGTGCGTTTGCCCGCCCCGCGCTGCAGTTCCTTGCCGTCGAAGACGATCTCTCCGGCAGCCGCCGGATGGATGCCGGCGATCACCCGCGCCAGCGTCGACTTTCCGCAGCCGGATTCGCCGATAATGCCGAGATTGCGCCCCTTCTCCACGACCAGGCTGACGGAGTTGACGGCGCGGATAAGGGGCAGCCCGTCGTCCCGAACCGCGCCATAGCCGGCCGTCAAATTGTCGATGCGCAGCAGCTGTTTGGTTACCGCATCCGCGTCCGCTTGCGCTTGCCGGCGCTTCGGTTCGAACGCGGCCAACAGTTCGCGCGTGTAGGGGTGCTGGGCAGCCGAAAGAATTTGAGCCGTGGTGCCGGTCTCCTGCACTTCGCCCCCCTTGAGCACGACGATGTGGTCGGCGATCTGGGCGACGACCGCGAGGTCGTGCGAAACGTAGACACCCGCTATGCCACCCGCCCGCATCACCGACTTGAACGCCTTCAGCACGTCGATTTGTGTCGTCACGTCGAGTGCCGTCGTCGGCTCGTCGAAGATGACCAGCTTGGGATCACCGATGAGCGCCATGGCCGCCGACAGCCGCTGCAATTGTCCGCCTGAAACCTGATGCGGATAACGGGCGCCGATCCCATTGGGATCCGGCAGCGACAAGGCCTTGAACAACTTGACCGCGCGCTTTCGAGCCTGCTCGGGAGGCATCAGTTTGTGGATCCGCGTAACCTCGATCACCTGCTCCATGATCGTGGACGAGGGGTTGAAGGACGCGGCGGCACTTTGCGGAACATAGGCGATATCGGTGCCGCGTAGTTTGGCACGCTCCTTCTCGGAAAGTGTCGCCATGTTCTTGCCGTTGACGTTGATCTCGCCGCCGGTGATCCGGCAGCCTGGCCGTGCGTGCCCCATGAGCGAGAGCGCCACTGTCGTCTTGCCGGAGCCGCTCTCACCGATGAGGGCGACGATCTCGCCGTCGGCTATATCGAGGCTGACGCCCTTGATGATTTCGACAATCCGCCCGGCATCGGTCGTTGCCTCGATCCTCAGGTTCCTGACCTCGACGAGATTGGTCATGCGTCCCTGTCCCTGATCTTCTTCGGCAAATTGTCGATCAGCAGGTTGACGCTGATGGTGAGGCTGGCGATCGCCAACGAGGGCACGATGACGGCGGGCGCGGCGAAAGGCAGGCCGCCGATGTTCTCGCGCACCAGCGCGCCCCAGTCGGCGAGTGGCGGCTGCAGCCCAAGCCCGAGGAAGGACAGGCCGGAGAGCAACAGCACGATGAAGACGAAGCGCAGGCCAAAATCGGCCAGCACCGGGCGGATGATGTTGGGCAGGATCTCGGACCCGGTGAGATAGATGGTACTTTCGCCACGGACACGGGCGACGGTCATGAAGTCCATGGTGTTGATGTTGACGGCGAGCGCCCGCGCGAAGCGGTATGCGCCCGGGGTGTAGATGACGGCGAGCGTCAGGATCAGCACCGGGATCGATGAGCCGACCGCTGCAACGACCACAAGACCGAACAGCTTGCTGGGGATCGAGTTCATGGCGTCCAGGAAGCGGCTGAGGCAGGTGTCGAGCCAGCCGCCGGTGACGGCCGCGATCATGCCGAGCACGACACCGGAAAAGCAGGCGATGACGACAGCGGCGAGCGATATGCCGACGGTATAGCGCGCGCCCATCAACACCCGCGAGAGCATGTCGCGCCCCAGATAGTCCGAGCCGAGCCACAGCCCCTGGCGCATCGGGCCGAAATAGTCGTCGTCGACGATGTCGCCGATCGAATGGGGGATGATGATGGGCGCGAAGATGGCGATCAGCGTCCACGCCAGGATGACCAGCGCAGCGACGACGCCCACGAGATTGTAGCTGTGGCCGAGGAAGGACCGGCGGGAGGCTGCCACGCGTGCGCCCATCATCTGAGCCTCGGGTTGGACATGATGGCGACGATGTCGGCGGCGGTGATGAGCAGGAGATAACCGAGGCAGAAGATCATTGCGCAGCTCTGGATCAGCGGCAGGTCGCGGGTCGCGACCGCGTCCACCATCAGCTTGGCGATGCCGGGATAGTTGAAGATCGTCTCGACGATGATGACGCCGCCGACTAGATAGGACAGCGACAGCGCGACCGCATTGACGATCGGCCCAAGCGCATTGGGAAGCGCGTGCTTCAGCACCATGCGGCTGCGCGACGCGCCTTTGAGAAGCGCCATCTCCACATAGGGCGTGGAGAGCGTTTCGATCACCGCGGCGCGGGTCATGCGGATCATCTGGGCGGAGATGACGAAGGTGAGCGTAATCACGGGCATGGCGTAGATCCGCACGAGGTCGGTCAGCGAATGCGCCTCGTTGACCGAAGACAGCGCCGGCAGCCATTTGAGATAGACGGCAAAGAGCAGCACAGCCAGCGTCGCGACCATGAACTCCGGCACGGAGATGATGCCGATCGAAAGGATGGTGACGGTGCGGTCGTAGATGGAACCCCGCAGCATCGCAGCGGTGATGCCGAGCGTCAGCGCCAGCGGCACCGAGAGCAGCGTGGTGATGCCGGCGAGCTCCATTGTGTTGACGAAGCGCCCGCCGATCAGCTTCGCGACCGGCATTTCGTTGGCATAGGAAGTGCCGAGGTCGCCGTGGAGCAGGCCGAAAAGCCAGCGCAGGAAGCGCAGGATCGCCGGATCGTTGAGATGCATGGCTTCGCGCAGGCCAGCGACCGCCTCCGGGGTCGCCGCCTGACCGAGCAGGATCGACGCGGTGTCGCCAGGCAGCATGCTGGTGGCGAAGAAAACTGCGAACAGGACGATCAGAAGGGTGACGACGGCGATCGCCAGCCGCTTCAACACGAGGTTTAGAACCCCAGACGTCATGGAAGCGCTCCTGCGGTTGCGTTCGGCCAAGCCATGTTGCGCAATAGGTGCCAGGGACCGGCTGTCCGGTCCCTGGCAGGACCCTCTCAGGCTTCGAGCCAGAGGTGTTCGGCCATTGCGTAGCCCATCATGCCACCAAGCGGGTTCGCTTCCAAACCCTTCACTTTGCTGGAAAGGGCATCGACGTTGGAAATGTAGGCCGGGATGATGGTGCCGGCCTCCTCGGAGACCATGACCTGCATCTGGTTGTAGATTTCCTTGCGCTTGGCCTGGTCGAGCGAGCCACGCGCCTCAACAAGCAACTTGTCGAACTTCTCGGACTTGTACTGGCTTTCGTTCCAGGGCGCGTTCGAGGCGTAGAGGAGCGAGAACAGGATGTCCGGCGTCGGACGCGGATTGATGTTGCCGAAGTGAATCGGCGCTTTCAGCCAGTAATTGTCCCAGTAGCCGTCGGAGGGGACCCGCTGGACGTCGAGCTTCATGCCGATATCCGCGCCGGCGGCCTGGATGATGACAGCCATGTCGATCGACGAGGTCGCGGCGTCGGAGGCGATCACGGGGATGGACTGGCCAAGCAGGCCCGCCTTCTGGAAGTGGAACTTCGCCTTGTCCGGGTCGAAAGCTTTCGGCTTGAGGTCGGCGTTGTGGAAGATGTTCGCCGGCGAGACAGGCTGGTCGTTGCCGATTTCACCGAGGCCGCGCAATGCCGATTTGACGATCTGCTCGCGGTTGACGAGATACTTCATGCCGGCCACGAAGTCGGCCTTGCTGCCCGGATCCGTGTCGAGGCGGATGTTGAGATCCGTGTAGTTGCCCGAAGTCGTCTTCGAGAGTTCAAAGCCCGGCTGGCCCCCGATGAGCTTCATGGCGCGCGGATTGATCGAGGCCGCGAAATTGATGTCCCCTGACAAGAGCGCATTGACGCGGGCACTGTCGTCGCTGATGGCAATGAATTCGAACGAATCCAAATAGGGCTTGCCCGACTTCCAGTAGTTTTTGTTCTTGGTGACGACCGATCGCACGCCCGGTTCGAACGTCTGGAGAACGAAGGCGCCCGTGCCGTTGCCCTTGGAAAAATCGGTGGTGCCATCCGCCACGATCATAAAGTGATGCAATGCCAGGATGGTCGGAAGGTCGGCATTCGGATCGGCGAGGGTGATTTCGACGGTCGATTTGTCGACCGCCTTGAAGCCGGTCATCTGCGCTGCGATCTTGGCGACCTTGGAGCCGACCGCCTTGTCGAGATGGCGCTTCAGCGAGAAGATGACGTCTTCGGCGGTGAGGTCCTTGCCGTCGTGGAAGGTGACGCCCTTGCGCAGCTTCACGGTCCAGGTCTTGGCGTCCTTGCTGTCGAAACTCTCGGCCAACTCCATCTGCGTCTTGCCCTCCTTGTCGAGGAAGGTCAGGCGGTTATAAAGCGAGCAGCAGCGGACATAGTCGGTGGAGAGCGACGCCTTTGCCGGGTCGAGCGTGTCGGCGGTCGAGGACGACCAGCCGGCCGCCTTTAAATTTCCGCCGGAAACGGGCGTGGCGGCGACGGCTTGGGTCGCTCGGCCGAGCACCACGCCGCCCGCGGCAACAGCGGCGCCGCCGGCCAACAGCATCTTGAGGAGTTCGCGGCGGTTCGCGCCCCGCCGAATGGCGCATTCGACCATGGCATCGTCTGCGCTGGTCCAGTTGGTGATCTTGTCGGTCATGTCATTCCCCTTTCTGTTGGTTTCTCGGTCCGGATGCCCGTCTTGCTGCGAGCTTTCCGGCTTGGCTCAGGTTCGTTCCTTCAGGCTTTCCCGCACGGCCGCCGCCAAGCTGGCCATCGAGGTGAAGTGGTAGTCCGGCTTGGTGAAGCGTTCGGGCTCGATCGTGCCGCCATAGCCCTTCTGGGCGTGCCGGCGCTCGATCCAGCAATTGGTCATGCCAAGCGCCCGGGATATGCCGATGTCGTGGTGCTGGCTTTGCGCGACATGCAGGATGTCGTCCTTGCTGTCGCCGCGGGACGCCACGAAATCGAAAACTTTCTGGAAGAAGGCCGGGTCCGGTTTCTCGGTGCCTGTGTCGTCGGCGGTGAAGGTGGCGAAGAAGGGCGATCCGAGCTGCTTCTCGAAATGGTCGAACGCCCAGCGCCGTGCATTGGTCATGGCAATCAGCTTGTGCGACTTCGCAAGGTTCGCCAATGCCGTCGCGCTGTCGGGGAAGCCTTTCCAGACACTGGCCGAATCCCGCAGGCGAATACCGTATTTCTCTTCGGTCGGCAGGCCGAGCCGCGGCGCGATGATCATGTAGACGCGCACGAGGTCGTCCGGGAACAACCCCACCCCAGGCATGTAACGGGCCTGCCGATAGAGGGCGAGAGCCTCTTCGCCGTCGATCGAGACGCCGGCCTCGGCGGCAATGCCAGCCAGGCAGGTCGTTATGCCGCCTTCGAAGTCGATCAGCGTGCCGACCACATCGAAGGTCATGTATTTGAATTCGCTAAAGCCCCTGGCCAAGACTGGCTCTCCTCTGCGCGCTGCCGAATTGCATGTGCTGAACAGAACAAAATTCCGTGCTGCCCGGGGCGTCGGCTGTTTCCGAAGGCCCGGAAATCGGGCTTTCTGGCCTTGTCTTAACTGCAGTCTGGCACTTCCCCCGCGCTGGATTCGCCGAAAAGGCGCAAGTGCGCGGCACAAAATTGCGAAATCGTCTGCCCCGGCGATATTTCGAGATGCGAAAAATTCGTCGCTCGTCATGCCATGGCCTGGCGGACGTCTGGATCGTCCAGCGTCTGGTCAAGAGTTCGGCGCGTGCGCTCGATGATCGCATCGATATCGCTGTCGGTACAGCAGAGCGGCGGCGCATAGCCGAGGACCCCTTGCGCGAAGGCACGGATGATGAGGCCATTGTCCCACGCCCTGTCGAAGACCCGCCGCGCCGGCATGGCCGACGCGGGAAGCGGTGTTTTCTTCTGCTTGTCGGTCACCAGTTCGACCGCCGCAAGCATGCCGCGGCCCCGCACCTCGCCCACGAGCGGATGGTCGCTCAGGCTGTTCAATCCCGCCATCAGGCGTGCGCCGGCCCTGATGCCGTTCTCCAAAAGCCCATTTTCATAGAGCCTCAACACCTCAAGCGCGACGGCGGCGCTGACCGGATGGGCGGAGTAGGTGTAGCCGTGGCCGACCGCCGAAGCGCCCGCGCCGTCGGCGATCACGTCGTAGACATGATCGGCCATGAACACCGCGCCCATCGGAACATAGCCCGAGGTCAGGCCCTTCGCCGTCGTCATGAAATCGGGAACGATGTCCTCCTCAGTGCAGGCGAACAGTGGTCCCGTGCGGCCGAATCCGGTGATCACCTCGTCAGCGACGAACAGGATGCCGTATTCCCTGCAAAGCTCGCGGATCGCCTTCATCCAGCCTTTCGGGGGAACGATGACACCGCCCGAGCCTTGGATCGGCTCGGCATAGAAGGCAGCGACGCACTCCGGCCCAATTTCCTCGATCTTGATCTTCAGCGCGGCGAGCGAGGCTGCGATGATCGCGTTTCCGTCTTCGCCGACTGGATTTCGATAGGGATAGGGGGACGGGATCTTATGCTGCCATTCGAAGGGGATGCCGAAGCCGGCGTGAAAAGCAGGCAGCGCGGTCAGACCGGCGCCGACCACCGACGATCCGTGATAGCCCTGCTCGATCGAAATGAACTGGTCGCGCTGCGGCTCGCCCTTGGCGTTCCAGTAGTAGCGGACGAAACGGATCGTGCTGTCGACCGCGTCCGATCCGCCGAGCGTGAAATAGACGTGATTGAGATCCCCGGGCGCACGCTCGGCCAGTTCTGAGGCGAGGCGGATGGCCGGTTCCGAGCCGAGATCGAAATAGGCGGTGGCGTAGGGAAGTTCGCGCATCTGCCGTGCCGCCGCCTCGACGATGCTGTCATGACCGTAGCCTGCGTTGACACACCACAATCCTGCGAAACCGTCGACGAGCTGCTTGCCGGACGCATCGGTCACGGTCGCACCCTTTGCCGATTTCAGCACACGCACGCCAAGCGCCTCGTGGCCGCGATATGACGAAACCGGATGAATAAGATGGGCGCGGTCGAGTTCGATCAGGGAATTGGCGAGCATTGATACCTCCGGCTAGAGCATGATGCCGAAAAGTGTGAAGCGGTTTTCGGACGACATCATGCTCTATCCCTTGATTTAGAGCCGGATTCAGACTTCGGATCGACTCGATCCGAAATCATCCGGCTCTAGCCGAGTGCCTGGTTGGCGAGTGCGTAAACTTTTGGCCGTGCCCGTGCCGCGTCCGGCCTGGACGGACGGTCCATGGTCACGCCACCGCCGACATGAGCGAGGCCGATTTCCGTGAGCCAGTCGGCGATGCCGGTCCTGCTGTCGGTATCCACGCGCAGGAAGACACCGGGGCGCGACGCGGCGAAAAAGCTGATCAGGCCCTTGGCGTCCTCGATACTCCCGGCGATCACGGGGCCGATCACCTCGCCGCCTCCGAACGGGCGGATCGCCGCATAGGCCTCGATGGCGCCGTTGCGGCGGACGACGGCGAATTCCCCGCGCTCGGCAAGCGCATCGATCAGAGCTTCACGGTCCGCGCCATAGGCGTCGCGGTCCATCGCCTTGATTTCTGGCAGGTCGACAATGGCCGCGGCCTCCATCCCGGCAGGCGCATCAAGCTCCGCGACCTGGCCCTGATGCTGCAGGACCGTGCCGGAGGGCACAAAGCCCAGTTTCTCATAGAGAGGCATGCCGTCCCGCGTCGCGACAAGCCGCAATGGACGGTCTTTGGCAAGGGCGAAGGCCTTTTCCATCAGCCGGCGTCCCAGCCCCTTGCCTCGCACATTCCTGTCGACAATCACCATGTTGATCATGGCGCAATCATCGCCATAGGGCGTGACCAGGATGGTCCCGGTGACCTGGCCGTGGTCGTCGAGCGCGACCGCGCCGTTGGAGAGTTGCAACGCCATCTGCCAGTCCTGCGGACGATGCGGCCAATTCTCTTGGCGCGAAAGCGCGACGGCGCCCTCGATATGGTCCGGCCCGAACGCTCGGAGTTCGATCTCTTCCTGCTGCATGAGGCATCCTTCCGTCTGCCGTAAGTCTCGACCATCGGCGCGCCGCAGATCGTCTGAAGGCGCTGGCTTCGGCGGTATCATTCGCCGTAGCGCGAGCGGTGCGCCGCATCTTGTGCTGGCGCCGCCCGTGGCGGATGCGTTTCAGGTCAAGGAAGGCGGGCTCATTGACCGTCGGGATGCTACAGCGTGCCAAACCAGCAGGCGGATACGAAACTTTCTGCTTTCGGGAAGGCTATTTCGGTCAGGTGGCTCGCCGCCCGCCGGCCTATGATGAAATACATCCCAACGCGGAAGTGCTTCCACTGGAGATCGACGGACATGGCTTCTTTCAGGCCCAAATACATCACCTTCGACTGCTATGGCACGTTGACCTTCTTCCAGATGGCGGAAGCGGCGCGCGACCTCTATGGCAGTCGGCTCGACGAGCCGCGCATGCAGGAGTTCATCAAGAATTTCGCGGCATATCGGCTCGACGAGATCCTGGGCGACTGGAAGCCCTATGCTGACGTCGTCCACAATGCGCTCGAGCGCGCCTGCAAGCGCAATGGTGTTGTCTTCAATCCCGACGATGCCAAAATGGTCTATGAGCGTGTCCCGACCTGGGGACCGCATGCAGATGTTCCGGCGGGCCTGGCAAAGGTCGCCAAGGAAATTCCGCTGGTTATCCTCTCCAACGCCATGAACGCGCAGATCATGTCCAATGTTGAAAAGCTCGGCGCGCCCTTCCATGCTGTCTATACGGCCGAGCAGGCGCAGGCCTACAAGCCCCGCTTCAAGGCCTTCGAATACATGTTCGATAGGCTGGACTGCGGCCCGGAGGACATTCTTCACTGCTCGTCCTCGTTCCGCTACGACCTGATGTCGGCGCACGATCTCGGCATCAAGAACAAGGTCTGGGTCAACCGCGGTCACGAACCGGCCAACCCCTATTACGGCTATGTCGAGATATCGGACATTTCGGGCCTTCCAGGCGTGGTTGGTCTCTAAAACAGGCGGATTGCCGATGAAGCTGGTCTCCTACTGGCACGACACAGCCCCCGTATTTTCCGGCGCGGCGCAAGGCCCGGTCGAGGGGCACTACGATGCCGCCATCATCGGCGGCGGCTTCACCGGTCTCGCCGCGGCGCGCCAATTGGCGAGGGCCGGCGCCAAGGTGGCGGTGCTGGAAGCGGAGCGCGTGGGCTGGGGGGCATCCGGGCGCAATGGCGGGCATCTGAACAACGGGCTTGCCCATAGCTACCTCTCGGCCAAGGCGGAGCTCGGCAAGGAGCGCGCGATCGCGCTCTACCGGGCGCTGGACGACTCCGTCGACACGATCGAGGCGCTGGTAGCCGAGGAAGGCATCGACTGCAGTTTCCGCCGTGCCGGCAAGCTCAAGCTCGCCTCCAAGCCGCAGCATTTCGAAGCGATCGCCCGCAACTTCGAAGCCCTCCATGCCGAGGTGGATCCGGACACGGCGCTACTGTCGGTAGATGATCTGAAATCCGAGATCGGTTCGCCTTTCCATGGCGCGATGCTGTCGAAGAAGAGCGCCATGATGCATATGGGCCGCTATGTGGCCGGGCTGGCCACGGCGGCTGCCCGTCACGGCGCAATTATCCATGAGAACGCGGCGGTAACGGATCGCAAGCAGGTGGGAAAAAAGCATGAGTTGACCACGTCGCGTGGCCGCATCAGCGCCGACAACGTGCTGGTGGCGACCGGCGCCTATACCACGCCTAATTTCGGCTATTTCCGCCGCAGGATCATCTCCGTCGGCAGCTTCATTATCGCCACGCGGCCGTTGAGCGACACGGAGACCGCCGCGATCATGCCGGGCAACCGCACTTGCGTGACCTCGATGAACATCGGCAACTACTTCCGGCTTTCGCCCGACAATCGCCTGATCTTCGGCGGCCGCGCACGCTTCTCGGCCACATCGGACCAGCGCTCCGACGCCAGGAGCGGCCAGATATTGCAGGCAAGCCTGGCCACGATCTTCCCGGAGCTCGCCAGGGTCGAGATCGACTATTGCTGGGGCGGGCTGGTCGACATGACCAAGGACCGGTTCCCACGCGCCGGCTATCACGATGGAGTCTGGTACGCGATGGGCTATTCCGGCCACGGCGCGCAGCTTTCCACCCATCTCGGCATGGTCCTGGCCGATGCCATGCTCGGCCGCGACGACCGCAATCCGCTGAAAGGGCTCGAGTGGCCTGCCATCCCCGGCTATTCCGGCAAGCCCTGGTTCCTGCCGATGGTCGGACTCTACTACAAGGCGCTCGACCGGTTTCAGTGACCCTTTCGGCTAAGCCTAGCTTCAGCCTCAGCTGAGCCCGCCCATGTGAAAACTCTTCATCTCGAGGTATTCCTCGATGCCGGCCTGCGCCCCCTCGCGCCCAAGACCGGACTGTTTGACACCGCCGAAAGGCGCCACCTCCATCGAGACCGAGCCGGTGTTGAGGCCAACCATGCCGAACTCCAGCGCTTCGCCGACGCGCCAGGCGCGTTTCAAATTTTCAGTGTAGAAGTAAGAGGCAAGCCCGTAAGGCGTGCCGTTGGCGAGAGCGATCGCTTCTTCTTCCGTTTCGAAGCGGAAAAGCGGTGCGACCGGGCCGAATGTCTCCTCGTCGGCAAGCTGCATCTCGTTCGTGGCGCCGGTCAGCACTAGCGGCGCGACATATTGCAGGCCCTCCGGCAAAGCCGGCTTCTGCGTGATGATCTCGGCACCTTTGGCGAGCGCGTCCTCGACGTGGCGGTTGATCTTCTCGACCGCCGCCATGTTGATCATCGGCCCGATCGCGACGCCGGGCTGCGTGCCGGGGCCCACCGTCATGGCGTTGACACGGGCGGTGAGCTTCGCGGCGAAGGTTTCGTAGACTCGGGCTTGCACAAGGATGCGGTTGGCGCAGACGCAGGTCTGGCCGCCATTGCGGAATTTCGAGACGAGCGCGCCCTCGATGGCAAGGTCGAGGTCGGCATCGTCGAAAACGATGAAGGGTGCGTTGCCACCGAGTTCGAGACTCAAGCGCTTCACGCTGTCGGCCGCGCCGCGCATCAGCAGCGAACCAACCCGCGTCGAGCCGGTGAAGGATATCTTGCGCACCGTCTCGTTCGCCATGATCTCGTTGCCGATCTCGGCCGGCATGCCGGTGACGATGTTGATGACGCCGGCGGGTATGCCCGCCCGTTCGGCGAGCACGCCGAGCGCCAGCGCCGAATAGGGCGTGAACTCGGATGGCTTGATGACCACCGTGCAGCCGGCGGCCAGCGCCGGCGCGACCTTGCGGGTGATCATCGCGTTGGGAAAGTTCCATGGCGTGATGATGCCGCAAACGCCTACCGGTTCCTTCAGGACGATGATGCGGCGGTCTGATGTGGGCGAGGGGATGGTGTGGCCGTTGATGCGGCGCGCTTCCTCGGCAAACCATTTGACGAAGGATGCGCCGTAGCGGATCTCGCCCTTGGCCTCGTCCAGGGGCTTGCCTTGTTCCGTCGTCAGGATCAGCGCCAGATCGTCAAGATGCGCCAGCATCAGGCCATGCCATGCTTCCAGGAGCGCCGCGCGTTCGGCGTTGGTCTTCTTCCTCCAATCTCCATAGGCGGAAGCGGCGGCCTCTATCGCCGCACGGGTCTCCGTACCGGCCATGTCGGGTACCGTTCCGATCGCCGACTGGGTCGCTGGGTCGAGCACATCGACCGTTTTGCCGGAGCCGGCAGTGACCCATCTACCGCCGATCAGACCGGCTTCGCGAAAGAGAGTTTTGTCCTTCAGGTTTTTCATCGAAAATGCCTTGCAATCAGGTGAGTGCCGCGATGACGGCCGCTGTGATGGCTTCCGTCCTGTCCTTCCCGGGGGTGGTTCCAATGCCGCGCGCGGTTGTCGCTTCGACCGCCTTCATGACGCGGCCGGCCGCAGCCGTTTCGCCGAGATGTTCGAGCATCATCGCACCGGACCATATGGTGGCGATCGGGTTGGCGATGCCCAGATGCGCGATGTCGGGTGCGGAGCCGTGCACCGGCTCGAACATGGACGGCCCCGAGCGGTCGGGGTTGATGTTGGCGGAGGCGGCGTAGCCGAGCCCGCCCTGGATCGCCGCGCCGATGTCGGTGAGGATGTCGCCGAACAGGTTGGAGGCGACGACCACGTCGAGGCTCTCCGGCGCCATGATCATGCGCGCGGCCAGCGCGTCGACATGATAGCTGGTCACAACGACGTCAGAGTACTCCGCAGCCAGCTTTCGCGTGATCTCGTCCCAGAACACCATCGAGTATTTCTGCGCATTGGACTTGGTGACGGAAGCCAGCTTGCCGCGCCGTGTCCGCGCCTGCTCGAAGCCGAAGCGCAGAATGCGCTCGACGCCGGCGCGGGTGAAGATCGAGGTCTCCACGGCGACCTCGTCCAGAGTGCCTTGATGCACACGCCCGCCGGCGCCCGAATACTCGCCTTCCGTGTTCTCGCGAATGCACAATATGTCGAAACTCTCGGCCCGCAGCGGCCCCGTCACACCCGGCAGCAGGCGGTGCGGCCGGATGTTGGCGTATTGCACGAATGCCTTCCGAATCGGCAGCAACAGGCCGTGGAGCGAGACGGAATCTGGCACCTCCGCCGGCCAGCCGACCGCGCCGAGAAGGATGGCGTCGAAGCCACGCAAGGTTTCGATGCCGTCGTCCGGCATCATCCGGCCGGTTTCCTTGTAGAACTTGCAGGACCAGGGGAATTCGGTTCCGGCCAGGGCAAAGCCGGAGTATCTAGCCGCCGTCTCCAGCACAGACCAGGCGGCCCCGGTCACGTCGCGGCCGATGCCGTCACCGGGGATCAGGGCGATCGAATAGGACTTCATAGGCATCTCTTTACAGGCTGATCAGGACGCTCTTGGTCCTGCGGTTGGCGAGATAGGCCTCGCGGCCGAGGTCCTTGCCGATGCCGGAACGCTTGTAGCCGCCGGTCGGCAGGATATGGTCGCGCGAGCGGCTGTAACGGTTGACCCAGACGGTGCCCGCCTCAAGCTTGCGCGCGAAGCGGATGGTGCGGGACAGGTCGGAGGTGAACAGGCCGGAAGCCAGCCCGTAGGTCGAATGGCTGGACAGCGCCAGCGCCTCCTCCTCGGTCTCGAAGGTCTGCACCGTCAGGACCGGGCCGAAGATTTCCTCGACAATTGCAGGATTGGACTGGTCGACACCTGTAATCAGCGTCGGCTCGTAGAAATAGCCGGCGTGATCCATGGCATGGCCGCCAGTCAGGCATTCGCCGCCTGCCTCAACCGCGGCCCGCACGATGCCATCGATACGCGCCCGCTGCCCTTCGGAGATGATGGGGGAGTACTGTGTCGTCGCGTCCCAGGTCGGGCCGGGCCGCACCGCCTTCATCTTTCCCAGGATAGCGGCCGTCAGTCTTTCGGCGACGCTTTTCTCGACGATAAGGCGCGTGCCGGCCACGCAGGCCTGGCCCGCGTTGAAGGTGACGCTGCCGGCGATGGCCGTCGCCGCCTTGTCCAGATCGGCATCGGCAAAGACGATCTGCGGGCTCTTGCCACCGAGTTCCAGCGTCATCGGCTTGATGCCGGTGCGGGCGACATTCTCCATGATGGCCGATCCGGCGCGGGTCGAGCCGGTGAAGGAGACCTTGGCGATCTCGGGATGGCCAGTCAGCGCCGTGCCGGTCGTCGGACCATCTCCCAGCACGACGTTTATGAGCCCTGCGGGCAGGCCAGCTCTAACGGCGAGTTGCGCCATATAGACTGCCGAAAAGGGCGTCATTTCCGACGGCTTCAGCACGACCGCGTTGCCCGCGGCCAATGCCGGACCGAGCTTCCATCCAGCCATCGAGATCGGAAAATTCCAGGGCGTGATCGCGCCGACCACGCCATAGGGCTCGCCCATGATCATGCCGAGACTGCCGTCGTCGGTCGGCGCCAAATCGCCGCCTTCCTTGTCGGCGAATTCGGCAAAGAAACGGATCTGCTCGGCGGTAATGGCGATGTCGCCCGCGACAAGCTGGCCGACGGGCCGCGTCGAGGACAGCGCCTCGATCCTGGCCAGCGTTGCCGCTTCCGCTTCGATCAGATCGGCCCAGGCCTGGAGTGCCTTGGTGCGCTCGCGTGGCCGGACGCCGCCCCAGTTGCTGGCCTTCAGCGCGGCCTTGGCGCTCTCCACCGCACGATCGACCATGTCTATGCCGGCCACGGGACAGGCAACATATGATTTGCCGTCCGACGGGCGGCGCATCCCGATTCCGCCCTCAGCCGGAATCAACTCCCCGCCGATGAAATGGCCGACGGGAAGGGGGATTGTATCGGGATCGAAGCTCAGGCTCATCGACAACCACTCTACGGATCGGCAGGAGCCTAGCGCGTGCCGGCACGCAGCATGCGCTGTTCGGCGTTCCGCCACCGACGAATGTTGTGTGCTGAGTGAGGGGGACGGCAAAATCTTCCGCGGGCCAGCACCTCGCTCGGATCCTGTCATCCCACGGTCACGTAGATCTTGCGCACCGTTTCGATCGTTTTCCAAATACCGGTGAAGCCAGGCTTCATCACGAAGCTGTCGCCGGCGCGGTAGGTCATCGTCACGCCGGCATCGGGCGTGATTTCGATCACGCCGGAGAGGATGTGGCAGAACTCGAATGTCTCGCCCTTGATTGAGCGCGTCTCGCCTGGGGTCGCTTCCCAGACACCTGTATGGATGTCCCTGGTGACGTCCTGCGCCCAGGTCTTGAAGGCAGGGTCGCCGGCAATCAGCCGCTCACGCAATGCCTTGGATTCGCGCGGCGAAAAGCTTGGGTCGGTATCGACGGTCTTGAGCAGGGACAAAGGATGGCCTTTCTGGTTGGACTTCAATAACCGCGCGACCGGTCGACAAGCCCGATCGGCTGGAGACCGGAGCGGTGGCGACAGATATTGTCGATGACGGCCCGTGCGGCGGTCGCGGGCTGGGTGACGCTGGCGACATGCGGGGTGAGGATGATCTTCGGATGCGACCAGAACGGATGGCCCGTGGGCAGCGGTTCGGGATCGGTCACATCAATCATCGCTGCGGAGAGGTGGTTGCTGTCGAGCGCGGCGACGAGCGCTTCGTGGTCGAGCTGCGGCCCCCGACCCGTGTGAATGAGCGCCGCGCCTTGGGGCAGTTTCGCGAACAGGTCGGCATCGAGGAAGCTGCGGGTGTCCTCGGTCAGCGGCAGCAGGCAGATCAATATGTCGCTGGCCGTGAGCATTCTCTCCAGCCCGATCTCGCCGTCATGGCAGGTCACCCCTTCGATTTGCCGCGGCGAGCGGCTCCAGCCGGCGAGCGGAAACCCGAACGGTTTCAGCCGGTCGACGACGGCCTGGCCGAGCTGCCCGAGGCCGAGCACGCCGATCCGACGCGACGCGGCCTGCAGCTGTGGGATGTCGCGCCATTCGCCGGCGCGCTGCTGCGCCAGATATCCGGGGAGGTTGCGATGCAGGGCGAGGACGGCCAGCGTCACATACTCCTGCATCATGCGCACGATGCCTTCCTCGATCGTACGCACGATCTTCACCTGTTCAGGCACTCTATCGATGCGGAACTGGTCCACGCCGGCGCCAATGGAAAACAGGATCTCCAGGTTCCTGTAGCGTGCGAGGTCTTCTGGTGCGGTCCAGGTAATGAAATAGCGCACGGCGTCGGGATCGACCGTTGCGGCATCCATAGTGAAGGGGACGTCCGGGAGTTCTTTGGCGAAGGCATCGGCGAAGACCGCCCCACGCCGCGCATCGGAATTGAACAGGAATGTCATTCCGGGTTCCCCTTCAAGCCGCGCAACGCGCGCCCAGCGCTTCGATCATCCGCTGGCAAGCCGTGAGTTCGCTCGCGAGAATATATTCGTCCGGCTTGTGGGCGCGGCCGATATCACCAGGGCCGCAGATGATGGCATCCAACCCGGCGGCCTGGTAGAGCCCGGCCTCCGTGCCGTAGCTGACTGCGGCAAGCGGCGCTTCGCCGGTCAACTCGCCCAGCAGTGCCGCCAGGCTCGCGTCTTGCGGCAGCGATAGCGCCGGATAGGCGCTCATTGTCGCCCATTCTATCCGAAAGCCTCCGGCTGCAAGGGCCTCAGCCCGCGCCTTGACCGACGCGAGCAGGCTGGCAGGGTCGACACCGGGTATGGCACGCGCCTCGAGGTCCAGCGTGCAGCTGTCGGGGATGATGTTGACCGACTGTCCGCCCGCGATCACGCCGGCCTGCAGCGAAGAATAGGCTGGCTCGAAGGCAGGGTCGAAAGGACCATGCGTCAGCCGCTCGGCCTCACTCACGGCAGCGGCGAGCACTTCGGACATCGCATGGATGGCGTTGAGCCCGACGTCCGGCCGTGAGGAATGGCCTGCACGTCCCTTGATGGTCACGCGGGCGGCCGCCTTGCCCTTGTGGCCGCGCACGGCGCGCATGCCGCTCGGCTCGCCGACGATGACGCCGAGCGGCTTTGCGCAAAGGTCGGGAAGCCGGACGATGAGATGCGGCACGCCGCGGCACCCAATCTCCTCGTCGTAGGAGAAGGCGAGGTGGATCGGCCTGGCAAGGCGCAGCCGCGCCAACGCAGGCACCACCGCCAGTGAAGCGGCAAGAAAGCCCTTCATATCCGTGGTGCCGCGTCCGTAGAGGCGTTCGCCGTCCGGACGCAGCACGAAAGGGGATGAACTCCACTGCGGCTCGCCAGCGGGAACGACGTCCATGTGGCCGGACAGGATGTAGCCCGGCACATCGGCGGGGCCGATCGTTGCAAAAAGATTGGAGCGGTTACCCTCCGGCCCTGGAAGTAGGGTTACCTTCGCTCCCCTTTCCGCGAGATAGGCCTCGATCCAACCGGCGATGTCCCCGTTCGGCTTGCCGGCCACCGACGGAAAGGCGACGAGACGGTCAAGGATGTCAAAGACGTCCATTCCAGCCCTCAAGGCATTTGGGGTTCAGCATTCCGGGTTCGCCGGGCAGTACCCTCAAGGATGTGCGCCTTCTTTCGCGATTGCGTGCCGAAAGCGGAAGTGTTTCAGTTGAATCTTGCGTTGGTGCGCGGCTTTCTAGCAAATCGTATCGATGGTTTGTTTTAGCGTTGGCAGGAGCATGGGCGGCCTGTGTGTCACTCGTTACGCGGTCTTTCAGAGGCATGGAATTGAAGCCGTCCGGAAGCTTGAAAATCGATGCCTTCTCGATGCGTATCGGCGACATCGAAGGCGTCGAACTCGACCGGTTGCACGCGCACTCTCTATCCGTGGGATGGCCGCATCGCGCCGAGGACTGGCAATTCCTGCGCGAATCGGGACGGGGGTTCGTTGCGCTCGACGAGATCGGCCGGGTGCTCGGCTCGGCCATGTGGTTCCCGCATGGCGACGATTTCGCGACCGTGGGCATGGTCATCACCTCGCCGCGGCTGCAGACGCTGGGAGCCGGCCAGTGGCTGATGAAGCGGGTCTTCGACAACGTGGTCGGGCGCGACTTGCGCCTCAATGCGACCCGGGCGGCAAAGCGGCTCTACCTTTCGCTCGACTTCAAGCCGGAGAAGACCGTCTATCACTGCCATGGGATCGCCCGCGCCGCCACGGCGGCTGGAATAGACAGGGAGTGTGGCGAGGTGCGTCGGCTGGTGGCCGAGCACTTGCCGGCGATCATCGCGCTCGATGCGGTCGGTTTCGGAGTGCATAGAGCGGCACTAGTCGAAAAGCTGTTCGAACAATCTGTTGGCTACGGGCTCTTCGGCGAGGGCGCGCTCAAGGCCTTCGCTCTCTGCCGGCCCTTCGGCCGCGGCCATGTCATCGGTCCGGTCCTAGCGGAGCGAGATACCGATGCCATCGCAGTGGTCCGGCCGCACATCGCCGATCATTCGGGCAGTTTCCTCCGGGTGGACACGCATATGGGAAGCGGCGAATTCGCCGCCTTTCTGGCGCACAGCGGAATGCCGGTCTTCGACACGGTACTGACCATGTCGATGGGCAAACGCCTCGCCGATTTTGCGGCCGACGGTGCAGCTACACCGGTAACTTATGCTCTGGCCAGTCAAACTCTCGGATAGGTCAGCCGAGGATGCGGGCGGGCTCCGCACCATCGCTAACCGGGAAAAGGTGTCCAGGGCGGGCATTTCACCTCGAACAGGACCGCGTTCAGCCCGGCGCCGCGTAAGGAAGCCGGATAAGGCCCTCCCGCATCGATCCGGATACCACCGGCACCGCGTCAGGCTACAATCGACATAGCCGCCCCATGCGTGATCGATTGGTTGAGGGAAGGCTACTTCCGCGGCCGGGGCTTTGCTTCAACATTTAACTATTAACTGTTTTGCAACTGCGACGTTGACGTGTCCAGCCTGATAGGGTTAATAATCTCCTAATATAAGCATCGTCTAAAATCTTTTGATCGGAAACCGACGTTTAGACGATGCAATTGGGTAGGGAGACGTAGCGAAGCGACCAACGTCGTCGCAGCCGCCATCAAGCGATCATCATCCGCAAGCTCCAGCCGGCTCTTCTTGCCCGGCAGGCTCGCTGATGATGCACGGCACTTCACTTCCAACCCAGTTGTGTACCGCTCTTTGGAATCGATGCTCGGACAGAGCGTGGTCGAACAGGACTAGCAACAAACAGGCGTAGGGGCGTCTGTCACAGAAAAACAGGGGGTTGAAAAATGGCTACTCAGGTCACCGGTGCCGGCGGCACCACGACATCGTTCTCCAATACACCGCAGGCAAAGGACGACACCTTCCTCTATTCGGAAGATGCAACTGGCGTCCTTGTCCTGAATGTTTTGGCGAATGATCTGGGTGGCGCAGCCAAACAGCTCTACTCCATCGACAACGCCGACAGTCCGACGACCGCGACGAAGATATATGCCCCAGCAGATCTGCTCACGCGTGACGTGACATATTCCACCGATAGTGCGGGAGCCGTCGGAACAACCGACACAAGCCTCTTGGGTGCCAAGATATGGATAGCCAGCGATGGCACCATCCACTACGACACAACGAATATCGATGGCCTGTTGCAGGCACTTTCGGCCGGTCAGGTTCTTGTTGACAAAGTGACCTACGCCATTCAGCTCGGCAATGGTACGCTGAGCTGGGCCACGGCCTCCGTTCAGTTCACCGGCACCAATGACAAACCCGATATCCATCTGGTGACGACCGACAGTGCTGCCGCCTCGCTGACCGAGACCAATGCCGCCCTGATGAAGAGCGGCACCCTGACGGTGAACGATGCCGATGTCTCCGACACGGTCACCGCAAGTGTGGCCTCGGTGTCGCTCGCAGGCACCACGGGCGGGCTAAACAGCGCCGCCGTACTCGGCATGCTGACGGTTTCGCCGGCCTCGCTGACGGCCAATCCGGGCGAAACCAACAATCTGGGCTGGACCTTCAACTCGGCACCGCAGGCCTTCGATTTCCTGGCTATCGGCGAGACGCTGACGCTCACCTATACGATCAAGGCCGATGACGGCCACGGCGGCACCGATACGCAGACGGTGACGATTACCATCAACGGCACCAATGACGCGCCGGATATTATCATTGGCGCTGGCGATAGCGCTACAGCCTCGCTGACCGAGACCAATGCAGCCCTGATGAAGAGCGGCACCCTGACGGTGACCGACGCCGATCTCTCCGACACGTTGACCCCAAGCGTGACATCAGTATCGCTCGCAGGCACCACGGGCGGTCTGAACAGCGCCGCCGTGCTCGGCATGCTGACGGTTTCGCCGGCCTCGCTTGCCGCCGATCCGACGGACACCCACAACCTGAATTGGTCGTTCAACTCGGCATCGCAGGCCTTCGACTTCCTTGCCCAAGGCGAGACTCTGACGCTCACCTACACGATCAAGGCCGACGACGGCCACACCGGCACAGATACGCAGACGGTAACGATCACCATTCACGGCACCAACGATGCCCCGGTCGCGGCCGCCGATGTCAATTCCGGCTTCGAGGACACCACCATCACCGGCAGCGTCGCCGGCAACGACAGCGATGTCGATGACGGTGCCGTGCTCACCTATGCCCTGGACGCGCCGGTCGCCGGCCTCACCCTCAATCCCAACGGCAGCTACAGCCTCGACGCCGGCAATGCCGCCTACCAGCACCTGGCGGCGGGCGCCACCACCGATGTCGTGGCCAGCTACACCGTCACCGACGAGCATGGCGCCACCTCGACCGCCTCGCTGACCATCACCGTCACCGGGGTCAACGATGCCGCCGTGCTGTCGGCCGATGTGCGCAACCTGACCGAGACCAACTCGGCCACCGACATCTCGAGCTCCGG